>NZ_CP115543.1:0-300000 GCF_031834615.1 Stenotrophomonas aracearum
ATGGATGCCTGGTCACGTTGTCTCGAACGCCTTGAGGCGGAGTTCCCGCCCGAAGATGTTCACACCTGGTTGAAGCCGCTGCAGGCCGATCTGCGCGCGGACAGCCTGGTGCTGTATGCCCCGAATGCCTTCATCGTGGACCAGGTCCGGTCGCTGTACCTGCCCCGGATCAAGGAACTGATGTTGCATTTCTCCGGTTCGGGCGACGTTTTTCTTGATATCGGCTCGCGTCCGCGCGCCGTGGAGGCGCAGATCGCGCCAATTTCGACCGTTTCCGCGCCTGCCGCGGCGGCCGAGCCGCTGGTGCCGTTCGCCGGCAACCTGGATTCCCACTACACCTTCTCCAACTTCGTGGAAGGCCGCAGCAACCAGCTGGGCCTGGCCGCGGCGTTCCAGGCGGCGCAGAAGCCCGGCGACCGTGCGCACAACCCGCTGCTGCTGTACGGGGGAACCGGCCTGGGCAAGACCCACCTGATGTTCGCCGCCGGCAACGCCATGCGCCAGGCCAATCCGGCCGCCAAGGTGCTGTACCTGCGCTCGGAGCAGTTCTTCAGCGCGATGATCCGGGCCTTGCAGGAAAAGACCATGGATCAGTTCAAACGCCAGTTCCAGCAGGTGGACGCGCTGCTGATCGACGACATCCAGTTCTTCGCCGGCAAGGACCGCACGCAGGAAGAGTTCTTCCACACCTTCAACGCCCTGTTCGACGGCAAGCAGCAGATCATCCTGACCTGCGACCGGTATCCGCGCGAAGTGGAAGGCCTGGAAGCGCGCCTGAAGTCGCGGCTGGCCTGGGGCCTGTCGGTGGCGATCGAGCCACCGGACTTCGAGACGCGCGCGGCGATCGTGCTGGCCAAGGCCCGCGAGCGTGGTGCGGAGATTCCCGACGATGTGGCGTTTCTGATTGCCAAGAAGATGCGCTCCAACGTTCGCGACCTCGAGGGCGCGCTGAATACCCTGACCGCCCGCGCCAACTTCACCGGCCGCGCGATCACCACCGACTTCGCCCAGGAAACCCTGCGCGACCTGCTGCGCGCCCAGCAGCAGGCGATCAGCATTCCCAACATCCAGAAGACCGTGGCCGACTACTACGGGCTGCAGATCAAGGATCTGCTGTCCAAGCGTCGAACCCGCTCACTGGCCCGTCCGCGACAGGTCGCCATGGCCCTGACCAAGGAACTGACCGAGCACAGCCTGCCTGAGATCGGCGATGCCTTTGCCGGTCGCGACCACACCACGGTGCTGCATGCGTGCCGGCAGATCCGGACGTTGATGGAGACCGACGGCAAGTTGCGGGAAGACTGGGACAAGCTGATCCGGAAGTTGAGCGAATGATGCACGCACGCCACCCAAGCGTCATCGCATAAAACGGTGCAAAATCCGGGTGTAAGCGAGGGACAGGTTGTGGATAAAAACGCCGTTTGAGTCGGGCCGGTTTTTATCCACAGCTTTCCCCACCCCTTGGGGGGCAGTAGTGCAGAGGGTTTCAAGGCTATAAAGTTCTTTATTTACAAAGACTTAGCTATGTTTTCCAGCGATTCTGGCGCTACCAGCACCACCAAGCTTTTGATTTATTCCACATTTTTTTAAAGCATAGGGGCACGGAACCACATGCGTTTCACACTGCAGCGCGAAGCCTTTCTCAAGCCGTTGGCACAAGTCGTCAACGTGGTCGAACGCCGCCAGACCTTGCCGGTTCTGGCTAATTTCCTGGTCCAGGTCCAGAACGGCCAGCTTTCGCTGACCGGTACCGACCTGGAAGTGGAGATGGTGTCGCGGATCGCGGTGGAAGATGCCCAGGACGGCGAGACCACCATCCCGGCACGCAAGCTGTTCGAGATCATCCGCGCCCTGCCCGATGGCAGCCGGATCACCGTCTCGCAGAGCGGCGACAAGATCACCGTCCAGGCCGGGCGCAGCCGTTTCACCCTGGCAACCCTGCCGGCCAACGACTTCCCGTCGGTGGACGAAGTGGAAGCCACCGAGCGCGTTGCGATTGGCGAGGCGACCCTGAAGGAGCTGATCGAACGCACCGCGTTTGCGATGGCCCAGCAGGACGTCCGCTACTACCTCAACGGTCTGCTGTTCGACCTGCGCGGTGATGCCCTGCGCACCGTGGCCACCGACGGCCATCGCCTGGCGCTGTGCGAAACCGACCTGGAGAAGGCCAGTGGCGCCAAGCGTCAGATCATCGTGCCGCGCAAGGGCGTGACCGAGCTGCAGCGCCTGCTGGAAAGCGGCGATCGCGAGATCGAACTGGAAGTCGGCCGCAGCCACGTGCGGGTCAAGCGCGACGATGTGACCTTTACCTCCAAGCTGATCGACGGCCGTTTCCCGGATTACGAGGCGGTGATCCCGATCGGCGCCGACCGCGAAGTGAAGGTGGATCGCGAAGCCCTGCGCGCCTCGCTGCAGCGCGCCGCGATCCTGTCCAACGAGAAGTACCGCGGCATCCGCGTGGAAGTCTCGCCGGGCAACCTCAAGATCAGCGCGCACAACCCGGAGCAGGAAGAAGCCCAGGAAGAGATCGAAGCGGACACCACCGTCAGCGATCTGGCCATCGGCTTCAACGTGAACTACCTGCTGGACGCCCTGTCTGCCCTGCGCGACGAACATGTGGTCATCCAGCTGCGCGATTCGAACTCCTCGGCCCTGGTGCGTGAAGCCAGCAGCGAGAAGTCGCGTCACGTGGTGATGCCGCTGCGCCTCTGACCTGTTCCACGTGGAACAGCGTTGAAAGAAACCCGGCCGAGTGCCGGGTTTTTTTTTTGCCAGCACGTTCCACGTGGAGCATCGCCGCCCAGGCACGAGCCACGAGCCATCTAGCGTAGAGCCACGCCACGCGTGTCCGGCTCTCAACGTCAGAAACCGCACCCCGGTAGAGCCACGCCCTGCGTGGCTGCCCTTCCCGCTTTGGGTTGCCTGGTCCAACGCAGACACGCACGGCGTGTCCCTACGCGTGGTCTCGGCGGTGCGGGTTTTTCAAACCCTTGGATCACAGCTCTATGCTTTAAAAACTGTATATAAATCTAAAGCTAGGTGGTGATGGTAGGCCCAGATTTGGTTGAAAACTACCTTATCTTGTTGAATGTAAAGGAAAATGTAGGGCTGAAACCCCTGTAAAAAGGCCCCTGAAGGTGGGGGTCAGCCTGTGGATATGTTTCAGGCGCGGATTTGGCGGACTTTTTATCCACAACCTGCCCAGCGCTTGTGCATAAGTCATACAGGCCGCGTGTGGGTAAGTCGAACCGCATTTCGCTGGATGTTTCACGATCTCTGGAACCTGGCCGGGGCGTGGCTCGCAGATTTCAAAGAATGTGGTCCTTGGATAAACCGATGTCCTTCCCAGCGGCCTGGTAGAGCCTCAAATTCTTTGAAATCTGCAAGGCAGAGGCCCTGCCCGTCCTCCAGATTTCAAAGAATTCCGGGTCGGTGCACGCCATGCGTGTCCGGTGAAGAGCAGCCACGCAGGGCGTGGCTCTACCGGTCGGTTTCGATTTGGGCGGGAAGGCAGACACGCATGGCGTGCCTCTACAATGGCGGGATGCATATTCGCCGTCTTTCCCTCCACAACGTTCGTCGCTTCGACAGCGTGGAATTTGCTCCACAACCCGGCATCAACCTGATTACGGGCGACAACGGCGCCGGGAAGACCAGCGTCCTGGAGGCTTTGCACGTGATGGCCTATGGGCGGAGTTTCCGCGGACGAGTGCGCGATGGCCTGGTGCGACACGGGCTGGAGGCGCTGGATGTGTTCGTCGAGTGGGACGAACAACGCGCTGGCGCCGAGTCCCCCACCCGCCGCAAGGCCGGCCTTCGGCATAGCGGCCAGGACTGGAAAGGCCGATTGGATGGCGAAGACGTCGCCCAGCTGGGAAATCTGTGCGCAGCGCTGGCAGTAGTAACCTTCGAGCCTGGGAGCCACGCATTGGTGAGTGGCGGCGGTGAACCACGTCGCCGTTTCCTCGATTGGGGACTGTTCCACGTGGAACCAGACTTCCTGGCGTTGTGGCGGCGCTACTCGCGCGCGCTCAAACAGCGCAACGCCCTGCTCAAGCAAGGTGGGCACCCGCACGCGCTCGATGCCTGGGACCACGAGCTCGCCGAGGCGGGCGAACCGCTCACCAGCCGCCGCCAGCACTATCTGGACAAACTGCAGGACCGTGCGGTCAGCCTGGCGCAGGATCTGGCGCCGAATCTGGGCATGCAGTCGCTTAACCTCAGCCCGGGCTGGCGCAAGCAGGACCTATCCCTGTCCGACGCACTGCTGCTGGCCCGGGACCGCGATCGCCTGGCGGGTTACACCTCCGTCGGTCCGCACCGCGCTGACTGGAGCGTGGGCTTCGCGAGCATTCCCGGCCGGGACGCGCTCTCGCGCGGGCAGGCCAAACTGACCGCCCTCACCTGCCTGCTGGCCCAGGCGGAGGACTACGCCGAGCAGCGCGGGGAATGGCCGGTGATCGCACTGGACGACATCGCGTCCGAGCTCGACCGCACCCACCAGGCCCGGGTACTGGACCGTCTGCGGACGGGCCCGGCGCAGATCTTCATCACCGCCACCGAAACCCCGACGGCACTCGAAGGCCGCTCCGACATCACCCGGTTCCACGTGGAACATGGGCAGGTTCAGCCTGTGCCATAGTGCGGGCAGGGGCGGAAGCGCCCGGCTGGTATAATTGCTGTTGCAACCCCTAAACCCATCGGCGCCCTGCCCCACGGCGGTGGCCCGACCTGCGGAGCCTATGGCAAGCGCGATGACTGAAGAACAGAACACTCCGGCACCTACCGGCAATTACGACGCCAACAGCATCACCGCACTGGAAGGCCTGGAGGCGGTCCGCAAGCGCCCCGGCATGTACATCGGCGACGTCCATGACGGCACCGGTCTGCACCACATGGTGTTCGAAGTCGTCGACAACTCGATCGACGAAGCGCTGGCCGGCCATGCCGACCACGTCGCGGTGACGATCCACGCCGACGGCTCGGTCTCGGTGTCCGACAACGGCCGCGGCATTCCCACCGGCAAGCACGCGCAGATGAGCCAGAAGCTCGGTCGCGAAGTGTCCGCTGCCGAAGTGGTCATGACCGTGCTGCACGCTGGCGGCAAGTTCGACGACAACAGCTACAAGGTCTCCGGCGGCCTGCACGGCGTGGGTGTCAGCGTGGTCAACGCGCTGTCGCAGAAGCTCACCCTGGATATCTTCCAGGGCGGCTTCCACTACCATCAGGAATACGCCGATGGCGCGGCGGTCAGCCCGCTTGCCCAGGTGGAAGCCAGCACCAAGCGTGGCACCACCCTGCGATTCTGGCCGTCGGTGACCGCGTTCCACGACAACGTCGAGTTCCACTACGAGATCCTGGCGCGTCGCCTGCGCGAACTCTCGTTCCTGAATTCCGGGGTCAAGATCGTGCTGGTTGACGAGCGCGGCGATGGCCGTCGCGACGATTTCCACTACGAAGGCGGCATCCGCAGCTTCGTGGAGCATCTGGCCCAGCTGAAGACCCCGCTGCATCCGAACGTGATCTCGGTGACCGGCGAGTCCAACGGCATCACCGTGGAAGTGGCGCTGCAGTGGACCGATTCCTACCAGGAAACGATGTACTGCTTCACCAACAACATCCCGCAGAAGGACGGCGGTACCCACCTTGCCGGTTTCCGCGGCGCGCTGACCCGCGTGCTCAACAACTACATCGAGCAGAACGGCATCGCCAAGCAGGCCAAGATCAACCTGACCGGCGATGACATGCGCGAAGGCATGATCGCGGTGCTGTCGGTGAAGGTGCCCGATCCCAGCTTCTCCAGCCAGACCAAGGAAAAGCTGGTCAGCTCGGACGTGCGTCCGGCGGTGGAAAGCGCCTTCGGCGCGCGCCTGGAAGAGTTCCTGCAGGAAAACCCGAACGAAGCCAAGGCCATTGCCGGCAAGATCGTCGACGCTGCCCGTGCCCGCGAAGCCGCGCGCAAGGCGCGCGACCTGACCCGCCGCAAGGGCGCGCTGGATATTGCCGGCCTGCCCGGCAAGCTGGCCGACTGCCAGGAGAAGGATCCGGCGCTGTCCGAACTGTTCATCGTCGAGGGTGACTCGGCAGGTGGTTCGGCCAAGCAGGGTCGTAACCGCAAGAACCAGGCGGTGCTGCCGCTGCGCGGCAAGATCCTCAACGTGGAACGCGCACGCTTCGACCGCATGCTCGCCTCCGACCAGGTCGGTACCCTGATCACCGCGCTGGGCACCGGCATCGGGCGTGACGAGTACAACCCGGACAAGCTGCGTTACCACCGCATCATCATCATGACCGACGCCGACGTCGACGGCGCGCACATCCGTACGCTGCTGTTGACCTTCTTCTACCGGCAGATGCCGGAGCTGATCGAGCGTGGCCACGTCTACATCGGCCTGCCGCCGCTGTACAAGATCAAGCAGGGCAAGCAGGAGCTGTACCTGAAGGACGACCCCGCGCTGGACGCTTACCTGGCCAGCAACGCGGTGGAAAACGCCTCGCTGATTCCGGCCGAGAACGAGCCGGCCATCGAAGGCGTTGCACTGGAGAAGCTGCTGCTGGCCTACGCCTCGGCGCAGGAAGCGATCGGCCGCAACGCCCATCGCTACGACCGCCAGCTGCTCGAAGCGCTGGTCGACTTCACCCCGATGGACCTGGAGCACCTGCGCAAGGCGGGCGAAGGCGAAGGTCTGACCGCATTGGCCGCGCGTCTCAACCAGGGCAGCCTGGGCTCGCCGCGCTTCAGCCTGGAACTGCAGGAACCGACCGAGCAGCGCCCGGCCGCAGTGCTGGTCACGCGTCGCCACATGGGCGAGGAACTGGTCCAGGTGTTGCCGCTGGCCGCCTTCGAAACCGGCGAACTGCGTGCCCTGCACCAGTCGTCGCTGCTGCTGCACGGCCTGATCCGCAGCGGTGCGAAGATCGTGCGTGGCGCCAAGTCGTCGGAGATCACCGGCTTTGCCGAGGCGCGCAACTGGCTGCTGGACGAAGCCAAGAAGGGTCGCCAGATCCAGCGCTTCAAGGGCCTGGGCGAAATGAATCCGGAACAGCTGTGGGACACCACGGTGAATCCGGATACGCGTCGCCTGCTGCAGGTACGCATCGAAGATGCCGTGGCTGCCGACCAGATCTTCAGCACCCTGATGGGCGATGTGGTGGAGCCGCGCCGCGACTTCATCGAAGACAACGCCCTGCGGGTCGCCAACCTGGATATCTGACACAATCGGGCCAGGGCCGGCCGGTTGCGACCTGCAACCGGGCCGGCTGCCGCCTCTTGCTGCCAGGAACCCGATGTCCGCTACCGCCCCGGCGTCCACGACGCCTCCGCTGCCCCCCGCCGTTCCCAAGGCGCCTCAACGGAAGCCCGGTTCCCCGATCGCGGGGTTCCTGATCGATCTCGGCATCGGCACGCTCGCCCTGCTCGGGTTGAGCATGGCCAGCGGCCTGCTGTGGGGCATGTACCGCGCGATCATCGTAGTGCGCGACACCGGCGCGCAGCCGGCCGAAGCGCTCGCCCAGCACGTGGGCCAGCCGGGCGCACTCGCGCAGATCCTGATGGCCCTGTTCGCCACCGGTGGCGCTGCGGTATTCCTGTACTTCCTGCGCCGGCGCGCCGATGCCGCCGAACGCAGCGCCTCGTTCCAGGCCGCGCGCCGTCCTTCGACCTGGGGCTGGACCCTGCTGGTAGCGGCGTGCGTGGTGATCGGCAGCAATGGCATTGCCTGGCTGGCCCGGCAGGCGGGCATCGAACCGGTGCCCACCAACCTGGCCCTGATGGAACAGGCGCTCGCCCGATTCCCCTGGTTCCTGGCCCTGTTCGCCATCGTGCTGGCACCGGCCTACGAAGAGCTGCTGTTCCGCCGCGTGCTGTTCGGCCGTCTGTGGAAGGCCGGCCGGCCATGGCTGGGCATGCTGCTCAGCAGCCTGGCTTTCGCATTGGTCCATGAAGTGCCCGGCACCAGCGCCAACGGCCCGTGGGAAATTGCCCAGCTGTGGCTGGTGTACGGCGGCATGGGCGCGGCATTTGCCTGGCTTTACCAGCGCACCGGCACCTTGTGGGCGCCGATCGTCGCGCACGCGCTGAACAACGCGATCGCCCTGGCGGCATTGGTTTTCCTGGGCATCCACTGACCTCTCGCCGGCTTGACGAAACCTTACGTACAGTCGGCCACACTGCTGACATGAACACGGGAGTCCCCGCTTTGAAACCCCTGCTGCTCGGACTTGTCATCACCCTGCTGGTCAGTGCCTGCGCCACCACCACCTCGCCCACCGGGCGACGCCAGATGGTGGGCGGCGTTTCGCAGGCCGAGCTCGACCAACTCGGTGCCAAGGCATTCGCCGAAACCAAGCAGAAAGAAAAGATCAGCAGCGACGGCCGCCAGAACGCGTACGTGCAGTGCGTGGTCAACGCGCTGGTTGCGCAGTTGCCGCCTCAATACCAGGGCGTACGGTGGGAAACCGCCGTGTTCGTCGATGCCGAGCCGAATGCCTTCGCGCTGCCCGGCGGCAAGGTCGGGGTGAACACCGGCATCTTCACCGTGGCCAAGAACCAGGACCAGCTCGCGGCCGTGATCGGGCATGAGATCGGCCATGTCATCTCGCGCCACCACGAAGAGCGCCTGACCCGCCAGATGGGTGCGCAGACCGGCTTGGCCGTGCTCGGCGCGCTGGCCGGCGCCGCCTACGGCGACGGCGCCGCGAGCACCGTCAACCAGCTCGGCGGTGCGGGCGCCCAGGCGGCGTTCCTGCTGCCCGGCTCGCGCACCCAGGAAAGCGAGGCAGACGTGGTCGGCCAGCGGCTGATGGCCGAGGCGGGCTTCGACCCGGCGCAGGCGGTCAACCTGTGGCAGAACATGATGGCGGCCAGCGCGGGGCGCTCCCCGCAGTGGCTGTCGACCCACCCCGACCCGGCCAACCGGATCCGCGAACTCCAGCGCGATGCACCTGCCTTGACCGGTGTCTTCCAGCAGGCCCAAGCCGCCGGACGGCGCCCGAAGTGCGGGTGATTCGACTAAAGGATGCTGTGCTGCAGCATCGGAAACGATTTCTCACGCTGTCGGTTTCTGATACGTTTGGCGGCTCAGATTTTTCTGACAGTCCGTTTTGATGCCGCCACGGCGGTTTGACCGAGGTGAAAGATGATTTTCCGCAACCACAAGCAAGCCGTGCTTACCGTACTCATCGCGACCGCCCTCGGTGGCGTCGTGGTCACCGACGCCGTTGCCCAGAGTCGCAGCAGCGACCGCAGCAGCGATCGTCGTGGCAGCAAGAACGAGGCCAAGGCTGAAGCGTTGTACCCCAACGCCACCCGCCAGGAGCCGACCGTCAAGGCTTCGCCGAAGCTGGGCAAGCAGCTGCAGAAGCTGATCGACAGCTACAACGATCAGAAGTTCCCGGAAACCCTCGCCGCGGCCAATGAAATCCTGGCCAACAGCGCTGCCAACACCTACGACAAGTCGCTGGCCGCGCAGCTCGCCTCGCAGGCGTCCTACCAGTCCGACGACAACGCCGCTGCCATCGGCTACCTGAAGCAGGTGCTGGAATTCAACGGCCTGGACAACAACGGCCACTTCCAGTCGATGCTGATGCTGGGCCAGCTGCAGATCCAGGACGACAAGACCGCCGAAGGCCTGGCCACCCTGGACAAGTACTTCGCCGAGTCCAAGTCGACCAAGCCGGAAGAGCTGATCATCAAGGGCCAGGCCCTGTACCAGCTCGAGCGCTACCAGGAGGCCATTCCGGTGATCAAGGCGGCCATCGCCGGCAGCACCGCGCCCAAGGACAACTGGAACCAGCTGCTGATGGCGGCCATGTCCGAAGCCGGCCAGACCGGTGAGGCAGTCAAGGAAGCCGAAGCGCTGGCGGCCAAGAACCCGAACGACAAGAAGGCCCAGATGAACCTGGCCAGCATGTACCTGCAGGCCGACCAGATGGCCCAGGCCGCTACGGTCATGGACAAGCTGCTGGCGGCCGGTCAGCTCAGCGAAGAACGTGAGTACAAGCACGCCTACTCGATCTACGCCAACACCGAAAACCAGGAAAAGAAAGTCATCCAGGTCATCGATGACGGCCTGGCCAAGGGTGTGCTGAAGCCGGATTACCAGGTGTACCTGGCCCTGGCCCAGGCGAACTATTATCTGGACCCGCCGCAGGTGGACAAGGCGATCGACGCGTGGCAGAAGGCTGCCCCGCTTTCCAAGGACGGTGAAACCTACTTGAACCTGGCACGCGTCTTGCATTCTGAAGGGCGTATCGCAGAGGCCAAGCAGGCCGCCCAGCAGGCGCTGGCGAAGGGTGTGAAGAATCAGGCCGATGCGAAGAAAATCATCAACCTGAAGTAAGTAGGAATAACGCCTGAACGCCTGCGCCAGTGATGCGCAGGCGCTCAGGATTGGTATAAGCTTGGAGGTTCCTGCGGTGTCATGCACCGCTGATCATGGGTTACCTGCCCCGGGTACCCGGCCCCACTAATGAGCTCTTGGCGCATGACGGAACAACTAGTCGTTCACAGGTACGAACAACGCGATGACACCGGCCTCAGCTGGCCGCGCATCGTGGGTATCGCCTTTGTAATCGCATTGCATCTCGCCGCCCTGATGCTGCTCCTCATTCCTGCCGTGGCCCCCAAGGCCGTCGCGGAAAAGGAACGCAACATCATGGTGACCCTGGTCGACGCTCCGCCGCCGCCCCCACCGCCGCCGCCGCCGCCGCCGCCGACCGAACAGCCGCCGCCGCCGGTGAAGAACCTGTCGCCGCCGAAGCCCTCGCCGGTGCCGCCGCCGCCGCAGGCGCCGGTGATCGACGTGCCGGAGCCGCGTCCGAACGACATCGTCACGCCGCCGAGCCCGCCGAGCCCGCCGCAGCCGCCCAGCTCCATCGAGGCCAGCGTCGATATCTCGTCGAAGGCCATGAATCCCCCGCGTTACCCGCCGGCCGCGTTCCGCGCAGGTATCCAGGGTGAAGTCATCCTGATCATTGATGTCGATGCCAATGGCAACGTCACCAATGTGACGGTCGAAAAGTCCAGCCGTAACCGCGATCTGGACCGTGCCGCGATGGAAGCCGCCCGCAAATGGCGCTTTAACGCTGCCGAATCGGGCGGGAAGAAAGCTGCAGGTCGCGTCCGCGTCCCGGTCAACTTTGCGCTGAATTGATGGGTCGGGTGGCCAATGCCACCCACCCCTCACTCGAAACTAGCTACAACATTCATCACCACACACAACAAAGGTAAGCGTCATGCTGCAGGAACTCTTCATCGCCGCTGCTGCCGGGGGCAACCCGTCGAATGCCCTCTCGCAGATGGGCTTCGAGCATCTGATCCACGAAATGACCTCCAAGCCGGGCGACTTCGCCGTCTCCTGGGTCGTGCTTCTGACCCTGGTGATCATGTCGGCCATGTCCTGGTACTGGACCGTCATCAACATCTTCCGCGCCACCCGTCTGAAGAGCGCTGCTGACAAGGTCGTGAGCCTGTTCTGGGATACCCCGAACGCCCAGGACGCCATCCGTGCGATGGAAGAGCAGCCGGCTTCCGAGCCGTTCTCGAAGATCGCCCTGGACGCTGCGCAGGCTGCTGCCCACCACCAGCGTGCCGAAGGCGGCGCCACCGGTGGCCTGGGTGAAAACCTGAGCCGTTCGGAGTTCGTCGACCGCGCCCTGCGCCAGGCCGTGACCCGCGAAAGCAACAACCTGCAGTCGGGCATGACCCTGCTGGCCACCGTCGGCGCAACCGCTCCGTTCGTCGGTCTGCTCGGCACCGTGTGGGGCATCTACGGCGCGCTGATCAAGATCGGTGCAACCGGTTCCGCCTCGATCGACGCCGTTGCCGGCCCGGTGGGTGAAGCCCTGATCATGACCGCCATCGGTCTGTTCGTGGCAATCCCGGCCGTGTTCGCCTTCAACTTCTTCAGCAAGATCAACAGCGCCACGATCAGCAAGTTCGATACGTTCGCTCACGACCTGCACGACTTCTTCGCCACCGGTTCGCGCGTCCGCTAATTGCGACGCGCTGTACCCAGCGAGAACGTAGTCAACACGATCTAGACGGAGCCCGTTATGGCTTTCAGTAGTGGTAACAGCGGCGGCCCCATGGCCGACATCAACGTGACGCCCCTCGTGGACGTGATGCTGGTGCTGCTGATCATTTTCATCATCACGGCGCCCCTGATGTCCCACAAGGTCAAGGTCGAACTGCCCGAGGCCAACCTGGTGCAGAATCCGGAAGATGCGGCCGACCGCAAGGGTCCGATCACCCTGGCAGTCAAGGAAGACGGCTCGATCTACTGGAACGACGAAGAGATCGACAAGCAGACTCTCGAGTCGCGCCTGGCGACCGCCGCCCAGCAGACCCCCCAGCCCCCGCTCAATCTGCGTGGTGACCGCACCACCAAGATGCGTGTCATCAACGAGATGACCAAGATCGCGCAGGAGCAGGGCATGCTCGACGTTGGCTTCGTTGCCACCAAAGAGAAGGGGCAGTAAGCCATGGCATTCAGTTCTGGTGGTGGCAAGGGCCCAATGGCCGACATCAACGTTACGCCCCTCGTGGACGTGATGCTGGTGCTGTTGATCATCTTCATCGTTACCGCGCCGATCATGACGTACCCGATCGCCGTGGACCTGCCGCAGCGCGTGCTCAACCCACCGCCGCAGCTGGTCGAGCCGCCGCCGCCGATCGAGCTGCGGGTGGACGCCAGCAACCAGGTGTTCTGGAACAACAGCCCGGTTGCAGTGGGCGAACTCCAGCAGCGCATGGAGCAGGAAGTGCAGCGTGACCCGACCAACCAGCCCGAGCTGCGCATCGACGCCAGCCCGGACTCCGAGTACGACGTGATGGCCAAGGTCCTGGCCGCCGCGAAGAACGCGCAGATGAAGAAGATCGGGTTCCAGCAGCAGCAGTAATACGCAACACCAAGTCATGACGCGACTGGAAGGCGCCCCTGGAAACAGGGGCGCTTTTTTTGTGCGCGCACCGGACACCCGCGTCCGGCTATGATCCGCGCATGCTTGCCACCTACCCCGCACTGGCCGACTGGCTCCACTGGATGGATGCGATTCCGCACCTGCGTCCGCTGATGATCGCCGCGTACGTGCTGTACCTGCTGTGGCTGATCGGCTGGATCATGCTGCAGAAGCGCGAGCCGGTGGCCACGCTCAGCTGGATCCTGTCACTGGCGGCCCTGCCCTACCTGGGACTCTTCATCTATTACCTGCTGGGTCCGCAGAAAGTGAAGCGCCAGCGCCTGCGGCGCGGCCGTGCGCGCTCGGGCATGGAGCACTACAACAGCGTGTGCCCACCCGATGCCGACTGCACCGAGCTGGCCAAGATCGGCCAGGCCACCACCGGGCTCGCGCCGAGTTCGGCAACCGAAGTGGAATGGCTCGTCGACGGCGCGCAGACCTACGCCGCGCTGTTGAAGGCGGTGGCGCAGGCGCGCGACCACCTGCATGTGGAGTACTACATCTTCAACCCCGACCACGCCGGCACCGCGCTGCGCGATGCACTGGTCGAACGCGCCCGCGCCGGTGTGCGCGTGCGGCTGCTGCTGGATGCGGTCGGGTCGTCGGCGATCCGCAAGCGCTTCCTCAAACCGCTGCTCGACGCGGGCGCGGAAGTGGCGTGGTTCCACCCGCGGCAGCTGCTCAAGCCGTTCAAGCGGCCGTGGATGAACATGCGCACGCACCGCAAGCTGGTGGTCATCGACGGCCGTGTTGCGTTCACCGGTGGCATCAACATCACCGACGAGGAAGACGAAAGCCGCAACCCGAATGCCTACCGTGACCTGCACATGCGCCTGGCCGGGCACGTGGTGCGCAGCCTGCAGCTGGTGTTCGTCGAAGACTGGATCTACGCCACCGGCGAGCCCAAGGAACGCTTCAACATCGCGCAGCTGTGGCCCAACGACATGCCGGCGCGGCAGGACGGTGCCATCACCACCCAGGTGCTGGTGTCCGGCCCGGATTCCTCGTGGGAAACCATCCATCGCCTGCAGGTTGCCGCCATCCACGAAGCGCGCGAACGGGTGTGGCTGGTGACCCCGTACTTCGTACCGGGCGAAGCCGCGCGCATGGCGCTTACCTCGGCAGCGCTCGGTGGCCTGGACGTGCGCCTGCTGGTGCCGAAGATGAGCGACTCCTGGTTCGTTACCCAGGCCGCGCGCTCCTATTTCGACGAGCTGCTGCAGGCCGGGGTGAAGATCTACGAGTACGGCCCGCGCATGCTGCACACCAAGGCCTTCATCGCCGACCACGATGTATGCATCGCCGGCAGCGCCAACTTCGACCACCGCAGCTTCCGGCTCAACTTCGAGCTTTCGATGATGATCAGCAACGAGGCCTGCGTGGCCGAGCTGGAGAAGATCCTGATCGCCGAATTCGCCGCTTCCAGCCCGGTCCGCAACGACCGTCGACGCTCGCTGTGGCTGCACCGGGTCCCCGAAGCCTTCGCCCGCCTCGCCTCGCCGCTGCTGTAGGCGCCGCCACGTGGAACCGGGCCCGGCAGCGGCGCTACACTGGCGCGGTCAACCGGGGAGAATGACAATGTATTGGCTGTTCATGCTGCTGGCGATCGGCTGCTTCGCCTTCGCCGTCAAAACGCCCTCGACCGGGCTGATGATGCTTTCACTGTTCGGCGCCCTGCTGTTCCTGCTGGCCTGGGTCCGCGGCCGCTATGTCGCCACCTTCGGCGGAAGCCAGCGCGACACCGGCAGCGAGATCTACAACGCCATCGACCCCACCGAACTGCGCCGGTTGCGCGAGCAGGCGCAGGCCCGCCGCGACGCCGAACGCGACCCGAACGACCTGCCCCCGAGCCCATGACCCAGCTCAGCGTCAACGTGAACAAGATCGCCGTCCTGCGTAACTCGCGGGGCGGCCACGACCCGGATGTAGTGCGGGCCGCGACCGCCTGCCTGGACGCCGGGGCGCATGGCATCACCGTGCACCCGCGGCCGGACCGCCGGCACATCCACGCCGAGGACGTGATCGCGTTGTCCGCACTGACCCGCGCCCGTGGGGTGGAATTCAACATCGAAGGCAACCCGTTCGCGCCGCCTCGCCCGGGCTATCCCGGCCTGCTCCCGCTGTGCGAGCAGACCCGCCCGGCGCAGGCCACCCTGGTGCCGGACGGCGATGGCCAGCTCACCTCCGATCACGGCTTCGACTTCAGCCGCGACGCCGAGCGGCTGCGTCCGCTGATTGCCGAACTCAAGACGTACGGCTGCCGGGTCAGCCTGTTCGTCGACGCCGGTAACCCGGACATCGCGCAGGCGGCCGCAATCGGCGCCGACCGTATCGAGCTCTACACCGGCCCGTACGCCGAAGCCCACGCGGCGGGCGATGCCGCGGTGATGCTGGCGCTGTTCGCCGAGGCCGCCCGTGCGGCCCAAGCGGCAGGGTTGGGAGTGAATGCAGGGCACGATCTTTCGCAGGACAACCTGCGGGACTTCCTGCAGGCGGTCCCGGACGTGCTGGAGGTTTCCATTGGGCATGCGCTGATCGGGGAGGCGCTGTATGCCGGGCTGGACGCTACTGTGAAGCGGTATCTCGCGCTGGTTTGAGAAAAATCCCTTCTTGTGGATAACCATGGGGAGAAACCCCAACCGGTTCATCCAGAAACCAGACAGCACAACGCCTCCCCTTCCAAACACCCCTGTGGTTAGTAATACTACTAACCCATGGACACCCGGTTTCCGCCCGCTCCCGCCGCCCAGACGTCTCATTCAATGAGACGCCCCAGCCCTACCCTGTAACCACATGGGTATCGCAATCAAAGGCCGCGGCTCCACCACGCACCTCGCAGGCCGCTTCGAGGTCACCGTCAGCGAGGCCATCGACGACGGCTGGGAACCGGACACCGGCGAAGAATTCGCCGCCCCGCGCCTGCGCACTGAAGTCCGTGCCGAAACCGCGCGCAGCATCATCAGCCGAAACAAGTCCCCCGACGTAGGCTTCAGCCAATCGGTGAATCCCTATCGCGGTTGCGAGCACGGTATCAATACCCCCTGATTGTTCACTAGATAAATCCATATAGATCAACAGGTTAGAGAATAATCAGTAAACACATTGCTATCGGCACAATCCCCCGCGCAGTGCCGGCCAAACACGCCCATCCTGGAGAGGTTGGCCAACCTTCGTGGTCTGCAAAGAGTGTTAGAGCCCTGCGGCGCGCAGCAGGGCCGACATCGAGGTACCCATGCCTTTAGCAACTCGCTCCAAGGTAGCGAGAGTGAGGTTCTTTTCGCCACGCTCGATCTTGCTGTAGTAGGCGCGGTGCATCTGGATGTGGTCAGCAAAGGCTTCTTGGCTGACACCCAGATCAATGCGATGCGCGCGGATCACATCTGCAAGTTTCGCTTGGTTCGTATGCTCGACCATACGAAGCAGCTTGTGGTTCCAGTACTTTAAAGACTACGCCTCTAAAGGTAGTCTACTTATAAGTACTAATTGCATCTCCCATGAACTTTTACCTCGTATGTCCGGAACTGGAGTTCACTCTTGAGCTTCCCTTTTCTCCCATGGGCAGGGAGCAGGTCGCTATGCAGATGCGTCGAATGCAAGAAGAGGAAGGGCAAGCAAGAGGCTTTGAGTACCGCCTGGCAGAAGAGCTCTCAAAGCTCATCCCCCAGCTAACGGATTGGGACATCAAGCCGCCCACGGGTGCACAGATGGCATATGCGACTTCGCTCTGCGCACAGTTGGGCATTCCACTGCCTGCAGCAACACGTCGATCGCGGGCATTGATGCAGATCTTCTTGGCGGAAGCCAAAGCGCTCCATGGCCAACGCAGCTGATAAAGGCCTTGCCAGCCGAAGCTGTGGATAAGCCTGGGCAGAACCTACTCGCCAAACGACCGTATGGCCTACAGCTAGCTGAATTTCACGGTGTTGCGGCGCCTGTGGTTAGCAATAATACTAACGGCCCGACCTTCCCAAGTTGTCGCCATGGAACAGGATGCTCGAAAGGCCCAAGTTCCCCTCAAAGGCAGAGGGGCCGCATCGCGTGTCCCAAGCCGTTTCGATACCACTGCAACAGTGGGAGTCGACGACGGCTGGGAGTCGGTCTACCAGGAGATGGAAGACGCGCCACCGCTGAGAACTCAGGTGCAGGAAGAGCGAGCGCGCACAGTGATCAGCCACAACTCATCCCCTGACGTTGGCTTTAGCGCGTCGGTCAACCCGTACCGCGGCTGCGAGCATGGCTGTGTTTACTGTTTTGCTCGCCCTTCTCACTCCTACTTGAGCCTTTCACCAGGCTTAGACTTCGAGACGCGCCTGTTTGCAAAGACAAATGCCCCGGAGCGCCTCAGAGCAGAAATTAGCAAGTCGAACTACAAGTGCACCCCGATTGCGTTGGGGATAAACACAGACGGCTATCAGCCGATTGAAAGGAATTACCAAATTACACGCCAATGCCTTGAGGTGCTTGCTGATGCCAAGCATCCGGTGAGCTTCGTCACCAAGAGTGCCTTGATCACCAGGGACGTCGAACTGCTGGCGTCGATGGCCAAGGATCGGTTGGTTACGGTCTACTTCTCGGTCACCACGCTCGACAGGAAGCTATCTGCAAAACTGGAACCACGAGCTGCTGCTCCCCACGCAAGGCTGCGAGCAATGAATCAGCTGCACGAGGCAGGAGTACCGGTAGGGGTTTTGATCGCGCCGGTCATTCCCATGATCACCGACCATGACCTAGAAGCCATCCTTGAGGCTGCTCACGAACACGGCGCTCGGGCAGCAGGCTACGTGCTTCTCAGGCTACCCAACGAGATTAAGGACATTTGGAGAGAATGGCTCGAGCTGCACTATCCGGACCGCGCTGCGCACGTGCTTAGCTTGATGCGACAGATGCATGGTGGAAAGGAGTATGACGCCAGCTTTGGCACCAGGATGTCCGGAACTGGCCCTGTAGCGGACTTGATCCGGAAGCGCTTTGAAAAGAAGCATCGTGAACTCGGTTTCACTAGGCTGCCAGCGCTGGCCACTCATCTTTTTCAACCTCCCCAAGACAAGTCGCCACAGGGGCAACTTTTCTAGCCGAACGGAAAACGAGGCTAGCATCAGTACAAAGCTATGGATGCAGTCCGAGCGGCGCCTACAGGGACAGAGCGTCCTAGGTTTCTGAGTACTGATAGCATCTCCCCGAAAAGGAAATAGCATCTCCTCCGCAGCAAGCTTAGACGGCTTTCCAAACATATTTGGTTATCCCGCTTCCTCATGAAAAGGACCAGCGTATGCCCAAGCAAGTGAGAGGTTTATCAGTCTACCGAAGCACGATTGAGCGGCTGCCACAGTTTCGCATTCTTAGCGGCCCACTCACAGAACACCAAGCGGCGATGCTGGGATTCGACGACCTTCCGCTCGCAGGCGCTTCCATTGTGCCAAGCGCCGAAGGACCCGCGACGTTATTCAATGCCCGAGGCAAAGAGATCATCCGAAAGGACCTTCCGATGGTCACCAAGTCTCGATCAATCAATACCTCGTGGAAGGACTGGCACGGACACACTCACCACGGTACTCAGACAAGATCCTATGAGACCTATCCCAGGGAATACGTTGCACCACCTGGTGAATTCCTCACTGCTGTAGATACAGACAGTGGTATCGCAATGGCTACTAGGATCATTGACCGGACGGAGCCAGAAGAGAGCATTGCAAACCTCCTCAACATCTACCTGGAATGCTTCCAACACTTCGAAATCGTTGACCCGGACCTCGCGGTGCCGGTCAGGGTCGAGAAGATCAACTGGCGCATTCTCCCTCCGGGGAAGTTCCCGTTCGATAGAGCGATGCAGGTATTGGATAGTTATCTGAAGCAGTTGACCGACAGCGACCGCGCAGTCGCTAAGCAGCGCATCCGGACCATCACTCGTCACGAGCCCGACTTCATGGCAGTCGGATTAGGCGGTTTCAGTGAGTACATCGTTTTTGGGTTCACGGGAAGGAATCGATACGTGTTCGAGAGTCCCGAGTCAGGCAATGCCACTTACATCTTCAGGAACGAGTGGGAGGCGGTGTCTCAGCTCACCAAACGCCAGATCCTTCAAGAGCAGCTGCAGGAGACCAGGATCATCCACACCTCGCGTTGGGCCGTAGAGGTCTCAGAAGCAATCCAACGGAAGTGAAGTGGTTGGGCAAAGTTTCAGAGGGGCGTAGCCCGAACCGGTACCCTGTGACCCACGCCATGGATAGCTACCTACCGATGCGTTTACTCAGGCTTAGAAGCTTAGACAGGAACTCCCAATGAAGCCAACCATCCTGGCACTGGACCTCGAAGGCACGCTCATCTCCAACGCAGTCAGTCAGATTCCTCGCCCTGGGCTTCACCGGTTCCTAGAGGATGTCCGATCGCAGTTCGAGGAACTTGTACTGTTCACTACGGTTCCCGAGGCACTTGCAAGAAGAATTGCCGGACTCCTGGCTAGGGAAGGCAGTGTTCCGGCATGGTTTGTCGAGCTTCGATACATCCACTGGTCTGGAAGGACAAAGGATCTTTCCTATGTCTCCCCCCACGTGGGTGAAGCCCTTCTCTTGGATGACCATGGCCCCTATGTGCATGATGGGCAGGAGAGACTGTGGGTCGAGATCCCGCTGTTCGGCTCCCCGTACTCGTCAGACGATGACGGGTTGCAGATCGCAGCTGAACGCCTGACCGATCGCATCATTGAACTGCAGAGTGCATCCGACCTTGGCCACATGATCGCCGATCATGGCTGAGCAGCGCGTTGTCTCGATGGCTCGTTGAAAGAGCGCGTATGCAGCGGCCGTCCTCTCGCACATTCGGCACAGTTAGGGATCAGCACGCGGGCAGCACTCGAGAAACTCTTTGATAGCGTCGCTCCGGAGAACCCGGAGACGGCCAACCAAAGGTTGCCAGCAATCAAAAGTGGTGCAGTGGCGTTGCGGCAACCTTACCTTTGCCGGCAGCAATTGAATCGGTAGCTCCAGGCGTACCCACTGCCCAGCCAACACGCTTCCCTAAAGAACGCGCAGTAGCAACCGCGGCGTCTCCCGATTGATGATGTCAACTCACTGCCAGCCTTGGGTAGCCATTGACCGCGCGCTACCGATTGCCGCGCCAAGCGGACACCAACATTGGTACTGAAGGAGCAAATCTAGCCTGCGCGACGAACGAACCCACCTCTCTGTTGCGCACTTCCCCCGTACCAGCGAGCAGGTCTTCCTTCACACCGAGCGTACCAGTAGGGTCACGATCACGCGTAAATATATGAATCAATGGAAGTAAAAAGTAGGCATGATTCTCATTTCAGTTGTTAACGTACCGTAAGGCTCACAGCAAAAAAAACTTTCCGTATACCTGATAGCTTTCGGCGCCATGGTCTATGACGTCGAAATATGCACCGCACGTGCAATCGCTTCGGAAGCGACAGGAATCAAGTGTGCGCAAGGCGTACCCTTACCCGAAGGCTTCTGCTTTTTGGTCAGCAGGTCTGATGGAACGATCGTTCAGCCCGCTTTTGAATTCTTTGCAGATGCCCATCTAACGATCGGTCCAAAGCCAAAGCTTGCCTGCAGCAAGAACACAACCGCAGCTATCGCGGCTGACCTCACCGACTTCCATCACTTTCTTGACGCAAGAAAAAAGCTCGTTTCCGACGTAGATGAGGATCTCCTCAGATCCTATGCGGACACCTTGACTGACCTGGACTCTGCGGTGACCTTGGATAAGCTCGCCGCCGCGACTATTCATCGAAGATGGTCGACCGTGACCAAGCTAATCGCATTCTGCGTGAAACGGGGATACCTGAGGAAGGCACCAGCGCTGCTGAGCAAGCAGACGAAGCGAGGAACTGTTCAAGTTCTCGACGTTGGCGTCGACCTTCCCGGGCTGAACGACGCTGACGAACTCATCACTGCGCTCCATCCCGAGACCGTCGTCGGTATTCTTGACGAACTAGGTCCAAACCCTGTGCTCGAGCGAAACGGTCTGGTTGAACTGGCATACGCAACCACGGCGCAGCGATTGATGGCTGAGCTTTGCTATCAAGCAGGACTGAGGCGGGCGGAAGTGTGCGATCTCAAAGCGAAAACCATCCTTCAGGCCCGTACGGAAGGGCGCGATCCTCTCACTGCAGTCGCCATCCCCGTGCTCGGGAAAGGTAACAAGAAGCGCAATGTTCCCGTTCCAGTCTGGCTACTCAACGCGTTGAAGCGCTATGCCAAAGGTGTTCGGCAGCGCCTCGTTGACCTCCGACTGGGATACCACAAGCTCGAGGATCACGGCGTCCTATTCGTCCTCGACGCAAACAACCGCAAGCATGCGGGCAATCCGATAACCCCGCAGATCTTCGACCGGCATTTCGCCCAGGCCAAGGACAGGCTGCTCAAACGGCTCTCCAAAGAGCGTGACCTGGCTCGCTACGAATCCACGCAGCGCGAGCGAATAACCATTCACGCCCTTCGACACACCTTCGCCTTGTACACGTACATGGAGAAGCGCGCAAACGGTGACATGGATGCGATCAAGTATGTTCAGTCGGTACTGGGACACAGTCTCAGGGATACGACTGAGTCCATCTACCTGCGAAGCGCGAACGCATTCGAGAGCGAAACCAGGGAATCGATCAGACTGCACCTTGAAGGTCAACCCTTTATGCGAATCGGCGTCGAGGCCTGACGAGTTGGAGCTCACACGGCTCCACGGCCAGCATACGCACTACTCCTCGCATGTGACCGACTCACCTTATCAAATCAGATTGAACACGGATTGGAGCGTTACGTGGCAGGAAGAAGATCCGCCCAGCTGCGGCACGCCGTAGTAGTTGAGGAAAAGGTAGGCAACACAAAGAAATGGGATGTCCGCGAGAGCGCTGGTCGCCTAGAAGTCGCGTTCAGGCGCGCCGGAGACCTGCGCGACAACATCGTTAATCTCAGCCGGTGGAAGGGCATAGGTGCAGCGGCACCGCTCTTCGCCGAGGCGTTCTGCCGAGCTAACAAGAACAGCAGGGAGACGACTAGATCCTCTTCAGCTAACAACATCGTGAGTGGCCTGGTGCAGTACCTAACCGTAAAAGGGGTAAAGATAAGCGGCCCAGACGACACTCCAATGGATCTCGGCGAGTCCTTTCTAACGTATCTGAAAGGTAGGGATACCACGCACCCGACAGTTCTCTCGGTGGAGACCCAGCGCCACTATTACGGGACCTTCAAGAAGGTCGTTCTTGCGCTGCACGAGATGGATCCACGGTGGAAGGTGATCCGTATTCCGCCAAAGCCGTTCGCAGGACTGCCACGGAAGAGCAAGCCGAAAGAGCTGGACCGTGCGGCTTGGGCCAACGTCATGAAGGCGGCGGTCGAAGAATGCATATCGACAATGGACGAAGTGTGGCCGCTTCTAGATAGGGTTCACAGTGCCCTCGCTCAGAAGAAAAAGGGCGACGCTGTATCGCTAAGCGATCCGGCAGAGGCAATTGCTCAAATATTGGCAAACTTTGACGGTCATCTTCCTCGCCAAGGCGCGGTTCACAAGCTCCCAGGCGTAGGAAAGATCAGCGAAAGCGAGTACTTCCGTCTGAGGAGACTAGCGCACCCGATCGGCGGCGATCTGATCCCATTCTTTCTCGTACTAGCCATGCACTCGGGCTTCAACGAGCAGCCACTTAGAACACTCACCCTGAATGGCATATCGGAGCACTACCCGCTTGGACAAAAGCGAACGGTGATCAAGTCCTCCAAGCGCAGGGCTGGAAGTTCCGCTCAGGGCGCGACACAGCGAGCAGCCTTCCCCGCTAGCGATCACCCGCTAGCGCCTGAAAGATTGATCAGTTTCGTTATTGCTTGGACCAAACGAATCAGAGACTACGCTGCTGGTGAGCTTGCCAATGACTTCTTCCTCCACGCAGTTTCCGAAGGCGGGCGGCACAAGCGCCGAGGAATGCACATCGACTCCTACTCAGCCAGAACCGACGACGTGACCACGCGGGTGACCGGTTACATCACGTTGTTCTGCAAACGAAGGGGGCTTAAGTACTCTGGCTCTCAAGCAAACAGGCTTGCGTTCTCCGAAGCGGTTGATGGGCTGACCGACGGCGACGCCTTCGAGCTCCGAGCAATGCTAGGCCATCGGCTACTGTCAACTGGTCAAGACAGTTACCAGACAACCACGATGCAGCATCGGCAAAAGGAACAGCTGGCAGGAGCCATGACCGCACAGGAGCGCTGGGTGACTTCAAATGGAAAGATCGACACACGCTCCGCCCGAAGTGATCGTGAGCAAACGGCAGCCACGCAGGGCTTCTGCTGTGCAGATCCATTCCAAAGTCCTCAACCAGGGCAGCGCCATGGAAAGCTCTGCACCAGCTATGGTTCCTGTCCTGCATGCCCGCTCGCCGCAGCTGATCCAAACGAAGCCTACGCGCTCGCGCGCTTTCTTCAACTGCAGGAGCTATACGAAGAAGCCAGGGCAGAGCTCGGCAGCGAGATCTGGAGGCGAAAGTTCGAGAATGCCTATCTCGCTCTCCGCGATTCATGGATCCCAGCAGTGAGCACAACTGCGAATCGACAATCAGCGATGATGATCATGCTGACGCCCCTGCCTGGACTTGAATAGTCCGGCTGTACCGCCACTAGCGAATCAATTCTAGAGATATGGCTATGCCCGCAGCAAGAAAGGTCGAAACAGCGCAGGCAGCGACCCTGCATCCTTCCTTCCAAGTTGACTATGACAGTGATGTCTGGACCTTTGCCCAGACCACGGTCGGCCAACAGAAGGAGTTTGTCACAGTTGACTGGGCAATCCCTGTGGCACGCGGAGAGTTGCTCACGGACTACAAGCACAGAGGACTGCTCTCTGAGCTGAAGTGCTACCTCAAGACCGCCATCATTGAGGACACCGTACGTATGACGGTTGGGTCTATCCCTGGCACTTACATGGGCATGAGGGAGCTGGTGAAGTTCATGGGAGAGCGGGAGATCCACTCCCTCTTCGATATCACCACGGCGATGAGCTGGGACTACGTCGAAGGTCTCGAAGAGCAGTACATGACGGCCCGAAGTGATGCCGGTCGAGACAGGGCGTGGACGCATGCGACCGCCTACAAACTCATCCATCCACTTACACAGATCTACGAAATCGCGGACAGCTTGCGCGCCAGAGGCGGACAAGCACCGTGCGAAGCGCCGTTTGACGGAAGAAAGACCTACGACGTCGTGACAGAGCCGCTCGGGCTTGCTCGAACGGGTGGATTGATGCCTGTCCCGGACGAGATCTCGGTACCGATTCTTTCCTACGCATGTGAATGGATTGAGTACGGCTCGGAGGATGTGATCAGACTTCAGGCTGAGGTCATCCCGATGCTGATCGACGCAAGAAGTGCTACGGGACCGAGACGAATCGCCTGCTTTCGTCAGATCAAACGGCACATCGAGGAGTTCCAGATGAGCCCGATCCCAGGGACACTGACACCCTGGCATGAGCCATTGGCCACCATAGATCGGATTGATGACGCTGGTGACGAGCGCGAGATTAGCGGAACTCAGGGCCTGAGACGCCTAATACTAATGACTCAAAGCGCATGCAGTGTCTTGCTGCAGGGATGCACCGGGATTCGAGCTCATGAGCTGATTGGCCTCTCCCTGGACCACGATCCGACGCTACAGCACGGTGTGGTCAAGTCAGTGACGTCGCTAGACGGACTAATGGAGGTGTTCTCCATCTGTGGCATTTCCGCCAAAAGGGAAGCGACTCGCCATGAGTGGACTGCCGGACTGCGCCCGTTGGGCACGAATCACCTGCCGATCGTGCTGAAATTCGTCGAGGTGCTGGTGCGGCTAATGGAGCCTTGGCGAGCACTATCGGGCACTAAGTCACTGATGCTCAGCTTCTCCCACGCCAAGTCCCTTCCATCGGGTCCCGATGGAATCGGCCGAATGACAGCATCCAGAAATTCTCTGCTGCAACGTGAGTTTGCCGTCGAAGCCCTCACGAAGAAGCGTGGCATCGAAACGACGCAAGCTGTTTACGAGGTGAGGTACCTACGCCCGCAGCGATGGAGGATCACCTTTGCGCACTATGTGTTCCGATCCAAGCCGGAACTAATGCCAGCGCTACGGACGCACTTCCGTCACATGAGCGAGCAGATCACGGATCAAGGGTACATTGGAAACGATGCGGCTCTGCTCGAGAACTTGGAAGGAGAGAGAGTCATGGAGACCTCTCGGTTCCTAGTTCAAATCACCCTCGGCAGGCCGATCGGAGGTGGACCGGCGCAGCGTCTTCTCATGCAGCATGCCGAATCAATGACCGAGGCACTGTCCAAGATGGACGGAGAGACGCCGATCGATAAGGCCGTGGCATACGTGAAACTCACCGACCTGCGGATATGGACAGGGACCTACGCAAGTTGCCTGATTGATATGTTGCCTGACCGTTCCAGCTGCAACCCACAAGCAAGCCTCCTCACTGTCCGCGCCTCGCCGAACTTCGGCCTACGGTCGCCCGGCCTGTGCGCGGGGTGCAAGTGCTGCATCATCCTGCCAGAGCATAAGGACTTTTGGGAGGATCGCCTCCTGAAAAATCAGGCCATTGTCCAGATGGAGCGGACCAACTCTAGGGATCAGTATTCCAAGATTGCTATGAGCCGTGTTGTTCAGAGTCGAGCAGTGCTGAGGATGATATCCAACGCTACCGGGGACGCTTCCGATCGTTCCGGCGAAAGTTGACGACATTTGCTCCATCGTCTCTCTTGGTACTCTGCTTCTGAAGCCGGGACACTGCGAGTTGGAGAGATGCGTTGTGGATGTTGGTCTTGTAAAGCAGAGCCTTCAACCTTGCGTTCTCAGCCTTAACCCTGGCGAGCTCTTCAGCTACTGAGCCTCGCCTCTCCTCCTCAGCCAGCTCCTGAATTTTAAGCCAGACGTGCCCAAGTCGAGCGTGCCTTGATCCAAAGCTCCCTCTATTTACTCCTGCCTCTGCCGCGACCGCGGTAGGCGTGATGATCCGATGACCTGCGGCCATCTTTGCCTTCAGCAGTTCATTGGTCGGGCGTCGCTTCACCAGGCGGTCAAGAGCGGCCAATGCCTTATCCTCTACTGAGTTGGGTCTGCTCATTCTGCTGTCCGCTGACGCATCATTGGTAAGCAGATAGCCTACGCCACCTTCGCCGCCCAATCATCTAGGTGGGACAAGGAGAACCTTGAAATCAATCCTGATGCAGTCGCTGCCCGGCGAGACCCACGTTCTTCAGACCCAGATGTTCAGCAACGACTTTGGGACAAGGTCCATTGTGACCATTGCAATGATGAAGCGCCGCAAAGCTTCGTGCCTGATAGGGCGCAGAATGGTTAGGTTGAGGCTATGGGGTCGGGGTCAGCGTTGGGGTACTGGAGCAGATCACCAGCCCTTTCGCACCACGCGTGAGGGCTACATAGAGGTTCTGCACGCTCATGCTCTCCGGATAGAGGACCACGGCAATGTCTGCCTCGAGACCTTTCAGAAGGAGAGTGCTGCCGACTGCTCTGCGCGCAATGGGGCGGCTGAGGTGACGATTTCGCTCGCGGGCATGAAGTGCGGCTCCTAATAGATCTTGCTCTCCGTTGATAACGCTTCGCATGGCTGATCGACAGCAGTGCAGAATCTCGGGCCGATAGACCCGAGTGCCTGTCTGTTCGGCCAAAGCGTCCACCAGCCGCAAGGCGCGCGTCATGGTCCGCTCGGACTCAAAGGCGACTGCCTCAGCTTCTACAGGAGTTGGAGGTGTCCTGGCTCTCCCTCTACGAATGGTACCGACACGCGTCACTAGATTCGCCGTGCCGACGCCCGTCATCATGAGAGCGGAGAAGGTGGCCAAGTCTTGCAGCGCACTAGGAGCCTGAAGATTGAATTGCCTGGCGAAGTTGACGAGGTCTCGCATGTCCACGGCTTCTACCGCCATTGCCCCAGGCGTTTGGCTGGTGAGTTGGTGGCGGCCTTGAACATTCATGGACTCGCCAATTACCAGAACCGTTCCTTGGCTACCAGGCGCATTGGTCCGTGCCGCAGTCAATCTTTGCTGCACTTCACTACCGGCAACCAGCTGGATCCAACGAACGGATGACGGAGCCGTAGTTAGATCAATGGGTAAGCCGGCCGTAAGAGCATGCCTTTGGGATAGCAGCCACTGGCCCAGCTCTTCATTACCTGCAATTTGCCAGCGCCAAGGGGTTCGAAGGCTACCCGCTGCTGGGAAGGACGATTGAACGTCTTGTTCCCAGTGAACCAGCCGATTTCCGCCAAATCCGAAGATGGCCTGCAGAGGGTCACCGAGGACGCACGTGGGCAAAAGCGCAGCGAGGGTGGACACGATGGAGTGCTGAACGGTGCTGCAATCCTGATACTCGTCAACCAAAAGCCGGGCGTAAGTGGCTGCGATGGGTGCAGCGATATGCCCCGAGTCCAAGAGTTGCCGGAATGATTCACGGATCGCGGGGTAGTCGCTACCCGCGTTGTTGAGCTCCAAGAGTTGGGGATGATGGCCACTGCGCGCCGGGAACTTGGCGATGAGACGCATAGCGAATCCATCAATCGTCGACAGCCGATAGGCAGAGCTGGGCACCCCCGCGCGTTTCAAGCGTGTCCTCAACGCGGTGACGCCAGCATTTGTGTGAGTCAGAACAAGGATCGGTCTGTTCCCAGAGTGGGATGCCAGCGCCTCGGCAATCAGCTGGGTTTTGCCGCATCCTGCTGGGGCGGTGATCGATCCGCGTTGGATAGCTAGCAGATCGATTTCAGGCAGCACGGGTAAAGGCCCAGAGTTGGTCTACTACTGCCTTGAAGCTAGCGTCCGCGTTTGCGTAGCCCCGAGAGACGATATCCAGGACGATTGACTGGTAAGTCGTAAGCGACTTGAACCAGCTATTCTTTTTGATACGGGAGACTTCGCCAAGCAGTACGCGAATATCAGGCGGATAGGGTGAATTCGGCCTCAGCGCTTCGATGGACGCCAAAGTTGTTAGACCGTTCGATTTGGCAACCAGCTGTTGGTTCATAAGATCTTCGCCAACACGCTCTTTAGCCTTCAGGAGCAGGGCATCAATCGATGTGTCAGGAAGGCAGAGGAACAGCTCGTCCTCCAACGTCATTCCTGCCCGCCAAGTCACGAGGCTGCCGCCTGATTGAAGATATGCTTCTGCAACACCTGGAGCGGCAGGTTTGTCAGCGTCTATGAAGACGAGGACTCGGTAACCCAGATCCATAAGCGCAGTCGCTCGGGCAAAAGCGTTGTCCGGAGTGCCTCCGCCTGCATTGACGTATGCACCACCTAAAGCCAAGAAAGAGGATTCTTTGCTGGCTACCCCCCATAGATCGAGGCCACGCACAAACCCTACCTCGCTTGCTCCCTCGCACACAATCACAGACTTCGCCAGAAAGGCCTCCGGGTCAGTGCGCAGCGTGCTTTGAATCTCGTCGGTCGAGCCAGCGGAAATGACGACATGGCCAGCCGGTCGTGGCCGAACTACAAGCAGCTGCTCACCTGAAAGCTCACGAAGTGCCACAGGGGAGTGTGTTGTGAGAAACGCTTGGAGAGGCGGCGGCGTCTCCTTGGCTCCCAAGGAATCCAGCAGCCGCATGAGCCGATGGGGCTCTAACCCATATTCCACCTCATCCACCAAGGCAATCGGCGCTGACTCCGCCGCGGCCCGTTGAAGTCCCGTCACCAAGAGTCGAGAAGAACCCGTACCAAGGGACCGAAGGGGGATGCCTGCCTCGCTGTGAAGCGCGATGGCGCCTTCGCCGATGGAGACGGAGTGCGAGTCGAGTAAGGCCTGCGGCATCGATCCGACGTCAACTCCAAGGCTCTGGGCAGTTGTCCGGACGATTCCGAGTGTCTGACTCAGGTGGGGCGATGCTTGAGCGCCAAAGTTGGCGCGCGCCTGACGCGCTGCTAGAGCGAGCTGGGCTCCCAATTCTGCGCGCTCGTCTGTTAGCCGGTTGAGCACCGACCCGCGGCTCCAAGATAAGTTGGAGCTTGTAAAGCTGCCGATGCGTGCCGGAGCTAACACGATGCGTTCTTTCCAAGGCAGGCTTCGTTCCAAGCCTTGTTGAAGCGACCTATCGGAGATCAGCGTCCAGCTGGGCTCAAGGTCCGCCCCGACTTGAAGCAGCAGCGTAAGCACTGTCTCCAACCCCGCGGCGGGTTCGTCTTCTAGGGTGTCAAATACCGAATCGAATCCTCGCAAGAAGTCGCCATAGACATCAATGTCCATCAGCGATGCCGGCAGTTCCCCGAATGTCACGGCAATACGAATGGGCTCTGAGACATCGAGGTCAAAAAAGTCCATGTCGCCGAAGGAAATGCTTCGTCGAGCACCCAAGCACAGGTCGATGGCATCGAGGATGGTGGACTTGCCACTATCGCCAGGACCGATCAAACAGTTGATGCCCGGGGCGGGCGACCAGTCGAGCGCCTTGATGGATCGAAAGTTCCGAATGGCCAAATGGCGAATTCGAGGCATGGGGCGTCCTGTAAGAGGCTTGGTCAACGGTCCGTGTAGGACGCAGACTGACACCAACTCCTACTACGCCCCTGAGGCAATCCTAGCCCTAAAGCGTTCTGCCAGTCATTGGCTCATTGGTGGAACTTGGCGCCACGCCGAGCTGCTTCGCGAACTTCCCTAACCTGTAACGCGGCAACACTGAGAGAGCGGTTCCAGGTCGCTTCTTCCGTGGTCACCTGCCCGCTTGCAGGCGACGGAGGTCCGTTCATCGCCAACAGCGGACTTCCCTGAGCGAAGGAAATTGGTTCGCGAAGCTGAATAGGCTTAAGCTGGTGTCCGCCCGGCGCGCGGCGGTGCTAGGATTCGGCCATGGACATCGGTCGGACAACCTTAACCGTCGGCGTCGCCATAGTCGCGGTTTCTTGCGGCGGGTCCCAGGGGCGCTGGACTGCCTTTGTCTATCCGCCCGGCGCGTCCACTCAGGAAGTCCGTCACGCTGTTTATGGCGATTACGACACCTTCGAGCATTGCCAGGCGGCTGCAATAGCCGCCCTGAGAAATAGCCCTCCACTGCCAGGGGCGCAGGAAGTGGGATCTTACGAATGTGGGCGCGCGTGTCGATATGACGTCGACATGGACTTGTACGTCTGCGACCAAACTCGCAAGTAGGTAGCTCCGTGCTCGCCGCCCGCCTGGCGCCTTGGTCAGCCTGGCCAGCGTGTGTGAAGTTGATCGATGACAAACCGGTGACGGTGCGTGCCATCCACGTCTCGGTGTGCCAAGAGGTGCGGGTCGTCCTCAGCAAGATGTTCGTGCTTATGCGCTATCTCCTCTGGATCGTGCGCCGGCCATCTGCGCCACGCGGCGACCAAACCGAGTGTGGCCAGAATCCCCAAGGCGGCCAAGGCAACATGCAAGCCGTAGCGCGCACCAACCCACCCGGCGAGTGGATAGGCGATCAACCAGCAAACATGCGATAGGGAAAATTGGGCAGCGAAGAGGAATGGTAGATCGGCGGACTCAGCCGAACGCCGCAGCAGCCGCCCGCCGGGGGTAACCAAGCCGGCATACGCCATGCCCAGCAGCGTCCAGGCCGGAATGACCGCCGTCCACCCGGGATGTCCCTTCAGGGCAAACCAGACGCCAAGGAAGGTAACCAGGACAACTGACATGAACAGTCCTGCAGCCAACATTACTGTCCGGTCCGAAATGCGGTCGAGAACCTTCGGAAGAAGAAGTGCGACCAGCATGGACCCGCCTCCGAAGGCCGCCAGCGCCCATGCAACCTGCTCCTCCGCCCCGCCCAGAACGGTGCGGACCATAACCACCGTATTGACGAACACCATCGCGCCGCCGGCTGCGGCGCAGAGGTTCAACGCGAGCAGGCCCTGCAATCGCGGTGTGCGGAGGTAGATTCGCATTCCACGGATGGCTCGGGCATAGGGACCGTCCTTGGAAGAGACCGCAGCGAGGGCCGGGAAGGTGGTGGACGCGACGAGCAGCGCCGAGAGGATGAAACCTACCGAGGTACCAGCGAACAGCCCGTGGAAGCTAATGATCGTCAGCAGTGCGGCAGCAAGCGCCGGGCTCAGCAGGCTTTCAAGGTCATATGCCAATCGGGAAAGTGAGAGCGCACGGGTGTAATCACGCTCTTCTTGAAGAATTTCGGGGATGGTGGATTGAAACAGCGGCGTGAAACATGCCGATGCCGACTGCAGCACAGCGATGAGGACATACACCTGCCAGATCTCGGTGACGAAGGGCAGGCAGACCGCCACAACCGCACGAACCAGATCGAGTGCGATCAGCACCCGCTTGCGCAGCCGTGCAGGGACCAACGCTCCTGAAACGGGCGCCAAGGTCACGTACACGACCATCTTGATCGCCAGCGCGGTGCCCAACACCGCTCCGGCCTGGCTGCCAGCGAGGTCGTAGGCCAGGAGGGCAAGGGCGACAGTCGCCAAGCCGGTTCCGACCAGGGCGACTATCTGGGCACCAAACAGGCGCCGAAACGCCGGGTGACTCAGTACTTCGAGCATGGGATTGTCCTGGTAGCAACGTTCTGACGGCACCAACCCGTGTGCGCCCTTTTGCCCGGATTCAGGGCAGAGGCGGCAGACAGGCGGAGTGTACGCCCACCACTGTTCGGGTCGAGGTGACGACCCCGCCGGAATGGCAGGGTCGTTGGCTAAATCCGAGTGGATTTACTTCTTCTTCGGAGCTGCCTGTGCGTCGCAACGTTCCTTCAGCGCCTTGGTCTGGGCATCCTTGAGGTCCACCTTGTACTTCGAACGGTCGGCAAGCTGTTCGCAAGTCGTCGGCTTGGCCTTGGGAGCAGCCGGGGGAGCCGGATCGGCATGGAGGGCAGGATCATGAGCGGATGCCGTGGTGAAAAGGGACATGCTGAAAAGCAGGCCGGCAATTACTGCGCTATGAGTTTTCATGTTGTTTCTCCTCGGGTTGGGTCGGCGAAGTGCCGGGTGTTACGGCTGATAGATGTCGGCTTGGTAGCCCACAAGTTCGATGCTCACGGTCACCGGCGTGTCGCTTCGGTTCTGCCAGTACCACCCATGAGTTCCTTCAAATGGCGCGACGAAGGTGCCGTGCGCCTCCCGCTGCGCAGCTTCGACGGCGTAGCTGGTCCATGCACCCTTCACGTCGGGCCGCTCACCATGCATATCGACTGCTACATCACCGGTCGCCTTCCAGCTGAACAGCATTCCCGCGCCAGCAGCCATGTGGGATTTGACCTCTTTGCCTTTCCCCGGCTCCAGCGTGATCGTCATCGCGTCCTGGCGAAGCTCACCGTTGGTGAGCGATACCGCGGCTGGATCAAGCGATTGCCCCTTGTTCGCCCCGAACGCAGCCGCAGCCTTTTCCGCCAAGGTGGTCGCTGCGTCCGATGCTGTCGAGGACGTCGGCGTAGCCGGGTCTGCGGCGGTGCTTCCGCCGTCTGCCAGGGCAGTCAGGCCCAGCGCTCGGCCGATCCCGGTGGGATCAATGCCGTACTCCGCCGGCAGAACGGCCGTAACGAGAAGCGCGCCGGCAATGGCGGCAGCGACAAGGGTCGACTTCAGCAGGCGGCCAGTCGTGGGAAGTGGTTGATTGATAGTGATTGACATGATGGGTCTCGGTCAGAAATCAGGAAGCGAAGTAGCCGGTGAGCTGCATGCCGATGAGCACGAAGCCGGCCGTCATCAAGATGGTGTTCACGCCGTAGGCCTGGCGGTTGAAGGAAGGCAGCCGACGCCAGAAGCCCATCACGATCAAGATGCCGGCAAGCGCCAGAAGTTGGCCGAGCTCAACGCCCACGTTGAACGCAAGCATGTTGGGGACCAGCCCGTCCGGCGATAGCGAGAAGTCCTGAAGCTTCGTGGCCAGGCCGAAGCCGTGGAAGAAGCCGAAGACAAGGACTGCAATCTTGGTGTTGGGTTGCACGCCGAACCACCGCTTGAACGCGCCCATGTTGTCCAAGGCCTTGTAGACCACCGAGAGACCGATGATCGCGTCGACCAGATAGGCGTCGACATGAAAGCCGCCGAGCACGCCGAGCAGCAGCGTCGTGCTGTGGCCAATGGCGAACAAGGTGACGTAGATGCTCACGTCCCGCATGCGGTATAGGAAGAAGATCACCCCGAACAGAAATAGAAGGTGGTCGTATCCAGTCACCATGTGCTTGGCGCCAAGGTAGGTAAACGCGATCAGTTGCCTACCGGTGCTTTCTTCAAGGAAGGCCTGGTCTCCCTCGCTTACACCGTGCGCGAACGCCGCAAACGGCAGGAGGACTGCGGCAAGCATCGAAAGCCAAGCAAAGAGCTTGTTGGAAGAAGTCAAAGACAAGTTCCTTGTGCAGAAAGGGGACGGGTGGTTCATGAGGAGCGACTTTCCAGAACAGAATCTTCGCGGTGAACCAATCGATACAGCGCCGGCAGCACGAGAAGTGTCAGCAGCGTTGAAGAGATGATTCCGCCGATAACAACAGTGGCGAGCGGACGCTGAACTTCCGCGCCAGCACCGACGTTCAGGGCCATAGGAAGGAAGCCCAGACTCGCCACCAAGGCCGTCATCAGGACTGGCCGGAGGCGGGTAAGAGCACCTTCGGTGACAGCCTTGTGCAGGGGGACGCCTTCTTCCCGCAGGTTCTTGATGAAGCTGATCATTACCAGGCCATTGAGCACGGCAACGCCCGAAAGAGCGATGAAGCCCACACCTGCGGAGATGGACATGGGAATGTCGCGCAGCCACAGCGCCACCACGCCCCCGGTCAGTGCAAGCGGCACGCCACTGAATACGATCGCAGCGTCCTTCCCTGAGCCGAATGCCATGAACAACAATCCGAAGATCATCACCAGAACCACTGGCACGACGACGGACAGCCGCTTGCTTGCCGAGATCAACTGCTCAAACGTGCCGCCGTACTCGATCCAGTACCCTTCCGGCAGCTGGACCTCCTGTCCGACCTTGGTGCGCAACTCCTCGACAAAGGACCCTAAGTCGCGCCCGCGCACATTGCTTGTGATCACCACCCTGCGTTTACCATTCTCACGGCTGATCTGGTTCGGACCAGGCGCGATCTCGACCTTGGCCAACTGGCCCAGCGGCACGAAGCTGCGCTCTTGGCCTGTGCTCACCCCGGGCGCGACGGCCACAGGTAGTGACGCCAGTGTCCGGACGTCCTGGCGAAGGTTCTCCGACAGACGAACCACGATATCGAAGCGCCGATCGCCTTCGAACACCTGGCCGACCGATTCACCTCCCAGCGCCACCGAGATGGTCTTCTGCACGTCGTCAATGGCTACGCCGTATCGTGCAAGTGCATCCAGGTCCGGCGTGATCGTCATCAATGGCAGACCGGTGATCTGCTCAAGTTTCACGTCGGCCGCTCCCTGGATCTCACTGGCAACGTTCTCTACCTGGCTGCCGATGGTTGCCAGTTGCTCCAGGTCGTCGCCGTACAGCTTGACAGCAACCTCAGCCCGAACGCCCGCAATGAGCTCGTTCATCCGCATCTGCACCGGCTGGGTGAACTCATAGTTGTTGCCAGGAATGGCGCGAACCACTTTCTCGAGCTCGGCAACAAGCTGTGCCTTCGGCTTGCGCGGATCAGGCCATTGGTCCCGATCTTTGAGCATGATGAAGGTGTCGGCTACGGAGGGGGGCATGGGATCGGTGGCCACCTCGGCAGTGCCGATCTTTGCGACGACTTCATCTACCTCGGGGAACTGTTTGATCGCCGCTTCCAGCTGACGTTGCATGCCGATCGCCTGGGTCAAGCTGGTCCCTGGAATTCGAAGCGCATGCAAGGCGATATCGCCCTCATCCAGGTTCGGAATGAACTCGGTGCCGAGGCGACTTGCAAGCAGGCCCGCCAGGACGGTGAGCACCGCAGCAGAGGCCACCACTACCTTGCGTGCATTGACGGCACGCTCAAGCATCGGGCCATACACGTTGGTGACTCGGCGCATGGCTTTGGTTTCCTTCTCCGAAACCTTTCCCGTTACGAACTGAGCCACAGCGGCAGGCACGAATGTCAAGGACAGTGCCATGGCACCGGTAAGCGCGATGACCACGGTAAGCGCCATCGGGTGGAACATCTTCCCTTCCACGCCGGAGAGGGCAAAGATCGGGATGTAGACCGCCGCGATGATGAAAAGGCCGAACAGGCTTGGCTTGATCACCTCTGCACTGGCACTTGCCGCCAAGGAAAATCGTTCTTCCCGAGTCAACAAACGGCCCTGAAGGTGTTGCCGCTCGCCAAAGCGACGCAGGCAGTTCTCTACGATGATGACTGCCCCATCGACGATCAAGCCAAAATCCAGTGCGCCCAGGCTCATCAGATTCGCAGAGACGCGATTCTGGACCATGCCTGTGATCGTCAGCAGCATCGTCAATGGAATGACCGCCGCAGTGATCAGTGCCGCACGAAGATTGCCCAAAAGCAGGAAGAGCACCGCGATGACGAGCAAGGCGCCTTCGAGGAGGTTCTTCTTCACCGTCTCGATGGTCCGATCCACCAGTTCGGTTCTGTCATACACAGGATGCGCCCGAACGCCGTCAGGCAGCGTAGCGTCGATGTCCTTGAGCTTGGCCGCGGTTCGCTGAGCCACGTCCCGGCTGTTTTCGCCGATGAGCATGAACGCCGTACCAAGGACCACTTCGTTGCCATCCTTGGTTGCCGCGCCTGTACGAAGTTCGGTGCCTTCTACAACTTCTGCCAGATCGCCAACACGCAATGGCATGCCATCACGGTTAGCCACTACGATCTTGCGCAAACCCGCCATGTCGGCCACTTGGCCCGGCACGCGTACCAAGTACTGCTCACCGCTTTTCTCGATGTAGCCGGCACCCACGTTAGTGTTGCTGCGGGCCACGGCTTCGAGCACATCCTGCAGCGTCAGTCCGTATGCTTGGAGCTTCTTCGGGTCCGGCGTGATGTGAAACTGGCGAACATAGCCTCCGACGGTGTTGACCTCGGTTACGCCTTTCAAGTGGCGCATCTGCGGTCGGATCACCCAGTCCTGCAGCGTACGAAGCGCCATTGGTGTCCACGTCTCTTCAGCACCGGACTCCGCTTCCACGGTGTACATGAAGATCTCACCCAGGCCCGTCGCTACCGGTCCAAGGCTTGGCTTTAGTCCCACGGGCAATTGGGATCCCGCTTGCTGAAGTCTCTCTGCGACCTGCTGACGGGCGAAGTAGATATCTGTGCCATCTTCAAACACGACCGTGACCTGAGACAGGCCGTAGCGTGAGATGGAACGGGTGTATTCCAGCTTTGCCAACCCGGCCAACGCTGTTTCGACCGGGAAGGTGACCCGTTGCTCGGCCTCCAGCGGTGAGTAGCCCGGAGCTTCGGTGTTGATCTGCACCTGGACATTGGTAATGTCAGGAACGGCGTCGATGGGAAGCTTGCTGTAGTTCCAGATCCCAAGGCCTGAGAGGGCCAGGACCAGAAGGAGCACAAGCCATCTGTGCGCGATAGACGCGCGAATGATTCGCTCTAGCATGGTGCGTCCTTAGTGGTCGTGGCTTGCGCCGGACTTTTCGATGTCGGCACGAATCAGGTAGCTCTGCTCGGAAACGTACCGGGTTCCCGGCTTAAGCCCTTTCAGTACCTCCACGCGATCGCCATCGCGCCTACCCAGTTCAAGCATCCGCACCTCATAGCTGTTGCCCACTTGGGCGAATACCACGGTGAAGTCCCGAAAACGCTGCAGGCCCGATTCCTTTACTGTTAATGGAACCTCCGTTTCCGCGATGACGACTTCGGCGGATACGGCCATTCCTGGTCGCCACCTGCCCTCGCTGTTGGTAAGGGCCACACGTGCCACCACGGTCTGGCCAGCGCTGGCCAACGGAAGGATGCCCTGCAGCTTTCCCGTTGCTTCCAAACCGCCTGTTGCCGAGCGAATGGTCACCATCTGGCCTGGCGACAGTCGCTCGGCATCGCTTCCCAGCGCACGCAGGTCCACCCAGACCTCCGAAAGGTCGGCAATTTCAAACAGCGTGTTGTCGGCAGCGACATCGCCTACCGACGTGCTGCGCGCGAGTACGACTCCACTGAAAGGTGCCGTGACGGAGTAGGTCCGCATGCTGTCATTGCCCTCGACTGTGGCCAACGTCTGACCAGCCGAGACGCGTTGTCCCATCTCGACCGCCACACTGCGGACCACGCCAGGGAAGCGTGCCTTGACCGCAGCAAATCGGCCGGTGTCGACCGCGACGTTGCCCATGAGGGAAACGGTGTCCCGGATGGTCCCCGGTTCGGCGGACTCGACCACGACACCTGCGTCGGCAGCGGCTTTCGGATCTATCGTGGTGCGCCCTTCATAGGAGGCGTAAGACCAGGCGTAGTTCTTTCCACCCACCACCGCATCGGCTTTGACATCAAAGGAATGCGGCTCGACCACCTCCCCGCTGCCGACCAGGTAGTCCTTCTCTGGAATAAAGCTGAAGTTGTTGACTTCGCCGTCCAGACGCTTGAGTTGTATCGTCGCTTTGACTTCTCCAGGTGCCAGCGGTTTGTCGTTGCGATAGGCATACAGCCGGAAATGAGGCGGGGTATTGGTTTCGTAAACAGTTACTTCAAGGGCGAAGTCGCCGTCGCGAAGCATGCGACCGCGATGCGGCCCTCGCTCATAGTCGCCTGCGGTCGCAGCAGTGTCCTCTGGCTTTGCTCGTTGCGACGATTCGTTGCCACCGCACGCAGCCAGGGCAATTGGAAGCAGGATCAGGAATACGTATCGGTTCATGGGCGAATGTCCAAGGCAGAAACGGTGAGGCGGTCGGCCTCGACCAGGAGACGGAGATAGCGCGCGGCGGCTTCGACTTCCCGTTCGCGAAGATCGAAGAGCCTTTGCTGAGCCTGGCTGAGTACCAGGAAGGAGAAGCGTCCTTCCTCAAAGCCCCTGCGGCTCTGATCAAAGGCCTGCTGGGCCTTTGGCAACTGACGCTGGCGCACTGACTCCACTTCCGATTGCGCTTGCTTGAGCTGTTGGTAGATGCCAAACAGCTCCTGACGCATTTCCAGCATCTGCGCCTGGCGCCGGTATTTGAGAGAGGTGAGTTCGTAGTCCGCTTCAGCCACGGAGAAGTCCGATCGCCGACGGCTCCCCAACGGGACGGAGACGGACATCACCAGGCCGCTGTCCTTGGTGGCTTCCAGTCGGCGGATGCCGAGGCCAACGCTGACATCCGGCTTGGCGCTAGCGCGGGCGATCTCCCTCCTTGCATCTATAACTCCGGCTTGAGCGTCCAAGGCGCGCTGTTGTGGTGTCGTGGCGAGGCGCCGGCTCAGATCATCAAAATCATCCAGAGGGGGAAGGACCGCGGTATCCCCTGCAACCGAGCCGAAATCCGGACTTGGCGCCCCCCACGTGGCAGCCAGCGACATTCGCGCGCTTTCCAGAGCCTGCAATGCCTGCTCCCGCTTCAGCTCGGCATCGAGCAGGGCGATCTCGGCGGATCTCAGGTCCGAGTCGGGATTGCGGGCGGCCGCGACCCAACGGGCCACTTCACGGCGCATGGCGCTGGCCATTTTGATGCGCTCTTCGGCGTGCTCGACATGCTCCTGGGCGGCCAGCACGTCGACGAAACGCCCTGCGGCCAAAGTTGCGATAGCGATACGGGTGACGTCCGCTTCGCTTCGGGCAGCGTCCACCTCGGCGCCGCCGAGCGCTTGGCGCGCAGCCCGCTTCCCACCCAGTTCTAGAACCTTGGAGATGCGGAAGGTGGATTCGGCGGCGTCTAGGCCGCTCAGGCCGCCTGAGCCAGCCACGTTTTCAAGCTCGCCGCCCAGCACGAGCGGCGTAGGCAATGCCTCCCGGCCCGCCCGGCTTCTGACAGCTTCCAGTCGAGCGGTGTCTGCCTGGACGCTGGGATGGGTGCCGAGGGCGCGGGCGACCACATCCTCCAAGCGCAGCACTTCAGCGGCATGGCCAGGCACGGCCACACCGTAGGCGCCGGCTATGGCGAGCGCCCACAAACTACGTAATTTCACGGAAAATCTCCGACGATGGTCATGACGACGCGCTGCCGGCCAACATTGGGTGGACAGCGCGCTCAGGCCGCTACAGCGCGGCAGGTGTCGTCAGACGATCGGAGGTCTGAATGGCGAGCCGCGATGACCAGAGGGCTCATCGACGGAGTGCAGGCCGGGCAGTAAAGATGCCGGCGGAACAGTTGCTAGGTTCAGATTCGAAGACACCAGCATGCCGGCAAAGCTCACATCGGCCTGGTGAAGGACGCTGTGCACGCCCGATGCATGCTTCGGATCTACGTTGTCGCCAGTTCCAGGACCGTGTGAGTGCCCGTGCTCTGCCGTTGCAGCGATGTCGTGCTCGGCAGTATGGAGCTCGCCCTGTTGGATCACGATCGGCCGAACAACGACGCTCAACAGCATCAGCACGAAAAGGCTGAACCGGATGAGTCGACGGTGGCGGGCCGAGAAGGCGGACATGAAAGGAAGAATAGAGGCAGTCAAGCTGAGTTGTCGAGAGCCCTGAGTTGGAGCCCCCCCTGATCCAGTTATGGCTTGGCGCTCGAGGGAGGGCGTCGCTTAAGCCCACTCCGATCAGATCGCATTGCCTCAGGTATCGCCGCGCCTGCTGCCGCTTCTGGCCGATAGCGGCCGCCCAGTAAGGATGGTGCCGGCCAGAGGCTGGAACTGGGCCTCACTGCTCTCTGGAACCGCGTCCTCCAGGCTCGTTCCAACGTCGAATGGGGCCTGGCCCCTCTCTCAGGCGTTGGGCGATTCTGCGCTGCTTATGGGATTCAGTAAGACCATATCCGTACCACTAGGCTCACCGTTGGACTTTCAGGTTAAAAGGGCGCAGCGTTCGCTTCTCGCCCAACAGGGCCATTGATTTCGGAGAGCGCAGGTGAGCAGAACAAGTAATTCTCATCCACTGCAGATTGCGACGCTGCCTATCGGCGTGAATGGCGGTGCGATCGGCGTTACCTTTGCACCGGGAAAATATCAGGACGTCGCAATGACGGGGTCTTGGGCCCGAGACTTGGATATCGATCTGGCGTCGATAGTCGCGTGGGGAGCACAGCATCTGATCACGTTGATTGAGCCGTGGGAGTTCGAAGAGCTACGAATTACCTCCTTGGCAGAGCGTGCCAAAGCGCATGGCTTGATGTGGCACGGCCTACCGATTAAGGATGGTGCGGCTCCTGATGCACGGCTGCTTCTGCCATGGCAATCCACAGGACCCCAGTTCGCAGCCGAGCTCTTGTCCGGAAGCAGGATCGTGGTGCACTGCAAAGGAGGCCTAGGGCGAGCGGGGACCGTGGCGTCGATGCTTCTCATTGACACGGGCTGCGCTCCAGACGGCATCGATGCGATCGCTAAGGTGCGCTCGGTGCGCCCTGGTGCAGTGGAGACTGCGGAGCAGGAAGAATTCATCCTGAATTGGCCTGCTCGCAGAGCCTCAAGTCTGGGGGTAGTCGCAATGCCCGGCTAACCTACCCTTTACCGCCTTGGGCTGGAATACAAGAGGACGGAACTCCGCAGGTAGTCTGTAGGGAAGCCGCCGTAGGGGACGCAGTGCTGAACACTTTTCCTCGAACACATATAGTGCTGTTGCTCCTACTGCTTCGCCCGGCCCTCGCACGCATTCCTCAACCTGTCCCCGGGCCTGGACTTCGAAACCAAGCTGTTCGCCAAGACCAACGCGCCGCAGCTGCTGCGCAGGGAACTCTCGCGCCCGGCCTACACCCCGCAACCCATCGCGCTGGGCATCAACACCGACGCCTACCAGCCGATCGAACGCAAACTCAAGCTGACCCGCCAGCTCATCGAAGTGATGCTGGAAACCCAGCATCCGTTCTCGCTGATCACCAAGAACGCCCTGGTAGAGCGCGACATCGACCTGCTCGCGCCGCTGGCGGAGAAGAACCTGGTCAGCGTGCACTTCTCGGTCACCTCGCTCGACCCGCATCTTTCCGCACGGCTCGAACCCCGCGCCTCCGCCCCGCACGCGCGCCTGCGCGCCATGCGCCGCCTGCATGACGCCGGCATTCCAGTCGGTGTGATGGTCGCCCCGGTCATTCCCTGGATCAACGACGCCGAACTGGAGGCGGTACTGGAAGCCGCACGCGATGCCGGCGCCAGCACCGCCGGGTACGTGCTGCTGCGCCTGCCACTGGAAGTAGCCCCGCTGTTCCGCGACTGGCTCGACACGCACCACCCCGACCGCGCCGCGCACGTGATGAGCACCATCAACCAGCTGCGCGGCGGCAAGGACTACAACAGCGAGTTCGGCACCCGCATGCGCGGCGAAGGCGTCTACGCCGACCTGCTTTCGCACCGCTTCAAACTGGCGCGCCGGCGGCTCGGCTTCGACGCACAGAACAGCCATTGGCCGAAGCTGGACTGCACGAAGTTCGTGCGGCCGTTGCCGCCGCGCGAAGACTCACCACAGGGGTCGTTGTTCTAGGCGCGCGCAGGATCATCCCGGCTTCTGCGCCTGGTCGCGGCGGAACAGCTCCCATTCGTCCACCCGGGTGCCGTCCGGAAGATGACAGATGCCTTTCTGGTTCCCCTGCGCGTCCTTCTCGATCTCCACCTTGCCGCCCACCTTCTCACAGTGCACCGAGGCCGGGTTCGCCATTCCCACCTGGCTCTCGTGCACCTCCTGGCTCTGCTGGGAACACCCTGCCAGGCCCGCCACGGCAACGGCTGACAGCACGATCACATAGCTACGCATGACGCTTCTCCAGTGCGGCCGCCATCGGCTCGCCGCAGTCTGGAACCGTGCGCGTGAACGCTTCGTGGGCCGACCAGTAAATCTACTGGGCCCCCGGATGCACCGGCCCTGCGGCAGTATCCTGTCCCCATCCAGCCTCTGCGGGTGCGTCCTTGGGAGTGCATGTATGGGTCTGCTCGCGATTCTGATTTCACTGGCGCTGTTGATGTGGCTGGCCTACAAGGGCTGGAGCGTACTGCTGCTGGCGCCTGCGGCCGCGCTGCTCACTGCCATCCTCTCCGGCGAGGTGGTACTCGCCAACTGGACCACCACCTTCATGTCCGGTGCGGGCAGCTTCGTCATACGCTGGTTCCCGCTGTTCCTGCTCGGCGGCATCTTCGGCAAGCTGATGGACGACACCGGATCCATCACCTCCATTGCGAAGTACCTGACGAAGCAGCTTGGGGTGAAGCGCACCATGCTGGCCGTGGTGTTGGCCTCCGCGGTGGTCACCTATGGCGGGGTGAGCGTGTTCGTGGCGTTCTTCGTGCTGGTGCCGATGACGCGCGAGATGTTCAAGGCCGCCAACATTCCTTCGCGGCTGATGCCCGCGGCCATCGGCCTGGGCGCTTTCACCTTCACCATGTCGGCGATGCCGGGCAGCCCGTCCACCAACAACGCCATCCCCATGCCGTACTTCGGCACCACCACCTTTGCCGCACCGGGATTGGGCATCGTGGCCTCGATCATCACCATGGCGTTCGGCATGTGGTGGCTGCACCGCGCCGAAGCCAAGGCACGTACGGCGGGCGAGTCGTATACCGAAGACGATGGAAAGATCGTCATTCCGGAAAAGACCCGCGAGCAGGCCACGAACTCCGGCGACTTCGACCCGGCCGAACTGGAGCACGGCAAGCGCACCGACGACTACCCCTCCTTCATCGTCGCTGTCATGCCACTGGTCGTGGTCATCGTGGTCAACTTCCTGATGGCGCTGATCGTGCTGCCGCGCGTGGACTTCTCCGCGCTGGAAAGCGCGCCGTGGGGAATCGACGTCAACGCGTCCATAGGTGTCTGGTCGGTGCTGATCGCGCTGGCCACCGCCAACCTCACCGCTGTGGTGCTCAACTTCAAGCGCCTGCAATCGCTGCGCGAAAGCCTGGATGCCGGCGCCAACTCGTCCGCACTGCCTATCCTCACCATCGCCAGCCTGGTCGGTTTCGGCGCGGTGGTGGCGGCCATGCCCACCTTCGAAGTGGTGCGTGATGCAGTCCTGCAGATCCCGGGCGGCCCCCTGGTATCGCTGGTGGTGGCCATGAACTCACTTGCAGCCTTGACCGGTACTGCGTCGGGCGGCATGGCCATCGCGCTCAATGCGCTGGGCAGCGAATACATGCGGATGGCCGCCGAGTACGGTATCGACCCGGCGTTGATGCACCGGCTTACCGTGGTCAGCGCCGGCACGCTGGACGCGCTGCCGCATAACGGCACGGTGCTGCTGCTGTTGCAGATCAGCAAGCAGACCCACGCCAACAGCTACTTCGACATGTTCATGACGGTGATCGTCGGCGTGCTGATCTCGCTGGTGGCGATCTTCTTCCTCGGCGCCACATTCGGTTCCTTCTGAACCCAACATCGCTTCCGTATCTGGAGAGTCAGCCATGAAAACGTTGGTGAAGTTCCTCGCGGCCACATCGCTCCTGCTGGCCTTCCCCGCGTTCGCGCACGTCAGCGCGACCGACCACGCGCACACCGACTTCGCCGCAGGCCTGGCACACCCCTTCCTCGGGGTGGACCACATCCTGGCCATGGTCGCGGTGGGTCTTTGGGCGAGCACCCTGGGCAGGCGAGGACTGATCGCGGTGCCTGCCGCGTTCGTGGGGGTGATGGTGCTGGGCTTCCTGGCTGCGCTGGGCGGCCTGTCGCTGCCGTTGGTGGAGCCGGTGATCCTGGCGTCGGTGGCGGTGCTCGGGCTGGCCATCGCCTTTGCGCTGCCGGTGTCCCCGTTGTTCGGCGCTGCAGTCGCCGGCTTCTTCGGGTTCTTCCATGGCTACGCGCACGGCGCGGAAATCGGCAGTGCGCACATGCTCACCTACGGCGCCGGGTTCGTGCTCGCAACCGTGGTGCTGCATGCGGTCGGCCTGGGCCTCGGCGTGGGTGCCGGGCGTCTGATGAATGCCAGGGCCGGACGCCTGTCGCTGCGCGTGGCGGGGGGCGCCATCGCCGCCTGGGGCCTGCTGATGATGGTGGGCTGAAGCGGATTCCAGAACGTGGACTGCTTCGATCCCTCCTCTGCACTGCCCCTCCACCTGCTGCGGCTGATCAGCCCCAGCCAGCCGGTCGGCAGCTTCTCCTATTCCAGGGGACTGGAACCGGCCGTGCATGCCGGCGTCGTGCACGATGAAGGCACGGCGTCCTGCTGGATACTGGGCGTGCTGGAGCACAGCTACGCGCTGCTCGACGGCGCACTGTTCTGGCGCATGGCCCACGCTTTGGAGCAGGACGATGGCGCAGCGTTCCGATCAGCCAACGCGTGGCTGGCCGCCGGGCGCGAGAGCAGGGAGCTGGAGCTGGAGGACCGGCGCATGAGCGAGTCGCTGCTGCGCCTGCTTATCGACCTCGGCGTGAGGCGGGCCAGCGACGCTGCCAACGTGCGCCTCACCTACCCCGCGTCCTTTGCGCTGGCCTGCGCGCACTGGGATGTTGCGCCACCCACGGCGCTGCGCGGGCTGATGTGGAGCGTGGTGGAGGCCCAGGTCGCTGCCGCGATGCGACTGGTGCCGCTGGGGCACACCTCGGGCCAACGCATCCTGATTGCTTCGATGCCGGTCATCGAGCGCGCCGCTGGCCGGGCGATGACGGTGAGCGACGACGATATCGGCAACGTCTCCCCCGCGCTGGCGATGATGAGCGCGTGGCACGAGACCCAGTACAGCCGGCTGTTCCGCTCCTGATCAGGGCGGGGAGTGCGCGACGTGGCGCCGCCGGTTGTCTTCCGGCGTGGTCGACTCCGCCGGTGGTACCGGTACCAGCGCCTTGAACGCGTACTGCCCGATCAGCATCAACCAGGTCACGATCACGAACGACGAGGTCAGCACCGGCATGCCGATCGGCTTGAGGAAGATCGCCACCGACGCCCACAGCCACGCCGACACCGCTGCGCCGAACAGCGCATAGCAGAAGCTGCGCCAGGTCAGCACCAGGAAGATGCCCCCCAGCGCCATCGCGGTCAGCGCCGCGTTGTAGCCGAACAGGCCATCGCGGATCGCCCCTTCCGGGCCACCGAACAGCGCGGCGACCACCGTACCCACCACCGCGCCCAGCAGGCACATCCCCGCCGCAATGCGCGAATGCAGCGCGATGCCCAGCAGAATGATGTAGCCGGTGATCCAGTTGTCCTGGAAGAAGATCTGCCCCACCGACGCGCCGATGCCCATGTACCACGTGGGCAGCACATACGGCGCGACGTACGAGAACTGATCCGGCGACACCGGCTTGGCCATGGGCCCGGCCTCGATGGCGTCGAACTTCAGGATGGCGAACAGGAACAGCCAGCCGATCAGCACGAACGGCATGGTCAACGGCGCCACTTTGTGCGGGCCCAGCAGTGCGGCCAGGCTGGCGAAGGCCAGGGTGCTCATGGCCGCGCCGCAGACCAGGTAGACGAACATCGCAACGGACGGGACCGCGCCGCTCTGGAAGTCCTCACTGGTGAACGCAATCAGGGCGAGTGCCACCAGCGCGCCGTTGAAGCCGAACAGCCCATCGCGGATCAGCCCGCGGTCGGCCTTGAGGACGATTGCCGTCAACGTGCTGGCCAGCACGCCGACCATGCAGATGGCGGCGTAGATCCAGGAGTTGAACGCGATGCCCAGCAGGATGACCAGGCCGCTCCAGGGGTTATTCTGGAAGACGACCTGGCCGATCCCCCGCAGTGTCCAGCTGGCCACGTTCATCGCGCGGGTCTAGAACAGGAAGTAGCGCTGGGCCATGGGCAACACATCCACCGGCTCGCAGGTGATCAGCTCGCCATCCACGCGGACCTGGTAGTTCTGCGGATCGACTTCCAGCTTGGGGGTGAGCCCGTTGTGGATCATGTCCTTCTTGCGCAGCGAACGGATGCCCTTGACCGCCACCAGGTGCTTGTTGAGCTTGAGCTTCTCGCCGATGCCATCGGCCAGCGCGCTCCGGGACACGAACGTGACCCCGGTGGAGGCACCGGCACGGCCCATGCCGGCGTACATGGGCCGGTAGTGCACCGGCTGCGGCGTGGAAATGGACGCGTTCGGGTCGCCCATCGGGGCCACCGCGATCATGCCGCCAATCAGCACGGCCTTGGGTTTCACCCCGAAGAAGTCGGTCTTCCACAGCGCCAGGTCGGCGCGCTTGCCGACCTCGACCGAGCCCACCTCGTGCGCCAGGCCGTGGGTGATCGCCGGGTTGATCGTGTACTTGGCCACGTAGCGCTTGACCCGGAAGTTGTCATTACGCGCGTTGTCCTCGGGCAGCGGCCCACGCTGCACCTTCATCTTGTGCGCGGTCTGCCAGCAGCGCAGCGTGGTTTCACCGATGCGGCCCATCGCCTGCGAGTCCGAGGACATCATCGAGAACACACCCATGTCGTGCAGGATGTCTTCGGCGGCGATGGTCTCGCGACGGATCCGCGACTCGGCAAATGCCACGTCCTCGGGCACCTGGGAACTGAGGTGATGGCAGACCATCAGCATGTCCAGGTGCTCGTCCACGGTGTTGATCGTGTACGGCCGGGTCGGATTGGTCGACGAGGGCAGGATGTTCTCTTCCCCGGCGGCGGTGATGATGTCCGGCGCATGGCCACCGCCGGCCCCTTCGGTATGGAAGCTGTGGATGGTGCGGCCCTTCATGGCGGCGAAGCTGTCGCGCACGAAGCCGCTCTCGTTGAGCGTATCGGTATGGATGGCGACCTGGATGTCTTCCTCATCGGCCACGGTCAGGCAGTTGTCGATGGTCGCCGGGGTGGTGCCCCAGTCCTCATGCAGCTTCAGCCCGATCACGCCCGCGCGTATCTGTTCGCGCAGCGGCTCGGGTTGGCTCGCATTGCCCTTGCCCAGCAGGCCGATGTTGAGCGGCAGCACGTCGGCGGCCTCCAGCATGCGGTGGATCGCCCAGGGTCCGGGCGTCACCGTGGTGGCCAGGGTTCCCACCGTGGGGCCGGTGCCGCCGCCGACCAGCGTAGTGGTGCCGCTGGCCAGTGCCTCGTCGGCCTGCTGCGGGCAGATGAAGTGGATATGGGTGTCGATGCCGCCGGCGGTGACGATGTTGCCTTCGCCGGCGATGACGTCGGTACCGGGACCGATCACGATGTCCACGCCGGGCTGGATGTCCGGATTGCCGGCCTTGCCGATGCCGGAAATGCGGCCGTCCTTGATTCCGATGTCCGCCTTGATGATGCCCCAGTGGTCGAGAATGATCACGCTGGTGATGACCACGTCGGCCACCTCGCTGGCCAGGCGTTGGCCTTGGCCCATGCCGTCGCGGATGACCTTGCCACCGCCGAAGATGACCTCCTCGCCGTAGATCGTGCGGTCTTCCTCGATCTCGATGATCAGCTCGGTGTCGGCCAGCCGTACACGGTCGCCCCTGGTCGGGCCATAGAGATTCGCATAGGCGTCGCGGGTGATGGTAACCATATGCCTGCCCCTACAGTTTGCCCATGATCAAGCCGTTGAACCCATGGACCTCGCGCGCGCCCGCGAGCGCCACAAGCTCCACCGTGCGGTCCTGGCCCGGCTCGAAACGAACTGCGGTGCCGGCAGGGATGTTCAGGCGGAAGCCGCGGGCCTGGTCGCGGTCGAACAGCAGTGCCGTGTTGGTTTCGAAGAAGTGGTAATGCGAGCCGACCTGGATGGGACGGTCGCCGGAATTGCTCACCTGCAGGCTGCGGCGTTCGCGTCCCTGGTTGAGCTCGATCGATCCTTCTTCGATGAAATACTCTCCGGGAATCATGACGACCACCTCACGGGATTGGATTGTGGACGGTAACGAGCTTGGTGCCGTCCGGGAACGTGGCTTCCACCTGGATGTCGTGGATCATCTCCGCCACGCCCTCCATTACATCGCTGCGGGTCAGCAGCGTGGCGCCATACGACATCAGGTCGGCCACGGTCCTGCCGTCACGTGCGCCCTCCACCACCGCTGCGGAAATCAACGCCACCGCTTCGGGGTAGTTGAGCTTCACGCCCCGCGCTTTGCGTCGTTCGGCGACCAACGCCGAAGTGAACAGCAGCAGCTTGTCTTTCTCACGTGGCAACAGGTCCATGGCTCTGCTCTCGTTGGTTGTCTCAGGTCGCCAAGATACGCGGTGTGACGCCACCCTTGCCGATACCGCCCTCACGCAGCACGTGCCACGCCCTGCGGAACAGCGACTTGGCCTGCGACATGTGGTCGCCCAGGTAACGGCAGACCACCACGCGCTCCAGCGCGCTCACCGAGAACACATGCTGCGCGTCGTCGCCGAGTGTGTCGCGGACACGCGCCGCCGCGTCTTCAATGGACGGTCCGGCGTACACCAGCGTGCCCATGATCGGTTGGCCTGCCAGCACGAAGGGCTGGTCTTTCACCGCCTCCGGCCCTGACACGCAGAAGCGTTCGAACCAGATTGGTTCGCCGTCGCGCACGATCTCCACGCACTGCCGGAACGTCCCTGCGCCGAAACGTTCGCCCGCCGCTGGCCGTCCGAAACTTACGAAGTCCCAGCCGATATACACGGCATCAGCCGCAAGCACGGCCTGTGTCTTCATGGAGGCGGTGGCACCGGCGAACACGATGGTCTCCTGGGGAAGGTATTCACAGACCGCTCCAGCGCCGACCTCGATGCGAACTTGCTGCATGCTGGTCCGTTCTTCGCTGCGGTAGAACTTGGTTGCGCCCGGTGTAGTGAGCACCGTCCGCGCCTGCTCGGCCAGGTGGCACTCGATCGCCAGCTGGTCGCCACCGGCAATGCCACCGGGTGGGTGGAGTATGTACACATGTGCGGATCCGTCGGTTTCTGGATAGAACGCGCGCTGCACAGCCAGTGGCCCAACATGCTGGCGTCGCATGAGGCGGGTCTTGCCTTCCTGGTGCTCGAACCACAGCTCAAGCTTGCCACGCCAATCGTTCGCAGCCATCAAGGACTCCCTGTGACTTGCAGGCCAACGACGCATTCGAATCAACTGCGCTAGAGTAGATTCATTGGACACCCGTCATGTTCAGCCGGAGTGAAAGATGCTTAAGGCCATCGCGGTAGAAGACGGTTCCATCGAATCCGGCTGGTTGCCCCGCGTTTCACTTGGCACGCTGGTGCTGAGTTACGACGAACGGCATGTGCGTCGGCGCGCACTCACACTGCCGAGCGGCCAGAAGATCCTGCTGGACCTGCCTGAGCCGGTGGTGCTCGCTTCCGGCGCGCAGCTGCTGCTGGAAGACGGCACGGTCGTCCACATTCATGCAGCAGAAGAAGCGTTGCTGGAAGTCACCGCCAAGAACCCGCTGCACCTCACTGAACTGGCGTGGCACATCGGCAACCGGCACCTCGCCGCCGCCATCTATCCCGACCGCATCCTGATCGCGCGCGACCACGTCATTACCGCCATGCTGGAAGGTCTGGGCGCGGTGGTGCGCGAAGTCAATGAACCGTTCAGTCCAGTGCGTGGTGCCTACAGCCACCAGCACTCGCATTCGCATTCGCACGGGCATACGTCATGAGCTCACAACATGGTCCCCTGCGTATCGGCATCGGCGGGCCCGTCGGCTCCGGCAAGACCACGCTGACCGAGAAGCTGTGCAAGGCACTGCGTGATCGCTTCTCTATTGCGGTGATCACCAACGACATCTACACCAAGGAAGACGCGATGATCCTTGCGCGTCGGCAGGCATTGTCCGAAGACCGGATCATGGCGGTGGAAACCGGTGGTTGCCCGCACACCGCCATCCGCGAAGATGCCTCGATCAATCTGCAGGCGATTGCCGAGATGAACCGCGCGTTCCCCGATCTGGACGTGGTGTTCATAGAGTCCGGTGGCGACAATCTGGCCGCTACATTCTCACCGGACCTGGCCGACCTTACCCTCTACGTCATTTCGGTCTGCCAGGGAGAGGAAATCCCGCGCAAGGGCGGCCCCGGCATCACCAAGTCGGATTTCCTGGTCATCAACAAGAGCGACCTCGCGCCATACGTGGATGTGGATATCGAGGTGATGCAGCGCGACGCGCTGAAAATGCGCGGCACCCGTCCGTTCGGCTTCACGGACCTTTCCAGAGGAAAAGGGCTGGATGAAATTGTCGACTTCATCATGGAAAACGGCGGGCTCCACGCCTGATGCGGTGACGTCGGGCGATGCGACCGCGTTGCCCGATTCCACGGTCGAGGTGGCGCAGCTGTTCGGCTTCGATAGCGGCATGCGTGTGCCCGCCTATGCGGAAGCAAGCGCGCACGTACCGGAAATCGATCCGGACTACGTGTTCCATCGCGAGACCACGCTGGCCATCCTCGCCGGCTTCGCCCATCGGCGCCGGGTGATGGTCTCCGGTTACCACGGCACCGGCAAGTCCACGCATATCGAACAGGTTGCGGCGCGGCTCAACTGGCCGTGCGTGCGCATCAACCTGGACAGCCACGTCAGCCGCATCGATCTGATCGGCAAGGACGCCATCGTGATCCGGGACGGCAGGCAGGTCACCGAGTTCCGCGATGGCATCCTGCCGTGGGCCTACCAGAACAACGTGGCGCTGGTACTCGACGAGTACGACGCCGGGCGGCCTGACGTCATGTTCGTCATCCAGCGCGTGCTGGAATCGTCCAGCCGGCTCACCCTGCTCGACCAGGCGCGCGTGCTGCTGCCACACCCGGCATTCCGCCTGTTCGCCACCGCCAATACGGTAGGGCTTGGCGACAGTACCGGCCTGTACCACGGCACGCAGCAGATCAACCAGGCGCAGATGGACCGCTGGTCGATCGTGGCTGCGCTCAATTACCTGGCGCAGGACGATGAAGTGGCGATCGTGCTGGCCAAGGCCAGGCACTACCGCAATGACGCTGGGCGCGAGACGGTGGTGCGGATGGTGCAGGTGGCGAATCTGACCCGCGCCGCATTCACCCATGGCGACATCGCCACGGTGATGAGCCCGCGCACGGTCATCACCTGGGCCGAGAACGCGGAGATCTTCGGCGACATCGCGTTTGCGTTCCGGCTCACCTTCCTCAACAAGTGCGACGAACTGGAGCGCGGCATCGTCTCAGAGTTCTATCAGCGCGTCTTCGGCGAGGAGCTGCCGGAGTCGATAGCCAACGTGCAGTTGCCTTTGACATGAAAGCGCAGCGCGGGGCGGAACAGGATGCGGTCCGGCTGGCCCTGGACGCATGCTCACGCGCCCTCGCAGGTGACCGCAGCGTCGAACAGTCCGCTCCGCGAAGCAGCGCCGCGCTGAGCCAACTTGCCGTCACCCGAGGCATCAGCGATGCCCGTGCGCTGCGCCGGGCCCACCATGACGCGCGCATGCATGAGGACATGGCACCGAACAATCCACATGCGCGCGCGGTGTACGACGCATTGGAGAGCGTCCGCATTGAAGCCGTGGGAGCCGTTCGCATGCGCGGCGTAGCGCGAAACCTGGCTGCTGCACTGGAGAACGCGCTGGACGAGCGCGAGGCGGACGCAACGACGGTGCTTGCGCTGATCCTTCGAACGCGGCTGACCAGTGAGCCGTCGCCAGTGACTGGAGCGGCGGCACTCGCGAAGCATGGAGCGTGGGTGCACGACCAGTTCGAAAATATGCTGCAGGAACTTCCATACGTTATGTACGAGCAGTCCAGCTTCGCACGGGTTGTCACCAGGCATCTGGATGCACTGACGGCTGACGTGTTGCTGGAAGCGCACATGCATCGCGCACCATTGAACTACGCGTCCATCAAGGGGGCGGATGAACCTGGCCAGACCGATGCGGTGCGTGAGAAGCAGCATGAGCACTTTGAGGATGCGACCGGATTGGACCAGCCCGCCATCGTAGATGTGCCCTCAACCCTGGACCGGCGGGATGGACAGCCATTGAATCCGGCGCGGCTACGCGCGGCCAGCCGAACGATAGCCGCTGATACCGGCTACCGCGTGTTCACTACCGAGTTCGATCAGATCGCGAACGCGCGGGACCTTCGCACCCCGGAGGAGCTTCAGCGGCTACGCGGTGTACTGAACCGGCATCGCGCCGCGCACCGCGTTACCGTAGGGCGGCTGGCGGCGCGCCTCCAGCGGCATCTGATGGCACGCCAAAAGCGCGATTGGGCATTCGATCTCGAGGAAGGCGAGCTGGACACCGCCCGGCTTGCGCGCATCATCATCGACCCGACGCAGCCGCTGTCGTTCAAGCAGGAGCGCGAGAGCCGCTTCCGCGACACGGCGGTCACCCTGCTGATCGACAACTCCGGCTCCATGCACGGTCGCCCCATCGCCGTGGCTGCGGTCTGTTGCGACATCCTTGCCGCCACGCTGGAGCGCTGCGGTGTCAGCGTTGAGATCCTCGGCTTCACCACAGGGGCGTGGAACGGCGGACAGCCACGGGAGCGGTGGTTGAAGGCGGCTAGGCCGGCCGCACCGGGCCGCCTCAACCAGACCCGCCACATCATCTACAAATCCGCGCGGCAGCCGCTGCGTCGCGCCAGGAGCAGCCTCGGCCTGATGCTCTGCAACGAGCTGCTCAAGGAGAACATCGACGGCGAGGCCCTGCTATGGGCGCACCAGCGCCTCCTTACCCGGCCCGAGCAGCGCAGACTTCTCATCGTCGTATCCGACGGCGCGCCCGCCGATGACGCCACGCTTTCAGCCAACCCACGTGACTTTCTCGAGCGCCACCTGCGGGCGGTGATCGACATGATCGAAAAGCGCTCGCCTGTAGAGCTGGTGGCGATAGGCATGGGCCATGACGTTGGCAGGCACTACGCGAGTGCAGTCACCATCCGCGAGCCGGAGCAACTGGCAGGCGCGCTGACAGATGAGCTTGGCGGGCTGCTCGTGCAACGCGCCGCCCGTCGACATCACTGCGCCGGTGTCGGCGCCACATCCAGCCGCAGCACCAGGTAGCGCATGAAGAACTGCGTGATCGGCCCCACGCACAGTGCGAACACCACCGTTCCCACACCGGCAATGCCGCCCAGGGCGAAGCCCAGCGCCAGCACCACCAGCTCGATGCAGGTGCGGACCCGCTGGATGGACCACCCCGCACGGCGGGCAAAGCCGGTCATCAGGCCGTCGCGCGGGCCGGTGCCCAGCTGGGCGCCGACATACAGCGCAGTGGCGATCGCGCAGACCACTACGCCGGTGAGCAGGTAGAGCCAGCGCAGCCCCAGGGCCTCAGGCGCGTCGAACAACTGCAGGTTGATGTCGGTGAACGGCCCCAGCAACAGGGTGTTGGCCAGCGTGCCCAGCCCCGGCATCTGCCGCAAAGGGATCCAAAGCAGCAGCACCACCAGCGCCACCAGCACCATGATCGTGCCCAACGACAGCGGCAGGTGCCGCGAAGCGCCTTCGTGGAACACCACCCACGGGGAACCGCCGAGCGTGCTGCGCATCAGCAGCGCGTTGGAAATGCCGTACAGATACAGCCCGACCAGCAGCCGTACCAGACGTTCGGGCAGGCGGCCTGCGCGGAGCTGGGCGAGAGGGCCGAGATTGGCCAGTCCAAGCGGAGAGGTATTCAGGTTCATGGGGCCAGTATCCCGACAAGTGGCACTTCCACGTAGAGCCAGTTCAGCCATAGTGGCTCCATGAATCGCACCCTGACTCCCCAGCACCTGGCCACCCTGGTCGGCCAGTTCCCGCGCAAGCCGGCGTATCGAGGGTTGCGCCAGGTCCTGCAGGAACTCATTGGCGACGGTCGCATCCCGCTCGACACCCGCCTGCCGAGTGAGCGCGCGGTCTCCGTGCAGCTCGGGGTGTCCCGCAACACAGTCACGCGTGCCTACGCCGACCTGGTGGCTGCCGGTTTCGCCAGCACCCGCCACGGCGCCGGCACGTTCGCCGCGGTGCCTGCCGAACGCCGCCGCGCGCACGACCACGCACTGCGTTCGGTCGCCAATCCGCACGACCCGCAAGGCAGCATCGACCTCACCTGCGCATCCACCACGGCCATACCTGGCATAGGCGCTGCGTATGAGCGCGCCATGGAGCGATTGCCCGGATACCTGGGCAGCGATGGCTACCGTCCCACCGGCCTGCCCGCGTTGCGTGCCCTGATCGCGCAGCAGTTCGCCCAACGCGGGCTGCCCACCGATCCCGGCCAGATCATGGTGTGCTCAGGCGCCCTCGCCGCTACCGCCGTCGTAGCTCGGGCGCTGTCGCGTCCCGGCGACCGGGTGATGATCGAATCGCCGGTGTACCCCAACGTCATCGAAGCGCTTCGGCTGGGCGGCGCGCGGCTGGTGGCCTCTCCCATGGGCGACGCGCTGGGCGAAGAAGGCTGGGACCTGGACGGCGTCGCCGCCACCCTGACCCAGACCCGGCCGCACCTGGCATACCTCATTCCCGACTTCCAGAATCCCACCGGCTTCCTGATGCGCGACGACCAGCGCGCACGCTATGCTGCCGAACTGCAGGCCACACGCACCGTCCCCATCGTCGACGAATCGTTGCAGGCGCTATCGCTCACCGACACGCCAATGCCGCTGCCGTTCGCCGCGCATGCCCCGGAGACGATCACCCTGGGCAGCGTGTCCAAGTTGTACTGGAGCGGTCTGCGCGTGGGCTGGATCCGCGCGCCGCAGGGAATGATGGACGCGCTCATCAAGGCACGGCTGCAGTTGGACCTGGGCACCGCCCTGTTCGACCAGCTGGTGGTGACCGAACTGCTGCAGGACGACGCGTTGCTGGCCGCCCGCCGCACCCAGCTGCGCGAGCGCCGCGACGCGCTGGCCAACGCCATCATCGAATACCTGCCGGAATGGCGCTTCCGTCTCCCGCAGGGCGGCATGACGCTGTGGCTGCAGCTGCCGGCGGGCACCAGCGCAACCCAGTTCGCGACCCGAATGGACGCCGCCGGCGTCCACATCCCGCCCGGCCCGATGTTCAGCGTGGAAGGTGGTGGCGACCACTGGCTGCGCATTCCCTTCGTGCGGCCCGAGGCGGATCTGATCGAAGCCGTGCGGCGTACCGCTGAGGTCTGGTCGAGCGCGCCGTTACGCCCATCCGCGCGCAGGCAGGGTGCGCAGGTCGTGATTCTCTGATTGGTTCATCGCGTTCAACACGCCGTTTCCCGTCCACTGTCTACCGTGCGTCCCCCCGTCTGCCTATCGTGTTCCGACCCCCACGTTCCGGAAACACCATGCAGACCCTCCATGGCAAAACCGCCCTGATCACCGGCGGCAGCAGCGGCATTGGACTGGCGACCGCGAAGCTCTTCGCAGCGCAGGGCGCCCACGTCATCATCACCGGGCGGCGAAAAGATGTCGTTGACGCTGCAGTGGCCTCCATCGGCAGTGCGGCCACCGGCCTCCTTGGAGACGTCGCGGACATCGCCCACCATGACGCAGTGGCGGCCGAGCTGAAGCAACGCTTTGGCGGCCTGGACATCTACATGGCCAACGCGGGCTTGAACACCATCAACGACTCGGCCCAGGTCAGCCCGGACGAATTCGATGCCCAATTCAGTGCAAACGCGCGCGGCGTGTTCTTCGGCGTGCAGAACATCGCGCCGATCATGCGCGACGGCGGCGCCATCATCATCACCAGCTCGATCGCCAGCCAGAAGGTGCTGGACGGCCACGCCGTGTATGCAGGTTCCAAGGCCGCCATCGAAGCCTTCGCACGCAGCTGGATGGTCGAGTTCCGCGCACGCCGCATCCGCGTCAACGTGCTCAGCCCCGGTCCGGTCAACACCCCGATCCTGGACAAGCTCGGCATCCCGCCGGAACAGCGCGGCGACTTCGAGCAGCAGGTGGCAAGCGCCATCCCATTGGGCCGGCTGGGAGAGCCGGAAGAGCTCGCCAGCGCCGCGTTGTTCCTGGCCTCGGATGCGGGCAGCTTCGTCAACGGCGTGGTGCTGCGCGTAGATGGCGGGATGTCTGTGCTGTAGATCAGAAACCTCTGATACACCGTGGCGAAGGTTCCGACTAGCATTCTTGCATGACGATTCAATCAGAACCCGCCGAGCCATTCCGCGACAAGGTACGGCGCCTGCGTCGCAATTTGACCTCTCGCGGTGAGCATCTCAGCTTTACGGCACCACCGATCTATCGGCTCGCATGGCTGCTGGGTTGGAACTGGAAGCCTCCACTCTTCAACAGCTTTCTGGCCAACGCTGTAATCATGGGCACCGCGTTCGCACCGTGTCCGCTCATGCTGGGATTCCTGCCGGGCTTCACGCCACGAACCGGGTTGGAGCTGACATGGTCAACGCTGCTTGGCATGACCATTTTCGGGCTTATCATGGCTTGCAAGGTAGCGATTCAACAAAGGCGATTGAAGCTGCCGAACTGGGACACGTATTAGGCGATGGAAGAGCGAGGCCGAAAGCTTTGCTCACATAATCCGCCAGCGGACAAGATTCCCCTTTCCAATGCCTTCGGCCAAGATCGGCCGATCCAGACAGAGGGCAACGGGAATGAATGCATGGATCTACCTGGCGGTGGCGATCCTCAGTGAGGTCATCGCCACCAGCGCATTGAAGGCCAGCGAGGGCTTCTCCAAGGTGGGACCTTCCATTCTGGTCGTGTTCTTCTACGGCGTTTCCTTCTACTGCCTGTCGCAGACCCTCAAGAGCGTTCCAGTCGGGGTGGCCTACGCCATCTGGTCCGGTGTCGGGATCGTGTTCATCACGCTGGTGGCGTGGGTCCTGCATGGCCAGAAGATCGACCTGTGGGGCGTGATCGGCATGGCGATGATCACCGGCGGGGTGGTGGTCATGAATACGCTCTCCAAGACGTCGGGCCACTGACGAGGAAGATGTATGGTTCAGGGAAAAGCCGTTGAGCTGCGCCAGCCCACCGGACACACTGGCTTCCAGACCACCTACTGACGTATCGGAATCTGCATGTTGAGGCGGCCCCGCGTTCTACTGGTTGAAGACCAGCTGGACCTGCGCGATCTGATAGGTAATGCACTGGCGGACCACGGCGTTGACGTCGTCCTGGCAGAGGACGGCCGCTGCGCCGAGGAACTGATCAGGCTCCACGGCGATTTCGATGTCGTCTTCAGTGACATTGAGATGCCGAACGGTGTATCGGGAATCGAACTGGCCGAAACCGTGGCACGTTACCTGCCCCAGGCCCAGGTGATCCTGGCCTCGGGTTACGCCCGGAGCCAGCTGCCGCCGCTGCCGGAGGGCGTCACCTTCCTGTCCAAGCCCTATCGTCTCAAGCAACTCATGGCGCTGTTCAATGCTGTCACGCGCGCTGAGGGTGGACGCAACGCTCCAGGAACCGACCCGTTCGTTTCGACACCGGATAGCGCATGAAAGAGCCCGTCGATGTGTTCACTGCCCTTCGCGATCTCCTGCTCCCCCATCGGCAGCGGTTGCTCGTTGTCCACGATGAAGACGGCCACTTCTACGCCAACTGCCAGAACGCAGATGCCAAGGGCAAGGCACAGTTCTTTGGTGCAGTGAAGACGTCAGGTCGCAAACACGTGCTCCACTTCATGCCCATCTATGACTTTCCGGAGTTGCTGGACACCATCAGCCCAGCGCTGAAGAAGCGCATGCAGGGGAAATCCTGCTTCAACTTCGACGCCCATGATCCAGCGCTTATGCAGGAGCTGCAGGCGCTGATCGAGCAGGGCGTTGCGCGCTACCACGAGGCCGGAAAGCTCTGACCCAGGGATCGATCCTCAGGCCGCCATCCCGCCGGCGTTGTCCCGCAGTTCCTGCCGATAGGTCCGGCTGCACGGCAAGGTGGTGCCATCGCGCAGGTGCACGCGTGCATCGCCGGTTTCCAGTGGCTCGATCGAGGCCACGTGTGGCAGGGCGACCATGTAGCTGCGGTGGATGCGCACGAAGCGCTGCGGGTCCAGCCGCGTTTCCACGCCGGCCAGAGTGCTGCGCAGCGGGTAGTCATGCCCGCGCACGCGCAGGTTCACGTAGTTGCCGGCCGCCTGCACCCACTCGATGTCGCTGGCGGCGATGAGGAACTCCCGGCCGAGCTTGCGCACCAGGAAGCGTTCCGGCCGATCTACCGGCTCCAGCGGGGGGCCCTGGTCCGGCGCGCTCAACAGGCTCACCTCGCCCTGCCAACGTCGCATCACGAACCTGTAGCCCTCCATCACCAGCACGATGGAGATGAAGCTGCGCACGTCCTTGAGGTACTCGTAGGCCAGCTCGCGCGGCCATGGGCCGAAGTCGTACTCCTGGCCGACCGCGCGGTACGCCAGCATCCGCAGCGCCACCATGGCAGTTACGTGTACCAGGCACACCGCCATGCTCACCGGGATGTACTGGATCAGGCGCCGACGCCAGTTGTCCCACAGCAGCGGGAAGCGGCGGGTGTACCAGGCCAGGAACGGGATCAGCACCAGCAGCCAGACCACCGCGCTGCTGGCCTCCCACACCACCGGCTTCCAGGTCTCGAAACCGGCATTGAGCCGGCGCAGGTCGATCACCGTGGTGATGCTGTTGCCCAGCACGTTGGTCCCCACCAGAAACACCCAGAAGCCCCACTCCACCCAGCGTCGCCAGGGGAGATACCGTTCGTAGGGCATGGGATCGGGATGGGTCATCGGGAAAGTGTAGGCCGCAGGCCGGTGGCACACCATTCCGGTTCGTCCCTGTGGGCCCACGGCTCGTCCCCCAGCCCTTGCGGGACGGCCCTTCGCGCTGGCGGCGCCGGGCGACTGGGCCCAGCGTTGGGCTACCTACCCACTGGAGAGCACCCATGCAACGCCGATACGACCTGGACTGGGTGCGCGTGTGCGCCTTTGGCGTGCTGGTCCTGTACCACGTGGGCATGTACTACGTGACCTGGGACTGGCATGTAAAAAGCCCGAATGCCAGCCACGCGCTGGAGCCCTTCATGGTGCTGACTGCGCCGTGGCGGCTGTCGCTGCTGTTCCTCGTCTCCGGCGCAGCGACCGCCTTCATGTTCGGAAAGATCGACGCCAGGGCGGGGGCTGGCGGCAGCCGACTGCGCCTGCTGGGGAGCCGCTCGTGGTTCCTGCTGGTGCCGCTGGTGTTCGGCATGGTCGTGGTGGTGACGCCGCAGTCCTACTACGAGGTGGTCGAGCAGCTGCCGGGTGGGTACCACCACGGTTACCTGACTTTCTGGGGCCAGTACCTTTCCGGCTACGAGGGCTTCTGCGACGCGGACGGCTGCCTGCGCGTACCCACGTGGAACCACCTGTGGTTCGTTGCCTACCTGTGGGTGTACACGGTGGTGATCTGGCTGCTGTGGAGCCTGGCGCCCGGTGCGCTGCGGGCGACTGGAACGGGAATGGAACGCATGCTTTCCGGGTACGGCGCGCTGATCTGGCCTGCCGTACTGTTGGCGGTGCTGCGGGTAACGCTTTCTGCCCGCTTCGAATCGACCCATGCACTGGTGGGCGACTGGTACAACCACGCGCAATACGGGGCAGTGTTCCTGCTGGGCTTCCTGCTGGCGAGGGCGGAGGCGTTCTGGAACGCCCTGGCCCGCTTGCGTTGGACCGCGCTGATCCTGTGGCTCGCCAGCTGGGCAGGACTGATCGCCTACTTCGTCACCTACTACGCCGAAAGTGAGCCGCTGCCGGCACTGCGCATGCTGATGCGGGCGGTGTGGGGCGTGAATCAATGGTGCGCGATCGTCGCGGTGCTGGGCTTTGCCCGGCATTGGAACCCCAGTGACAACCGCGCGCTGCGCTATCTCGTCCCAGCGGTGTTCCCGGTCTACATCCTGCACCAGACCATCATCGTGGTGGCCGCGCACAATCTGAAGCCGCTGGGTCTTGCGCCGCTGGTGGAGGGACCGTTGCTGGTGGTGGTGACGTTTGCACTGGCGTTCTTCCTCTACGAAGTCATCAGACGGATGACATGGGTGCGTCCGTTGTTTGGTCTGAAGATGCGTAGGCCCAGTGCGGCGACCCCGCTGCCATCGTCGCGGGTCAAGGTGTCGCCAACAACGGCGGCATCACCTCCACCAGCCAGTCGATGAAGACCCGCAGTCGATGGGTCACGTGTCGGTTGTTGGGGTACACCGCATGGAACGGATACGGCGCTGGCCGCCAAGGCTGCAGCACCTCCACCAGTGCCTTGCTGCGCAGCGCCGGGCCTGCCGCGTAGCTGAAGGTCTGCACCAGTCCCATGCCGGCAACGGCTGCCGCCAGATGCGCGTTGCTTTCATTGATGCCGAGGCGGTGCTCTGCCTTGATCTCGAACGGGCCCTGCTCGCCCCGGAAGCGGAACGGCACCGCGCGCCCGTTCGAGGGCAGCAGATAGCTCACCAGCCGGTGCCCGTTACGCAGCTCATCCGGATAGGCCGGTACCCCATGTGCCTTGAGGTAGCTTGGGCTGGCGCAGGTGATCAGGTGCGCATTGCCGAGGTGGCGGGCCACCAGTGACGAGTCGTCCAGCGCGCCGCCGCGGATTACGCAGTCCACGTTCTCGCTGATCAGGTTGACCGTGCGATCAGAGACGCCCAACTCGATACGGATGTCCGGGTAACGCGCCATGAAGTCGGGCAGTGCCGGGATCAGCAGGTCGCGTGCGGTGGAACCGCCAATGTCCACGCGCAGTAACCCGCGCGGCGCGCCACGGGCGGCACTGAAGGAGGCGTCGACGTCCTCCAGGTCGCGCAGCAGGCGACCCGCCTTCTCGTAGTACGCCTGGCCTTCGGCGGTAACAGACACCCGCCGGGTGGTCCGCTGCAGCAGGCGCACGCCAAGGTGGCCTTCAAGCTCGCGCACGAGCTTGCTCAGGGTGGTCACCGGCATATCCAGCGAGTCTGCGGCCCGGGTGAAGCTGCCGGCTTCGACGACACGCGCGAAGGCGCGGATGGCGATGAGTTGGTTCATGGCATTGGATTATGCACCTGCGTGCATAGTCAATGTAATTCGGCAGTATTTATCGGACTATCGCCCGCGCCCATGATTCCTCCACCCCGCTGCCACCTTCCGGCAGCCCCAACGGAGAACATCATGAGCACTACCCTCAATGGCAAGGTCGCACTGGTCACCGGCGGCACCACCGGCATTGGCCTGGCTACCGCCCGGCACCTGGCTGCGCTGGGCGCCAAGGTCTTCATCACCGGCCGCCGCCAAGCTGAGCTGGATGCGGCAGTCGCCGCGATCGGTCCCGCGGCAACCGGCATCCGCGCCGATGCATCACGGCCCACCGACCTCGATGCGGTCTATGCGCAGATCGCCAGGCAGGCCGGCAAGCTGCACATCCTGTTCGCCAACGCCGGTGGTGGCGACATGCTGCCGCTGGGCGCCATCACTGAAGAACACTTCGACCGCATCTTTGCCACCAACGTACGCGGCGTGCTGTTCACTGTGCAGAAGGCGCTGCCGCTGCTGGTAGACGGCGCTTCGGTCATCCTCACCGGGTCCACGGTGTCCATCCAGGGCACCGCCAACTTCAGCGTGTACAGCGCAAGCAAGGCCGCCGTGCGTAACTTCGCCCGCTCCTGGGCACTGGACCTGAAGGACCGCCATATCCGGGTCAACGTGGTCAGCCCCGGCCCGATCCGCACGCCGGGGCTGGGTGATCTGGTGCCGGACGAAGCGCGGCAGGGATTGTTCGATCACCTGGCGGCGCAGGTGCCACTGGGTCGGCTGGGCGAGGCGCAGGAAGTGGCCAATGCCGTTGCCTTCCTGGCATCGGATGAAGCGAGCTTCGTCAACGGCATCGAGTTCTTCGTGGATGGCGGCATGGCGCAGGTCTGAGCCTCCGGCCGTGCTAGCCTGCGCGGCTGCGCCCAACCACTCGCTTGCCCATGCCCTCGTCCCAAGCCCGCCTCGCCACCCGGGACACCGGATCCGCCTTCCGCACCCTCTGGCCGCTGTTGGCGGTCATGGTCTTCTTCCTCGGCAGCGGGTTCCTGGCCGGCAAGAACATCCAGACCATCCGGAAGGGCAGCGCCCTGGTTATCCGCTCCCAGGAGACGATGAACGCCATGGGCGACGTCCTCTCCGCGGTGCAGGACGCCGAAACCGGCCAGCGTGGTTACCTGTTGACCGGTGACGAGAGTTATCTCGAGCCCTACCGGACCGCGCTGGCCGTTGCCAGCACCCGGCTGGAGGCGATGGAAAGCGCGCTCTCAGACGATCCCGCGCAGCGTGACCGGCTCAAACTGCTGGCGCGCCGCGTCCAGGACAAGATGGACGAGCTGCGTGAAACCATCGACCTGCGCCGCAGCCAGGGGTTCGAGGCGGCGTTGGCCGTGGTCAACTCCAACAGCGGCAAGGCGGCCATGGATGACATCCGTGCGCGGCTGGCCTCCATGCGCGCGATCGAACTCGACAAGCGGGCTGAGCGCCTGGCGGAAATGGAGTCCGCCTACAACACGGCGCTGAGCTCGGGCACGGCCAGCGCGGTGCTGGGAACGGTACTGACCATCTTCATCGCCTTCCTGCTGCGCCGACACACCCGCGCCCGCGAACGCGACGCCTGGCTGCAGCGCGGCCGGCTGGAGCTGGCCACCGCGACCGGTGGCGACCTGGACAGCGGTACGCTGGCGCGCACCAGCCTGGGCTTCCTCGCCCGGTTCACCGGCGCCGAGGCCGGCATGCTGTTCGTGCCGGAGGGCACCGGCTTCAGGCAGATCGGTGCGGTCGGCACCGCCTCGCCGGCCAATGCGCCCGAAGGCGGCGAGCTGCGCGGCACCGGCAGCCTGCTCGGCCGCGCCGTGGACGAAAAGCGCGTGATCGTGGTTTCGGACGTGCCGCCGGGCTACTTCACGGTGGGTTCGGGCCTTGGCCAGGCCCAGCCGCGCCATCTGGTGATCGCCCCCAGCCTCCACGAAGGCGAAGTGAGCGGCGTCATCGAGCTGGGCTTCTTCGGTGCGGTGCCGGCCGAGGTGGTCGAACTGCTTGAGCGCGCCTCCGGAGACATGGCCGTTGCCCTGCGCTCCGCCGCGTACCGCGCCAGGCTCTCCGAGCTGCTGGCGAAGACCCAGCGGCAGTCCGAAACGCTGCAGGTGCAGAGCGAGGAACTGCGCGTTTCGAACGAAGAACTTGAAGAACAGAGCCGCGCGCTGCGTGCGTCCCAGCACGAGCTGGAAGAACAGCAGGCCGAGCTGGAGCAGACCAACAACCAGCTGTTCGACCAGTCGCAGCAGCTGGAAGACGAGCGCGACAAACTGGCCCGCGCCAATGCGGCGATCGTGGCCGAATCCAACAACGTACAGCGCGCCAGCCAGTACAAGTCCGAGTTCCTGGCCAACATGTCGCACGAGCTGCGCACGCCGCTGAACTCCGCGCTGATTCTGTCCAAGCTGTTGGGCGACAACCGCGAAGGCAACCTCAGCGCGGAACAGGTGAAGTTCGCGCGCACCATCCACGCCTCCGGTACCGACCTGCTCAACCTGATCAACGAGATCCTGGACCTGTCCAAGATCGAGGCAGGCCACATCGAAGTGCACGCCGAGCGCTTCGGGGTGGAGAAGCTGCTGACTGACATCTCGGCCCTGCTGGGTCCGGTTGCCAACGAGAAGGGACTGACGTTCGATGTCTCGGCGACAGCTGACTGCCCGGCAGTCATCGAGTCGGATCGCCAGCGCATCGAACAGATCCTCAAGAACCTGCTCTCGAACGCGTTGAAGTTCACCGACGTCGGCGGAGTCAGCGTGGTCGCCTCTGCAACGCATGATGGCAAGGTGGCGTTCGCGGTGACTGACAGCGGCATCGGCATTGAACCCGAACAGCAGTCGCGCATCTTCGAAGCCTTCCAGCAGGCCGACGGCTCCATCAGTCGGCGCTACGGCGGTACCGGCCTTGGACTGTCGATCTCGCAGGAACTTGCGCGACTGCTTGGCGGCGACATCAGCGTGCAAAGCGAACCCGGCAAAGGCAGCTGCTTCCGCCTTGTGGTGGCGGCCCGGTTGGCCAGTACGGAGCGCCCGGCGGCATCTGCAGCGGTATCCGTGCCTGCCGCAATGGCCCCCGTCCGCCCGGCCAAGGCGCAGGATACGCGTAGCCCGGCGCCCAGCAGCAACGGTCGTGGCCTGATCCTGATCATCGAAGATGACATCGCCTTCGGCGAGATCGTGAGCGACCTGGCACAGGAAATGGGCTTCCGGGCGCAGGTGGCACGCACCGCGAGCGAGGCGCTCGCGGCAGCCCGCAGCGAGCTTCCGCACGCCATCGTGCTGGACATCGGCCTGCCCGACCAGTCCGGTCTCTCGGTGCTCGACGTGCTCAAGCACGACATGCGGACCCGCCACATTCCCATCCACGTCGTCTCTGCAATGGACCATTCGCACAAGGCGTTGTCGCTGGGTGCGGTGGGGTACCTGGGCAAGCCGGCCACCCGCGAAGAGCTCGCCGGCGTGCTCGACTCGCTGGAGCGCCGTCTGTCGCAGCGCCCGCGTCGGGTGCTGGTGGTGGAGGATGACGCCGTGCAGCTGGATGCCGTGCGCGAACTGCTGGCGGTAGCGGATGTCGAAACCATCGGCGCGCGCTCCGCATCGGAGTGCCTGCAGGCGCTGGAACAGCACAGCTTCGACTGCATGGTGCTCGACCTCACTCTGCCCGACGCCTCCGGCTTCGAGCTGCTCGAGCTGCTCGCCGAGAAGAGCGTGCACGCACTACCGCCGGTGATCGTCTACACCGGTCGCGTACTCTCGCAAGCCGAAGAGATGCGCCTGGGCCGCTACTCCAGTTCCATCATCATCAAGGGTGCGCGCTCACCCGAGCGCCTGCTCGATGAGGTCACCCTGTTCCTGCACAAGGTAGTCAGCGACCTGCCGGAATCGCAGCAGGGCATGATCCGCACCGCGCAGCATCGCGACACCGCGCTGGAAGGGCGCCGCGTGCTGATCGTCGAAGACGACGTGCGCAACATCTACGCGCTGATGAACGTGCTGGAGCCGCATGGCTGCAAGGTCACCATCGCGCGCAACGGCCAGGAGGCCATCGACACGCTGAACAACGCTGTCGAAGGCCCCGCCCCCATCGAGCTGGTGCTGATGGACATCATGATGCCGGTCAAGGACGGCCTGACCGCCACCCGCGAGATCCGCCAGGACGGGCGCTTCAGCAAGCTGCCGATCATCGCCCTCACCGCCAAGGCGATGCCCGACGACCAGCAGCAGTGCATCCAGGCCGGTGCCAGTGACTACGAGGCCAAGCCGTTGGACGTGGACAAGCTGGTTTCGCTTATCCGGGTGTGGCTGATGGCGTGAGCTTCGCTGCCCGGGATTGCCAATGGCTCAGGAGCGCAGCGCCAGCTCCGAGTCCTTGATGTCTGCGATTGGCCCAAGGATCGACGGGTCGAACTGGCGAAGCGGCTCCCCGTTCTGGATTCGGCGGGGCAGGTCTGGATTGGCGAGGGCGCCGCGCCCCAACGCAACAATGTCTGTCCCCTGCTCAAGCAGTTGTTCGGCGCGCGACAGGTCATGGAGGCTGCCGTTGGCGATCAGGGGTACCCCCGGCGCATAGCGGCGAGCCAGCGCCGCCAGTGACTCGGTCTCCCCGGCAAACGCGGGTTTCCACGCTTCAAACTCCGTTACATGCAGGAAGTCCACGCCGGCATCGGCCAAACTGCCAAAGATGACTTCTGCATCCTGCTCGCCGCCCTCCCACTTGTGCAGGAAGTCGTTGACCTTGCCTTGCGAGATACGTATGCCCACCGGTGCCCGGCCTGCCACCCTTGCCTTCACTGCAGCGAGTACTTCCACCAACAGCGCCACCCGGTTGTGGATGGAGCCGCCCCAGCGGTCGCGCCGGGTATTGGTATGCAGGGTCAGGAACTGGTCCAGAAGGTAGCCGTTGGCGCCGTGGATCTCCACGCCATCAAAGCCGGCAGTGCCCACCGCGCGTTCGGCCGCGTCAACGAAACCCTGGATGGCGTCCTGGATCTGGGCGTCGGTCATCTGCGCCGGCAAGGGATATGCACCGTGTCCGTAGTAGAAGGACATCTGCTGGCCTTTGGGCTGCACTGCTGCAGCGCCAACGGTATCGTCGCGGAAAGCGTTGCCTTGGGACAACGCACCGGCATGCATGATCTGGGCGAACGTCATCGCGCCATGGTTGCGCATCGCGGCGGTCAGCGGAGCCCATGCCTGCGCCTGTGCTTCGCTGGCCAGGCCGGGCTGATTGAGATATCCCTGCGAATGGGCCTGATCGCTGTACAGCCCTTCGGTGATGACCAGGCCGAACCCGCCGGCCGCGAAGCCGGCGTAGTAGTCGCCCATGGTGGAGGTGGGCAGGCCGTCTGCGGTCGCAGTGACCCGCGTCATCGGCGCCACAGCGAGCCGGTTGCGGAGTACCGCACCGGAAATATCGAACGGCGTTAGAATCGTGGGGCGTGAAGTCAACATCGGAAGCAGCCTCTTTATGGGGAATTGGCCACGTGAGCTGGCCTCATGAAGCCATGCTATCGGCTTGAATCCTCAGTCCCAGTCCCGTAAAAGAGATGCCGTCATATCTTTCCGGGATATAAACCGTGCAGATCTCCGATGTGCGTATCTTCTTGGCCGTGGTCGCAGCCAAGGGACTCGCCGCTGCATCAAGACAGCTGGATCTCGCGCCCATGCAGGTCACGCGACGGGTCGCCGCGCTTGAGGACGAACTGGGCGTCAGGCTGCTGCACCGGACAACCCGGTCGGTGTCGCTGACAGCGGAGGGGGAAGCCTTCCTGTCCTATGCCACCGCGATGCAGGAGGCCGAAGACAGTGCCAAGCGCGAGCTCGGGCGATCGCCCACGCAGGTCACCGGCCACTTGAAGGTTTCCGCACCCACCGTGTTCGGGCAGGCCGTGATCGTGCCGCTGCTGGGCCCCCTGCTTCGTGAACATCCGGAACTGCGCATCGAACTGGACCTGTCGGACCGCGTGCTCGACATCGTGGCGCAGGGATTCGACCTGGCGATCCGTATTGCAACGCTGCGCGACTCGGAGCTGGTGGCGCGGCGCATGGCCGACAATCCGCGCGTGCTCTGTGCCTCGCCGGGGTATCTGGGCATGCGTGGCACGCCCCGGATCCTCTCAGACCTGGAACGCCACGACTGCATCCAGCTCAGTCCCGTCTCGCACTGGCCCTTCATCGTCGCTGGAAGCGTTACCCGCAAGCGGCTGCATGGGCGCGTCGCCACCAATAGTGTTGAAGCTGCGCGCAGCGCTGCACTTCAAGGGCTGGGCATTGCAATGCTGACCTACTGGGACGTGCACCAACAGCTGCTGGACGGCACGCTGGTTGAAATCATTCTGGACGATGCCGGAACCGAAGCCCTCGCTGTATGGGCGGTCATGCCAACCCGGCGCTTCGTGCCCGCCCGGGTCAATGTATTTCTGGATGCGTTGGCGCAGGCAATGAAACGGACAGCGCCGTAACCGATTCACCCACTGGCGCAATCACTCAAGCCGTACGTTCACGCCCTGAAGCGCCGGTGCTCAGCCCGTTCTGTCTGCCGGATGATGGACCCCATCCTCAACTGGCACGTCCGGAATGGCGAACGGGTTGATACCTTCCAGACAACCTACGTTGAAGCCGTACTGCTCCGGGTTTGAACGGCGCTGGTGGTGCGTGTAGATCCCACAGATACCACAGAAGTAGTGCTTGGCCGCGTGGGTGTTGAACTGGTAAAGCTTCAGGTGTTCCGCCCCCTTTACAACGCGCAGCCCGGCCAGGGGCACGGACGCCACCACAGCGCCCTTGCGCCGGCAGATGGAGCAGTCGCATCGGCGCGGGCTCACGATGCCATCGGGTAGGTCAAGCTCAAGCTCTACCGCGCCGCAATGGCAGGTCGCGCGGTGTTTTGGCTGGATGGGGACGCCGCCTACTTCCTTCAGCATGTGTCGGATCTCCGTGAGTTCGCCAGAAATCTACCAGAGGCGGTCCAGCCAGTCTCGCGCGACTTCAGGGCCCGTCCAACCCCGGGAGTGACTGAGGCTGAGGTGATCGTGGTGCGGGCACACTGTCCCGAATCTCCACTCCCATGACCTCGCCAATCACATGGAAGGCACCGAACTTCGAGCTCCAGGCGACGAAGACGATCACGCCAATGAGAAGAACGAACAACACGGAAGAGAACAAACTCTGTGCGACACCCAGCCAGAAGTTTGGACGAAATGATCTGACCAACCGGTTCAGCTCCTGATCGCTGCGCTCTTGAACTTCGTCAACTTCCCGGGCAAGCACAGTGCGAACAAAGTCCCGCGCCAGAGAATCGGCCTTGGCGCGGTACATCGCAATGGATGCAGGACTATTGGAAGCAATGTGGAACGCGCGCAGTTCTGCATCGTGCGGAGCGCGATCATGCTCGGCACTGAATGCCTGCATGAACTCGATCTTCTGCTGTTTGTAGAAGGAGTACGCGACGATGCCGAGAAGGTCGTCGGGATGTTCTACGAGGGTGCTGTAGATGTAGTTGAAGCCATCCACTTTCCCCGAAGTGCTCATCAGGCGTTCCTGAGCTTCCGGGACGCGCTGATGAAGGCGGCCTTCAGTTCTTCATGTGAAATGAACCTGACAACCACGCCCCTTGGAGCAAGAAACTCCGGATGCCCCCGGCTTGCAATCATCTTGCTGTTCGCAGCCCTCACCGTCTGGGTGCTGATGTAATCGCGCTTGGTTCTGCTGGGCTTGTCCATGGGGGCATGCTACCAAACGTTATCTTTCTGCATGATCAGTCAAAAGCGCCAAGCGATGTAGGGCTTGGCTGAGACTGGGATGGTCAAGCTATGCCGAGCGTCAATTGCGACACTCGCATAAACCGCTTCCGATGCAGGACTCGTATCAGTTGCGGCGTATGAACACCTGGGCAAGCTGATAACCCCTCAGCTGGCCGCACCCAAACGCCCTTCCGTGGCTCGCCGCGACGCACGCAGGTAGCGGCAGTACTTCCCGATGAATATCCCGGTGAACCCACCGGACAGCAGCAGATAACCAGCACTGAACGTGACATTCGCGCTCAGCGACGGTGACACCGCCAGTGCAGACTCGAAACCATACTTCACTGCGAATGTGATCAGCAGCAGCGGCAGCAACGTGAAGTCCGCGCTGCGCCACAGCTTGCCCGTGGCCGGGTTCAGGGTCAGCGTGGCGCGACGCAGCAGCATCCAGCCAATGCCCATGCCTGCAACGATGCCAACCAGCCATTCACCCCAGGCGACCCAGGAAGCACCGTAGCGCTGGCTGATCGACCACAGGCCCCAGACGGTGAACAGCGCGGGCACGATCGCCAGCTTGGCCAGCGAGGTTTCCCCGGGCTTCATGGCGGCGATGCCACGGGTCAGCAGGAAGATGAGAAGCGCCCAGACCCAGATCGGGGTATGCGACGCAAACTGCTGCAGCATGTTCATGGGACGTCCTTGGCTTGGATGGGGCGCCGGTACAGCGCCTCGGTGTAGGCAGATTCTCCCGTTGGGCTACCCCGGGGCCAAGTGACAGCTGTCAACCATCGCGGCGTACACCCGGAGGTAGAGCCGGGCTCTGCCCGGCTGTCAGAGTTCCGTCCGGAAGTGGAACGAACTCACCGTAAGCCCCTCCCGGAAATAAAATCGGTGCGCCAACGCGCGCTGCACCCCGGAGTCCAGATGGAGCTGCACGCATCCCCTGGCCCGCGCCTCGGCCTTGAGCCAGTCCAACAGAGCACGCCCATGGCCGCGCGAGCGCTGACGCGTGTCGGTACTCAGGTCATCCACGTACATCAGCGACCCACCGGTATAGAGCATCTCGAAGATCCGGAAACCTCCCACGGCGCGCACCTCGCCCTCCTCGAACACCCCCGCCTGACGGTAGCCGCCTTCCATCATGCGCCGAACCGTGGCGAGGTAGTCTTCGGCCGCAATGTCCGGGCGAAGCTGCCGCATGACATCGCGGGCGGCAAGAATCTCGTCATCGGAGCGCAGTTCGGCAACGTTCATGGCAGATCGCCTCGTGTTGAAACAGCGGTGTACGTCGGACGTCGAAGAGACCGTCAGGAGACAACCACTGATGGCCGCCGCCAGTCTACCGCTGCATACGGCCGGGTTTCATGTGCCCTTCTGCGCCCCGCCGCTTACAGGTATTTCAACCACGCGATATCACGCCGGGCAGCCTTGAAGCGGGAGAACCAGGCGGTCGGGATGTACAGCGGAATGATCAGCGCCACGTACCAGGCCAACACCCAGCCGTAGTTCCCGACGCCGAACACGCTCCCCTGGTTGGGCCCCCAGAGGGCGAGGGCACCGTGGTAGAGCAGGCGCAGCACGCTGAGGTGGAGCAGGTAGAAGAACATCGGGGCGCCGCCGAACACCGCCAGCGCCGCCGAAATCCGGCCTTCGCGCAGCAGCTCGAAGGCGGCCAGCAGCAACGCACCCACGCCCAGCGTGAGCAGCAGGAACAGCAGCGAAGGTGGGTACTTGGTCAGCGCCAGGAAGCTCATCACCGTGCGCATCGGGTCGCCTTCCACCACGAACCAGGGCGTATCGCCGTAACCGTTCCACAGGCGCACCAGGAAGAACGTCAGCAGCATGGCCGTGCCCAGCCAGATCAGCCGACGCCGACGCGCAGGAGCGGCGACACCCGGCGAGAACCACGGGCCAATGGCAAAGCCGAGCACGATCACGCCGATCCACGGCAACACCGGGTAGGTGGTCTTGGCGACAAATCCAAAGGGAAGTTCGATGACGTCACGCTGGTGCAGCATCGCCCACGGCGCGAACAGCGGATGACCCGGTTCCAGCCGGATGCCGTCAAGCAGGTTGTGCCCGCACACGATCAGCAGGCCACCGGCCAGCAGCAGCCGGCGCGGCATTCCGATGAGCAGCGCCAGCACGATCATGCACACGCCGATGCACCAGATGACCTGCAGCCAGAAGGTGGGCGCGGCAATGCCCCAGTACAGCTCGGACAGGAAGAACACTTCAAGCGCCATCAGCACCAGCCCGCGCTTGACCAGGTACATGCGGGTCTCTGCCAGCGTGTGCTTCGTACTGAACAGGTAGGCAGAAATGCCCGTGAGCGCCACGAAGATGGGTGCACACAGACTCACCGCCAGGCGCGCCCAGTACATCGCCGGCAGCGCCGTGGTGGCATCGATGGGATCGGCCACCGGTACATGCAGGAACCAAGTCTCGCGCAGGTGGTCGAGCAGCATCAGGACCATGACGAAGCCACGCAGCGCGTCGATGCTTTGCAGGCGACCCGCACCCGGCTTGGGGCCGAGGGGTGCATTCATCCCCATCGGCATGGCAGTCGGGGTACCGGTCATCTGTTCTCCTTCGCGGGGAAAATGGACCGGAATGTTATAATATTCCAATTACAGAGACAAACCTTGAGCGGCTTGCCCCGCTGCACCAACCCGGACGTGCGCCAGGCAACCTGCCCGGCGCACGTTGACCATCTCACATCAGGTGCGGACGCTCCGAACCGAACAGCAGGCGCTTGGCCCCTTCGCGCCATACCTGCGGGCACGATTGGCCGCGCACTACGGCTGCAACGGTATAGGCGTAGCCGCGGTTGCTCGGATTGACGTGGCCAAGCACGGCCTCGGCCTGCTGTACGGAGGCGTTTGCCCGCACGGCATCCACGAACGCCACCATGCGAGCCGCCTCGTCCGGGTCGGTGGCCAGTACCTTCTCGCGCCACGTTGCTTCATCGCGGCCGTGCCGCAACGCCAGTGCCCACATGGTCCAGATGGAATCCCCATCCACACCCGCTTCGGCCGGGAGCCCCCATGCCTTCTCGGCCACGTCGGCCGACGCGCCATCGGACGCGGCAACCAGGCGAACCATGCGGGGCAACAGTTCGGCATCGGCCTGCGCCAATTCCAGCGCCTGCGCGTACTCGCCCCGCCCAAGCGGTAGATAGGCATCGTACGGCGAGCCGGTAGCCTCGCCGCTGTCGAGCGCCAACATGTTGGTCAGGTGGGCCGACTGGGACGCCAGCGACTCGATCTCGCCCGGGCTGGCGCCCAGCATGCGTTTGATGCGTGCCAACTCCGGTGCCACGAACTCCGCCGTCTGCTCCGACATCGCCGACTTCGACAGGACCTCGTTGGCGCCGGCCCAGTCGCCGCGAGCGGCAAGCACGTAACCGCTCGCAAGCGCGAACCACGGCTCCTGCGGCCAGCGGCGATGTCCAGCGGAGAACGCCTCGTCCTGCTCCGGACCATCAGCCATGCAGCGCACCGCCAGATAGGCCAGCGACGAAGACTCCGGTTTACGCTCGGACATCTGCCGCTGGCGAGCACACACTGCCTCGTGCGCTTGGCCCTCGCCGAGCTCCTGCTCCATGCGCAGCGTCGCCACGTCCTCGGGATACCGCGTCAGTCGATCTGCAATGAGGCCCGGCATGTTGTCCGAGTACATCGCAGCTGCAGAAAGCCACGTTGTCAGGTGGCGCGAGCCCGGCGCATCCCAGCGCGCATGGGCCATGACCAGGGCCGCACGCTGCTCGTCGCTGTTGACGAAGCCCAGCTGCTGCTGCGGAGACAGATCGCCCATGGCCGTCAGCACCGAACGGGTGCCTCCGGTTCCATACTTGGTCGAAATGGAGGTCGGCGGCGTCTCCAGCACGACGTCGGCATCGGTGGCCGACCAGCGCTGCGCACCCAGCTTGCGCTCAGGGGCGCCCTCTGCACCGCCATAGACCGCCGTCCACTCCACCAGCGGCGCCGCACCGGCCACGTTGTACGTGAAGTGCGAACGGCCAGGCATGCGCTCACTGTCGAAGGACTCGATCAGCTGCCCGTCCGCGCTGTGCGTGACCACCTTGTGCGCGGTCCCCGGTGCCACGTCCATGGTGGCGCTCTGCTGCGGCTGCAGCGCGACCGTAGTGCCGTCGACGGTCACCCGCACCGCTGTGGCCAGGCCGTTGTACAGCGAGACCGTCGCGGTGCCGGTGTGCATGCCGAACACCAGCACGCCGACCACGATGGCCGCCGCAACCGACGCACGCACGACGCTGGCCGCCCAGCCGTCGGCGGTCTGGAATCGATCCCACCAGCCCAGCTTGGTCTGCAGCTTGCGCTCCTGGCCGGGGACCAGCACCGGGTAGCCCGCGGGAACCCGCGACGGCGTCGGTGCGGCGGGCGCCGCCTCGCCGGAATCCAGGCGCCCGACCACGGCGTCTTCGTTCGCCAGCAGCGCCTCCAGCGCCGCCGCGCGCAGCAGTGAGAGTGTGCCGCAGGTATGCGCAACCCAACCGCCCGCGCGCTGCACCCAGTCGTTGATGTTCTGCTGCGATGGTCCGAGCAGGCCCAGCTCGCCCAGCGCCTGCGCCAGGGGCTGGCCACCGTGCTCGACCACGGTCGCGTCGACGACGCAGTCCCCGGCGCGGCCGTAGATGAATTCGAGGGCGCGCTGCACGCGATCGGCGTCACCGAGCAGTCGGCGCATCTCCTTGTCGGAAACGCGCTTGTCGGCCGTCACCACGTGCAGCGTGTTGACGAAGACCCCGTACACATCGCGCAGGTCCGCCTCCACGTGTTCGCAGAAGTGCAGCAGGGCGACCTGGCCTTCCAGCACCGCTTCCCAGCCCTCGCTGTTGCGGCGCGCGGCCAGCCGGTGCAGGCTGCGGCACTCCTGGTCGTGCTGGACGACGGCCTGGCGCAGCGGTGCGATCTCTGCATCCAGGGTCGCGATGGCCGGGCCGAGGCGCCGGGCGTCCAGCACCTGGCCGCGCCAATGCACGCGGTTTCCCGACGCACGCAGGTGACCCAATCGGGCGGCGTCCAGCGTCGCGCGCTCTTCTTCCAGCACGCGCAGCTGCTGCAGTGCCTGGCCATGCCGGGCTGCATACAGGCCGGCAATGCGCTCGCGCACCTCGGTGTTGTCCAGCGGCGTCAGCGTACGCAGGAACAGCTCGGCTGGCGTGGCGACACCACGCACGAAGGAGCGACGCAGGTAGGTTCCCTGGTAGCGATGGTGCATGGCGCGGATGTCGAACTCGGCGTCGAGCCGGCTCAGCGTTTCCGCACCGTCGGCGAAGGCCGGCGGCGTCTCGCGGAGCATGTCGCGGGTGATCTGGTGCCGGAGCGCGTCCGCATCGCGGAACAGCAGCATGGCAGGGCGTTCGTCGATGGCAGCCGCCACGTAACGTCGCTTCAGGTTGTTTTCGCGGTCGGCGTTGGCCGGATGCGTGGACCACATCTGCGGCACGCGCACCATCGCACTGCGGAACACGCGATGCTGCTCGCGGTCGCTCTCCGGCAGCTGCGGTGGATCGGCATACAGCGGGTCGGGCGACACCCGGCGCAGGTTGGCGAGCATCCGCGTCTGCACCGCGAACAGGTCGGCCACGGCACGGCCGGCCTCGAACTCGCGCGAGGCGAAGGCCACCGACCGGTCCCAAGCTTCGTCCGCCGCGCCCAGCCGGTGCAGGGCATGCACCAGCGCATCGCTGCCGGCCAGCGAGGCGGCCACCAGGTCGGCCTGGTACTCCATCTCGCGCGACAGGGCACGCTCGGACAGCGCGACCACGCTGAAGGCGGTGTCCACCAGCGAGCGGATGGCCCAGACCACGAGCGAGAGCAGCCAGCCCACCCAGGCGATGCGGAAGTCCGTACGCGAAAGGCCGGCCAGGAAGGTATCCAGCGCATCGCGCCGGGCCACCAGCTGGCTGGCGATCTGGTGGGCCACGTACACCCAGCGCCCCACCGCCATCGTGCGCTGCGCGAAGTGGCCGAACTCATGGCCCAGCACCGCCTTGAACTCGGTCAGGTTCAGCGCATTGACCAGCGCCAGCCCGATGTCCAGGTTCTTGCGCGAGGGCAGCAGCAGGTTGAACAGCGAAAGGTCGTAGAAGACTCCGGCGTTGACCCGCGAGGACAGATACACGCGCTTGGGCCGCGGCGCGCCGGCCTCGTCGGCCAGGCGGCGCAGGAATGCGAACAGCTCGGGCTGGTCGGCCGGCTTGAGCTCCAGCTCCTTGGAGGCCTGGCCACGCTTGAGGAAGATCAGCCCCTTGGCCATGAACGCGGCCAGGAACAGCGCGCACACGCCCACGATGATGTTCACCAGCGTGTTGCCGCCCTCGCCGGACACAAGCGTGCGGAGTACACGGAACGCGGTCCAGCCAAACCAGCCCATCAGGGCAAAGTAGGCAGCGGCGAAACTCAGCAGGCCGGCCACCGCAAGCCATGCATGGCGTCGGTACGCGGAGCTGGGTGCGGTCAACTGAGCAGGCACGGCCGAAGGCCCCGCCGGATAAAGCGAATCCAACATGATCATCCCCCTGTTGTAGTGCCCCGCGCGGTCCCCCCGGACATGGCGCGGAACGTACCCGGCGTCATGCCCGGTCCCGGGGCGATTGTGCACTTTGTCTGGCGGGTGCGATATAGGCCCAGGCCTTTATCTGATTACAGATTTGGATAGACCGGAACCCAGTGTGTAATCACCAGGTTGATTACCCCGTGGATAACCGCCCGCTGCAGGGTATCCAGCTTGAATGAGTACACGCTGGCGCAGAGGGCCACCGAGACGAGGAAGGCAGACACCATTGCATCGGTGTGGACCCATGCGAACAAGGCACTAACGCCCAGGGAAGCGAGGAATCTGCCGAGGTAATGCGCAGAGCCGGACCGCAGCAGGTGCCTGACCACCTTTTCCTCGAACAGGGGCGCGACAATACAGCCCGTAACCAGACCAAGCAGGTAGTAGGCGACCGGGACCTTGTCCCATGTCAGCCACTGCGGGTTGTGCCGGTCCGGATAGCCTACGAACGCTACCCAGAGAGCACCGCCCAGAAGGCCAAGCGAAACCAGGATCAGGACAAGCTTCCCCGACCATGCCGCGCGCTCCTCACGGGGGAACAGCCACATGCAGACCAGGAAGGCGGCCAGCTCCGTCATCGCCTTCGAACCGAAGACGTCGAACGCGTTGAGCAATCCCTGTCCCGCGCCAACGGCGATGGTTGCGATGGCCGCGACGAAGATCCTGTTCTCGGGTTTGCTGACAGGCCGCCAGAATGAAGCCACGGAAGGACTCACAGAAGAGGTCGATCTGGATCATTCATCGTCCCAAGGCCCAACCCTGAAGCTAACGCGCCCCTCCTTGATGCTCATGATCCAGGTTGACTTGAACTCTTCACCAAGACACCGCACCTCCAGCATCCCATCGGTAACCAATGGGGCCATCTCTGCAAAAAGGGTCTGGAGATAAGCGGGGTGTAGGTTGCAGCTAGCCTCGCCCTGTTCAAAGGATTTACGCAGCTGATCGAGCACGTCCGGATGAACACCGTCGCGCTTCAAGTTAGAAGCAACCTCGGCTTCCACAGTTTCGAACGCAACCTCTAAGTCCCCGACGTTCGACACTTGGACGATCGTGTACCAACTCATTCCACGCTCCTTGTGATCACTTCTGAAAATTTGGCCATTCCCAAGAAACGCCGATTAATGCTGTCAGGTCCGCCTGGGCTGCTGAAGGCTACTTTTTCCTGATCCGCTCAACCGGTTGGAACTGGCCGTTGCCCATGCGAGCTATGTGGATAAAATCCAAGTCTTCTGGAAGCTCAACACGCACCACTTCTTCAATCCATTCGTCAGAGTAGTCAAGACCTTCCTCGGGTTCGAAGGACGGATTCCATGATATCTCGTACATGGGAAGCGTCTCGGAAATCAGGTAGCGAACAGCAAACACTGCGAGAGGGCTTTGTCGCAGACCAATCCGACGTGCTTGTCTCCAGAACGCCGGATACTTCGCCGACGAGACCTCCTCTGCTTTGGCCAAAGCGTGACTGACGTCAGCGAAAGCGCTATCTACACTGATCTGCGCGATGCTCAGTTGCTGATCCATCGGATGGGCAGCGTCGTACTCCACGTAGATCATGGTTGAGCCATGCTGGAACTCGCATACGCTCGGATCTGTGTGTGTCCAGTTGCCCAGCATCCTGGCGGGGTGAAGCGATACAGTCACTTGAAAAAGCCCCAGAATTTGTACTTACCAGATCAAAGAGGTCGATAACTCACAACGGGTAGAGCCCTGCTATACAGCCCTGGGGAGTGGCAAACTGCTTCACCAACGTGTAGCTGCGGTAAGGCACGCTCTGCCCCGTCACCACTGGCCCTTCTCGCTGTGCTTCATGCGTGATCCTTCACTTGCGATGCGAGAAGTAGCACATTATCCGATTCAAGTATGACTGGCGGAGCTAACCCGATGAAGATCAGATTGATCCTGGCCATGGCAATAGCTCAAACGGCGCTCACCGGCAGTGCGACAGCCGCGCCGAGCGAAGCGGCGCGCGGCGAAATCGAGTCCTTGATCGGCGCCTTGGACGGTTCAACCTGCCGCTTCCAGCGCAACGGCAGCTGGCACGATGCTGCCGAAGCCCGGGCGCACCTGCAGCGCAAGTACGACTACCTGCTCAAGAAGGACAAGGTGGATACCGCCGAGCAGTTCATCGAGCGGGCGGCCAGCCGCAGCAGCATGAGCGGCAAGCCCTACCGGATCGCCTGCCCGGGGCAGCCCGAGCAGACTGCGGCGTCGTGGTTTGGCGCGCGGCTGCAGGCGCTGCGGACGCGCTGAACCCGGGCTCCTCTCAGTCCGCGACCTCGCCGTATCTCACAGCGAGCACTTTGGCATTTTCGGGCGGCGCATCGCGCCAGTTCGGCCGCACGGTGATCTCGTCGACCCTGCCCTCGATCCTGATCTCCGACCCCACCTCGAACCCCAGGCCACGCAGCCAGGCGCCGCGGATCATCACGAAGGGGATGGGGCCGTACTCGTCGCGGTCGAGGGCGTTGATCTGCGGCACAGCGCGTACGCTGCGGAGCTGGACGGCCTTCAAGGTCTCGTCGCGGGGAGTGAGCCGGCTGTCGTCCGGGTGAACCTGCTTCAAGTTCGCATTCATGGATGTACCTCCAATTCCAACAGGGAATGGCCCTCGCCGGTAAGGGCGAGGGCGTCGGGAGGTCAAAAACCGAAAGCAACCGATCGGCGGGCGTATTCCCCCGTGGAGGGTCTTGTATTAGCCGCCCTCCCGACATGGGTTATCCACAAGTTTGGTTGCTTTGGAGTTTTTGCGCTCCGGCGCGAACCTTGCGGAGATCGAGCGGGAAACACAAAGCGTTTGTTTCTGTTGATTTTTCCGTTTCGATAGACGGCGCCTACTGATTGACGCGTCTGACCCGTGCAGCATCCAAAATGCTGTATTCACATGTGAACGCGGTCGCAGTTCTCACCCAGCGCCAAACAGCTTCTGTGCGTTCTGGAACAGGATCCAGCTTGTCGCAATGAACTTGTCCCCGCCCTCGGGGCGGTTCCCCCGGTGGGTGTGCGTGAAGGCCGTGGGCGCGATCAGCAGGCTGCCGGTGCGTGGCGCGATCTTCCGCTCCTGGAACAGGAATTCGGTTTCCCCCGCGTCGAATTCGTCATTGAGGTACAGCGTCCATAGCAGGTGGCGATGCAGGGTCTCTCCTGCGGGGTCTCGCGGATACAGCTCGCAATGCCAGTAGGGGTAGCCGCCCTCGCCTGCCGCATACCACTGCAGGTTGATGGCGCCCGGGCGCAGGCACGTGCGGGCCAGTTCGGAGAGCGCGTTGTCGTCCATGCCGGGAAAATCATCGGCGCGCAGGCGGCGTGCGCTGCCATCGGTGTCTTGGACCTGCAACATGAGCGGAGAAATCAGCGCCTGTGGATAACGGCGTAGATAACTCAAAACCCCGCTGAATACTGCCTGCTGCAGCTGGATTTCCACCTGGCGCCATTCCGGGCGGCCGCTGATACGGAGATCCTTGCTGTGCTTGAGTTCCGGGAAGACGCCGCTGCCAACCTCGCCGGGCACCAACTGTGCGCTGGCTCGCATCTGGGCCAAGATGGCGGCGCAGGCGTCGGCGGGAATGGCGTTGTGGATTACTTCGATGAAGTCGCGCGGTGTTTCGGCCGTCATGGGGTCATCCGTGGGCGTTTGAGCCCGATGGTGACCTGTGTTGGTGCACGTGTCACCCCGTTGCCATGTGGCAACGGGGTGGCGCGCGGTCAGGCCTGCGCGTCGTGCTCGCGGTGGTAACGGGTGGCTTCGGCCACTTCGTTGCGCGAACCCAGGAACACCGGCACGCGCTGGTGCAGCTGGTCCGGCTGGATGTCCAGGATGCGCTCGCGGCCGGTGGTGGCGGCGCCGCCGGCCTGTTCCACCAGCAGGCCCATCGGGTTGGCTTCGTACATCAGGCGCAGCTTGCCGGCCTTGCCCGGGTCTTTCTTGTCCCACGGGTAGATGAAGATGCCGCCGCGGGTAAGGATGCGGTGCACGTCCGCCACCATGCTGGCGATCCAGCGCATGTTGAAGTTCTTGCCGCGCGCGCCTTCCTTGCCGGCCAGCAGGTCCTGCACGTAGCCCTGCATGGGGGCTTCCCAGTGCCGCTGGTTGGACATGTTGATGGCGAATTCCTGGGTGTCTTCGGGAATCTGCATGCCGCGCTGGGTCAGCACGAACTCGCCGGTTTCACGGTCCAGGGTGAAAGAGTGGGTGCCGTGGCCGGTGGTCAGCACCATCTGGGTGCTGGGACCATAGATGCAGTAGCCGGCGGCAATCTGGGCGGTGCCCGGCTGCAGGAAGCTGGCGTCGGTGGGCTGCTCGGTACCGGCCGGGCTGCGCAGCACCGAGAAGATGGTGCCGACCGAGACGTTCACGTCGATGTTGGAGCTGCCGTCCAGGGGATCGAACAGGAGCAGGAAGTCGCCGCGCGGGTAGGTGTCCGGCACCGGCTGGCAGTGGTCCATTTCCTCGGAGGCGCAGGCGGCGAGGTGGCCGCCCCAGGCGTTGGCTTCGAGAAGGATCTCGTTGCTGATGACGTCCAGTTTCTTCTGCGCTTCGCCCTGTACGTTGCCGGTGCCTGCATCGCCGAGTACGCCACCCAGCGCGCCCTTGCTGACCGCGATGGAGATGTTGGTGCAGGCGCGGCCCACCACTGCAATGAGCTGGCGCAGGTCGGCGTTGATGCGGCCGGCGTGCTGCTCTTCGATGAGGTACCGGGTAAGCGACGTACGGGACATGGAATGGCTGCCAAAGACATTTCGGGGGCCGTATTGTGGCCCGTCGCTGGCGGTATTACGAGGCAGGTTTCCCCGTAAACGGTTTCATGGCGGCCAGATACAACAACGGCCGCACTGGGCGGCCGTTGTGTTCAAACCGTTACGAAGCTCAGCCCTTGGCGACGGTCGCCACGGCCTTGGCCACGTACTCCAGGTTGCCCTGGTTGAGCGCGGCCACGCAGATGCGGCCGGTGCCGACGGCATAGATGCCGTACTCGTCGCGCAGGCGGTCCACCTGCGGGCGGCTCAGGCCCGAGTACGAGAACATGCCGGCCTGGTCGTTGATGAAGGCGAACTCCGGTGCACCGGCGGCCACCAGCTTGTCTACCAGGCCATGGCGCAGGGCGTGGATGCGCTCGCGCATTTCGGTCAGTTCCTGCTCCCACAGCTGGCGCAGCTCGGGGCTGGTCAGCACGCCGGCCACCAGTGCAGCGCCGTGGTTGGACGGGCTGGAGTAGATGGTGCGGATGATGCGCTTGACCTGCGACTGCACGGCCTTGGCCGCGTCAGCGGTGGGCGCCACGATCGACAGCGCGCCAATGCGTTCGCCGTACAGCGAGAACGACTTGGAGTACGAGTTGGCGACCACGAAGCTGTCGATGCCGGCCTCGGCAATGATGCGCACGGCCGCGCCGTCCTGTTCGATGCCCTTGTCGAAGCCCTGGTAGGCCATGTCGATGAAGGGGAACAGCTGGCGTTCCTTCAGCAGCTCGGCCACCTGCTTCCACTGGGCCACGGTGAGGTCGGCGCCGGTGGGGTTGTGGCAGCAGGCATGCAGCAGCACCACGGTGCCCGGCTGCAGCTTGTTCAGGTCGGCCACCATGGCGTCGAAGTCCACGCCGTGGGTCTTCGGGTCGAAGTAGCTGTATTCCACCACTTCGAAGCCGGCCGCGCCGAACACCGCGCGGTGGTTTTCCCAGCTGGGGTTGCTGATGGCGATGGTGGCGTGCGGCAGCAGGCGGTGCAGCAGGTCCGCGCCAACGCGCAGGGCGCCGCTGCCACCAATGGTCTGCGAGGTCGCCACGCGGCCGGCAGCCAGCAGCGGGGAGTCTTTGCCGAACACCAGTTCGCGGGTGGCCTGGTTGTAGGCGGGCAGGCCGTCGATGGGCAGGTAGCCGCGCGGCTTGGCCTCGTTGGCCAGCTGCTGCTCGATCTGCTTCACGGCGCGAAGCAGCGGAATACGGCCGCTTTCGTCGTAGTAGATGCCCACGCCCAGGTTGACCTTGGTGGGTCGGCTGTCGGCGTTGTACGCTTCGGTCAGACCCAGGATCGGGTCGCCCGGGACCAGTTCCACATTTGCAAAGAAGGACACGGCGGTACTCTTTCGATGACGGAGGGGGGGACCGCATCGTAACAAAGCCGCAGCGGGGGCGCGGCGCCTGCCGTCACGTTGAAGTCCGTACCCTGTCGTGCGGTACCTGTTTTCCGGAGAGCCCCCTCTGAATATCTTTCGTTTGACCCCCCTGGCGCACGCGTGTGCGCTGCTTTCGGCCACGGCCCTGCCGAACCTGGCACAGGCCCAGGCCACCGCGCTTCCGCCCGGCTCCATCGAGCGCCTGCCCACGGTTCAGGTGCAGGCTGCGCGGGGCCAGCAGGTGGCCGATGTGGACCTGCCGGCCTCGATCAGCACGGTCTGGCTGGATGACGACGTCAATGGAAACCTGGCCCAGATCGCTGACGCTTTGAGCGGGGTGCCCGGCGTGGTGGCGCGTGATCGGCAGAACCTGGCCCAGGACACCCAGCTGTCGATCCGCGGGTTTGGCGCGCGTTCCACCTTCGGCGTGCGCGGGGTGCGGGTGCTGGTGGACGGGGTTCCGGCCACCATGCCCGACGGCCAGGGCCAGCTGTCCCACGCCAGCATGCTCTCGGCACAGCGGGTGGAGGTGCTGCGCGGGCCGTTCTCGGCGCTGTACGGCAACTCCTCGGGCGGCGTGGTGCAGATCTGGAGCGCCGACGGGCAGGCCGGGGACCCCTGGCGGGTGCGGATGGCCGGCGGCAGCGACGGCACCCTCAGCACCGGCGCGCAGCTGCGCGGCGAGCAGGGGCCGGTGCGCTACAACGTGGCGGCCAACCATTTCCGCACCGACGGCTGGCGCGACCACAGCGCCGCGCGGCGCGAGTCGGTCAACGCGCGGCTGGGCACGGACGTGGCCGGTGGCACGCTGGACCTGGTGCTCAACTACTTCGATTCCCCCGACGCCCAGGACCCGCTGGGCCTGACCCGCGAGCAGGTGCGGCAGGATCCTCGGCAGGCCACGGCCGTGGCCACCCAGTACAACACCCGCAAGTCCGCGCGCCAGGCCCAGGCCGGACTGGTGTTCACCCGCACCGAAGGCGCGCAGACCTGGCGCGCCATGGGCTATGCCGGGCAGCGCAGCGTGGAGCAGTACCTGGCCATCCCGCCGGGGCCGCAGGCCAACCCGCTGCATGCCGGTGGGGTGATCGATCTGGAGGGAGGCTACGGTGGGCTGGACCTGCACTGGGGCTGGCAGGGCCACTGGGCGGGGCGGCCGCTGGAAGTGGTGATCGGCGCCAATGCCGACCAACAGCAGCAGGATCGGCGCGGTTACGAGAATTTCGTGGGGTCCGAGCTGGGCGTGCGTGGCGCGCTGCGGCGCGACCAGAGCGACCGGGTGCGCAACGTGGACCAGTTCGCGCAGGCGTTCTGGCAGTGGGCGCCGCGCTGGTCGCTGCTGCTCGGCGTGCGCCACAGCGAGGTGCGCTTCCGCTCCAACGACCACTACATCACCGCGCGCAACCCGGACGACAGCGGCGCGCGCGACTACTCGGCCACCACCCCGGTAGCGGGCGTGGTGTTCCATGCCAGCGACGCATGGCGGGTGTATGCCTCGGCCGGGCGCGGATTTGAAACGCCCACCTTCAACGAGCTGGGCTACCGGGCCGACGGCGCGCCCGGGCTGGCGCTGAACCTGTCGGCGGCGCGCAGCCGGAACCTGGAGCTGGGCACCAAGTGGCGCGGCAGCGGCGGCGCGGCGTTCGAGGCCGCTGTGTTCCGCGCCGATACCGATGACGAGCTGGCCGTGGCCAGCAACACCAACGGGCGCAGCACCTACCGCAACATCGGGCGCACCCGTCGCCAGGGGCTGGAAGCCACCCTGCTCTACCCGATCAGCACCGAGCTGGAGGCCAGCCTGGCCTACACCTACCTGGAGGCGACGGTACGCCAGCCCTACCTGGTCTGCGCCAGTACCGGCTGCGCCACCCCGAACACCACTGTGCCGGCCGGCTCGCGCCTGCCGGGCGTGCCGGAGCAGCAGTGGTTCGGCCGCCTGCAGTACCAGCCAGGCGCGTGGCAGTGGGCGGGCGAGGTGGTGGCCTCAAGCGATACGGTGGTCAACGACCTGGCCACGGACAGTGCGCCGGGCTATGCGCTGCTCAACCTGGAAGCGGCGCGCCGCTGGACCCTGGCACAGGGCGCGCTGCGGGTCTTCGCGCGGGTCGACAACGTACTGGACCAGCGCTACATCGGCTCGGTCATCGTCAACGACGGCAACCAGCGCTACTTCGAGCCGGGCCCGGACCGCCGTTACAGCGTCGGCGTGCAGTGGGCCTGGCTGTAATTTCCGGCAGGGCACGACCGTTGGTCGTGCCGTTCCGGAGGCTCGCATTCACTTCGGAATCTTGGCCGGTACAAACGGCGACGTAGGATCGCTGGCGGGGAATGTCTCCTCCAGCGCCTCGTCCTGGTTGTCGCTCTCATGCGCCTTGCGCGCGGCGCGGTGGTGCGGATGTTCCTCGCAGTCAGCGTTCGGCTGGCCGGAAGGATCCTTGCGGTCGCGCGAGGCGTGGACCTCGTCGACGCCGGTGCGCAGGTGTTCGGGGGCTTCGGAAGGCGACATGCCGGCGCCGCGGTCTTCGGCGTCCTGCAGGTCATGTTTGGCGCGCTGTTCGCCGGGAACCGGGGGTGTGGCTTCGCGCAGGGGATCGCGTGGCATGGTGATGGGCTCCACAAACAAAGGGTGAAACACGGCCCGATGCCGTGCGGAAAAAGCATACGCACCACGGGTGGATGGCCGACGTGAAGCAATGCCAAGACCACCACAACGCATCTGTCACGGCTGGATAACGGCGCCGGGGCTATTCCTGCCAGCCCCACCCTCGCCGGAGACGTGTCATGCCCCGCCTGGATCGCCGCAACGCCCCCGTGCTGTTCAACGCCTACCTGCAGCCGGACCGGAGTGCGCGGCGGGGCCGCCGCCCGCGCGCTGAAGAGCCCGAAGCGGTGGCGCAGGACTACCTGCAGTACATGCGCAACGACTACGAGCGTCGCCGCAGTCAGGGAAGGCGCAGCTGGAAAGACCTGTACCCGGCCTACACCTTCGCGCTGACCACCCACTACGCCGACTGGCCGCGTGGCGACGACGACGACACCGACGGCGAGCTGGCCGAACATTGGGAGCAGATGCGTGGCCAGTCGCGACTCGGCTGGTCGCAGGCGCGCGCCATCGTGGAAGACGCCTGGATGGCCCTCGACCACATGCCCGCAGCAGCCGTCCACGGCGCCCTGCAGTAACCCACGCGGTGCCAGACACACCCGATACACAGCCCCACCACAACCGTTTCACACCCCCCGAGCTAAAGCTGGCGCCTCTCTCTGCACTGGAGTGGCGCCGCCATGGCCCGACCGATCTGGACCGGAACCCTGTCATTCGGGCTGTTGAACGTGCCGGTCTCGCTGATGTCGGGCGAGCGCAAGGTCGACCTGCAGTTCCGCATGCTCGATTCGCGCGACAAGAAGCCGATCCGCTTCGAGCGGGTGAATGCGGACACCGGCGAAGAAGTGCCGTGGAAAGACATCGTCAAGGCTTACGAGTACGACAAGGGCAGCTATGTCGTTCTGGAAGAGAGCGACATAAAGTCCGCCGCGCCGGAAAGCCATGAAACGGTGGAAGTGGAAACCTTCGTTGACGCGTCCCAGATCGACCCGCGCTACTACGAGAAACCCTACCTGCTGGTACCCGGCAAAAAGGCCGAGAAGGGCTATGTGCTGCTGCGCGAGACCCTGCGCAGCACCGGCAAGGTCGGCATTGCGCGCGTGGTGGTGCGCACCCGCGAATACCTGTGTGCGGTGATGCCGAATGAAGATGCCCTGGTCCTGATGATCCTGCGCTATCCGCAGGAACTGGTGGATCCGGAAGAACACAAGCTCCCCACAGGCTCGCTGTCCGACTACCGGATCAGCAGCAAGGAAACCGCAATGGCCGAGCAGCTGATCGAGTCGATGTCGGGCGAGTGGAAGCCGGACGATTACCACGATGAGTTCCGCGAGCGCCTGCAGACCCTGCTGACCAAGCGCATCAAGTCCAAGGGCGGTACCACCACGGTGGAAGACGAGCCGGCCCCGCGTGAAGATGCCGCTACCAACGTAGTGGACTTCATGTCGCTGCTGCAGAAGAGCCTGGATGCCAAGAAGCGCACCCCGGCCAAGAAAAGCGCGGCCGTCTCGAAGGTGGTGAAGAAGGCCAAGCCGGCTAAAAAGGCAGCCAAGGCCACCAAGTCCGCGAGCAAGGCCACCAAGGCAACCAAGGCCACGAAAAAGACGGCCGCCAAACGCGCGCCGACGCGCAAGGCGGGATAACCCACCATGTCGCTGCAGGAATACCGCCGCAAGCGCCGCTTCGGAGAAACACCGGAGCCGGACCATGACCCGCAGGGCGCCACGGCACGCCGCCCGATCTTCGTGGTGCAGCTGCACCATGCGAGCTCGCGGCATTACGACTTCCGCCTGGAAGCCGACGGCGTGCTGAAGAGCTGGGCGGTGCCGAAGGGGCCGTCCCTGCGCGTGGGCGAGAAGCGGCTGGCGGTGGAGGTGGAAGACCACCCCATTTCCTATGCCACGTTTGAAGGCGACATTCCGAAGGGCCATTACGGGGCCGGGCACGTGGACGTGTTCGACCACGGCACCTGGGCCTGCGAGGGCGACCCGCTGGAGGCGATCGCCGCCGGAAAACTGGACTTCGTGCTGCATGGCACCCGGCTCAACGGTGGCTGGAAGCTGGTACGCACCGCGATGAAAGGCCGCCAGCACCAATGGCTGCTGATCAAGCGCGATGACGGCGAGGCGCGCGATGCCGATGCCGACGCACTGCTGGAGGAACCCGTGGCGAAGACGAAGACCACTCGATCCACGAGAACCTCGACGACCTCAAAAGTTGCAACGAAGACCACGAAGACCACCACGACCCGGACCTCGAAACCGGCGTCCCGCCGCAATGCGGACGCGCGCTGGGCCAAGCGCGCGCTGCAACTCGAGCAGGCACGCGAAAAGCCCTACCCCCACGACTTCAAGCCGCAGCTCACCGACCACCGTGACAGTGCGCCCAATGGCGATGCCTGGCTGCACGAGATCAAATGGGACGGTTACCGCCTGCTGGCCGACGTTAGCGAGGGCGTGGTCTCGCTGCGCTCGCGCGGTGGATTGAACTGGAGCAATGATTTCCCCGAAGTGGTCCAGGCCATCACCGCTTTGCCGGTCACCGACCTGCGCCTGGATGGCGAACTGGTGGTGCTGGATGCCGATGGCCGTAGTGACTTCACCGCGTTGCAGAAGGTCATCGACGGGACCAGCAAGCAGCCGCTGCGCTATGTGGTCTTCGACATGCCCGGTATCGCGGGCGTGGACATCAGCCGCTCACCGCTGCTGGACCGCAAGCAGCTGCTGAAGGACCTGCTGGGCGATGTGCCTGGCACCCTGGCCTACAGCGACCATGTGCTGGACCATGGCTCGGAGGTGTTTGCCGCCAGCGGCGCTGCGGGGTTTGAAGGTATCGTCAGCAAGCGGGTGGACGCGGCGTATGTCAACGCGCACTCGCCGACATGGGTGAAAGTGAAACACGAGAACACCGACGAGTTCCTGATCGTGGGCTACACCGATCCGAAGGGATCGCGCAGTGGATTCGGCTCGCTGCTGATGGCCACCCCCGATAAAAGCGGCCTGCGTTACGTAGGCCGCGTGGGAACCGGCTTCGACGACGCGAAGCTGGCGGCCATGCACAAGCAGCTCAAGGCGCTGGCGACCGACAAGGCGGCGGTGGCCCTGCCTTCGCACGTGCCGTTCAAGGCCAGCAGCGTGCATTGGGTGAAGCCCACGCTGGTGGCCGAAGTCGCGTTCCGGGGCTGGGCCAAGGAAGGGTTGCTGCGCCAGGCCAGCTTCAAGCGTCTGCGCGACGACAAGCATGCGAAGGATCTGGGTGTGGCGTCGACGAAGCCCGCCGGCAACGCGGTGCCAGCGAAATCAAAAGCCAAGGCAAAACACCGAGGCGATGACGCTGCGGACGTAACCATCAGCCATCCCGAACGCGTCGTCTTCGCCAGGGCGAAGCTCACCAAGGGCGACGTAGCCTACTACTACCGGCAGATGGCGCGATGGATCCTGCCGGAGGTCGGGCGTCGCCCACTGTCGCTGCTGCGCTGCCCCGACGGCGTGGATAAGCAATGCTTCTTCCAGAAGCACCACGGCACCGGCCTGGGCGACGCCGTGCAGGCGATACCGCTGCAGCAGAAGAGCGGGCGCGAGGAGTACCTGTACGTCGAAGATGTGGAAGGGCTGCTGCAACTGGTGCAGATGAACACCCTGGAGCTGCATCCGTGGGGCGCCACGGTGGACGACCCGGAACATCCGGACCGGCTGGTGTTCGACCTGGATCCGGGCGAAGGCGTGACCTGGACCGCGATCAAGGCGGCCGCCCGTGACATCCGTGCGCGGCTGCAGGAAGTGGGACTCGAAAGTTTCGTGCGTCTCTCTGGCGGCAAGGGCGTGCACGTGGTGGTGCCGTTGAAGCCCAGGGCGGACTGGGCGCAGGCCAAGGACTTCTGCGAATCATTCGCGCAGGCCATGGCCGAGCACGCGCCGGAGCGCTACGTGGCCACCATGAGCAAGGCCAAGCGCAACGGCGTGATCTTCATCGACTGGCTGCGCAATGCGCGTGGCGCAACGAGTGTGTGTTCGTGGTCCTTGCGCGCACGGCCGTCAGCGGGCGTTGCGGTGCCGCTGCGCTGGGAGGAGCTGGGCAGGATCACTGCCGCCGATGCCTTCCCGTTGGCGAAGGCGCTGCAGCGGGCGCAGCGGCTGAAAGCCGATCCCTGGGAAGGGATCGAAGACGTGGATCAGGTGTTGCCGACGGTGTGATGCGGTGTTCGCATCGCGTGGAGCCGGCCGGCGGCCGGCACTACGGCGTGTCGCGCGGCCGCTGCTGCGTAGTGCCGGCCGCCGGCCGGCTCCACGGAATGCTACCGAGGCCGATAGCGCGCCCCAATCCAGATCCCAACTGCCTGCACCGGCAGCGACACCAGCAGCGTCACCACGAACCAGAACGGGAAGTCGTTGCCCAGGTCCCACGCCGCAAACGCGGACGCACCGGCAATGAGAAACCACACCACGCCGCCATGCACGTACGGCGCATTCGGCGCATAGCGCGCAGCGAAGGCCGTGGCCGCCACCCCACCGGCGATGGTCCAGGCCAGGTCCCACGCCAGCCGCAGCTGGCTGTCGCCCAGTCCCACCCACGGCGCGGTCCAGCCGGCGATGCCACTGACCATGCCCAGCACGAACAGCGCCACCACCACCGACAACACGGACAGCACTACGGTTCTAGCGATCGACAAACCAGACATGGGTCACACAGACGGCAACGGAACTGCCGTCATTATGAGCGCCTCAGCCGACCAGCGCAGCCGATGCCCTTGCCAGACCTTCAATGCCCGCCCAGTCCTTCGCCTGCAGCAGCGCACGCGTGGTCAGCCACGAACCGCCCACGCACAGCACGTTGGGCAGGTGCAGGAAGTCGCGCGCAGTCTGCGCGCTGATGCCGCCGGTGGGACAGAAGCGCACGTCGCCGAACGGGCCGTTCCAAGCCTGCAGCATGCCGATGCCACCGGCCTGCACTGCGGGGAAGAACTTGAAGGTATCGAGCCCCTGTTCCAGGCCCAGCATCAGCTCCGACGAGGTCGCCACGCCCGGCAGGAACGGCAGGTCGGTGTCGCGCGCGGCGGCGTACAGCCGCTCGGTAGCGCCCGGCGCCACCGCGAACCGTCCGCCCACGGCCTTTACCTTCTCCATCTGCGCGGCCGTCAGCACCGTGCCCGCGCCCACCACCGCGTCCGGCACGGCTTCGACCATCGCCTGGATCGCATCCATCGCCACGGCGGTGCGCAGGGTCACCTCGATCACGGGCAGGCCGCCGTTGAACAGGGCCTGGGCCACCTGGACGGCTTCGTCCACGCTCTCCGGGGTGTACACCGGAATCACCGGGGCCAGTTTCAATACTGCGCGTACGCGCGGATCAGCGCCGGACATCGAATCGCTCCTCGCCCGTCAGGGCCAGTACGTCAGCTTCACTGACGGGGTTGAAATCACCGGGGATCGAATGCTTCAGGCTGGCCGCAGCCAAGCCGAAACGCACGATCGCGTCCGGTTCGAAGCCCTGCATCATGCCATGCAGGATCCCGGCAGCGAATGCATCGCCACCGCCGATGCGGTCGACAATCCCGATCATCTCGCGGGTAGGCGCCACCGCTCGCGTACCGTCGCGACCCAGCAGCATCGCGCCCAACGCATGGTGGTCCACGCTGTGCGTGGTGCGCTGCGTGCAGGCCATCCACTGCAGGCGCGGGAACGCGGCGAACGCCTGCACGGCGGCGGCGTCCACGCGCTCGGCCAGCGCGGCCTGCTCGAACTGCCCGCCCAGCACCACGCCGATGTCGCGGTAGTCGGCGAAGGCGACCGTGGCGCAGGCGAACAGCTCACGCAGGATGGCCGGCGCATCGCCTTCCCAGCGCGCCCACAGCGAGGGCCGGAAGTTGCCGTCGAAGGACACCTTGACCCCACGCTCGCAGGCGGCGCGCGCGGCCACCAGGGTGGCCTCGGCCATGGCCGGGTTCAGCGCCGGGCTCACCCCGGAAAGGTGCAGCCACTGCACGCCGCGCAGCAGGGTGTCCCAGTCGTAGTCGCTGGCCTGGCCCAACGAGAACGCCGAGTCCACGCGGTCGTAGACCACTTCGCTGGCGCGCTGCACCGCGCCAGTGGTGAGGAAGTACACGCCCATGCGGCCCGGGCGGGTCTGCACGTGGGCGGTGTCCACCCCGTGCCGGCGCAGTTCGCCGGCCACGTACTGGCCCAGCGGATTGGCCGGGAGCGTGCTGACCATCTGCACACTGTGCCCGAAGTGGGCCAGCGACACGCCCACGTTGGCCTCCGCGCCGCCGGCGTGCACCGCCAGCTGCGGCGTCTGCAGCAACAGTTCACGGCCCGGCGCACTCATGCGCAGCAACAACTCCCCGAAACAGACAACACGACTCATGGCGATGGATCCTTCGTGGTGGTCATGACCCGGGGACAGGCCCCGAATCGCAATGGCTAGCGGTGTCATTCTAGCGGTGTGGCGCGCTCCGTCCACCGGTTCGGAAGGCAGAACCTTTGTCCCGCAGGCGTCTACGGGACATTGCAGGTCTGTTGCGGTGCAAGATGCTCGATTCCCAACGGACTGTTAACGTCGGCTCTGACCAGCGGTGTCATTGCACTGACATGTCGCCGGATAGCTGTTTCATGTAGCACCTTGGGAGAGGGAAAACATGCAATATCGAAACATCCATAAAAAGACACCGGTTACCTTGCTCGCCCTGTCGATAGGCCTGGCGCTGAGCGGAACCACCCTGGCGCAGGACCCGGCCCCGGCTTCGGCCACCGACCTGGACACCGTCACCGTCACCGGCTACCGCGCCAGCGTCGAGAAGGCGCTGGACATCAAGCGCGGCGAAGCCGGCGTGGTCGACGCCATCGTCGCCGAAGACATCGGCAAGTTCCCTGATCTGAACCTGGCCGAGTCGCTGCAGCGCGTGCCCGGCGTGGTCATCACCCGCGAAGCCGGCGAAGGCCGCAACATCTCGGTGCGCGGCTTGGGCCCGGACTTCACCCGCGTACGCATCAACGGCATGGAAGCGCTGACCACGGTCGGCGCCGGCGACCAGAGCGGCGGCACCAACCGCGGCCGCGGCTTCGACTTCAACGTGTTCGCCTCGGACCTGTTCTCGCAGCTGCTGGTGCGCAAGACCGCCTCGGCCGACGTGGAAGAAGGCTCGCTGGGTGCCACCGTCGACCTGCGCACCGCGCGCCCGTTCGACTACGACGGCTTCACCTTCGCCGCCAGCGGCCAGGCCAGCTACAACGCGATGGCCGAAAAGGCCGACCCGCGCGTGGCCGCGCTGATCTCCAACACCTGGGCTGATGGCACCTTCGGCGCGCTGCTGTCGGTGGCCTACTCCGAGCGCCAGGCGCTGGAAGAAGGCTCCAACACCGGCCGCTGGGCCAACGGCCCGAGCAACGGCAACTTCAATGCGGCGTCGCCGTTCACCCAGGCGCGTTCGGCCAGCGTGTACCACCCGCGCTTCCCGCGTTACGTGCAGATGGAGCACGAGCAGAAGCGCCTGGGCGTGACCGGCACCCTGCAGTGGAAGCCGACCGACGCCACCGAAATCTCGCTGGACACGCTGTACTCGAAGATCGACGCCAAGCGCGACGAGCACTACATCGAAGCCATTTCCTTCAGCCGCGGCACCAGCACCACCCCGCGCCTGGTCGGCAAGCCGGCGATGATCGTCAAGGACGGCGTGATCGAGAACAACGCGCTGGTCTACGGTGAATTCGACAACGTCGACATCCGCACCGAAAACCGCCACGACGAGTGGAGCACCGAGTTCAAGCAGATCGCCCTGAACGGCCAGCACCGTTTCGGCGACGACTTCACCTTGTCCGGCAAGGTCGGCATCTCGCGCTCCAAGCACGAGAACCCGATCCAGACCACCATCATCATGGATAAGTACGATGTGGACGGTTACAGCTACGACTACCGTGGCAACAGCCGTTTCCCGAAGCTGAACTACGGTATCGACCCGACCAACCCGGTGGGCTGGGAACTGGCGGAAATCCGCCTGCGCCCGCAGTACGTGGACAACGACTTCGACACCGGCCAGGTCGACTTCAACTGGAACCTGAGCCCCGGCTTCCGCCTGAAGGGCGGCATCCTGGCCAAGAACTACACCTTCGACACCGTGGAACTGCGCCGCGCCAGCGAGCTGGCCGTGCCGAACTTCCCCAACGGCACCAAGATCGTGCCGGTGGACATGACCCAGCAGGCCGGCCTGAAGGGAATCACCGGTACGCCTGACCAGTGGGTGGTGCCGAACCTGGACGCCATAGCCGACCAGTTCGACATCTACAGCAACAGCGGTACCTTCGCCGTCGCCCCGCGCGCCAACAACTCGCGCAGCGTCGAAGAAGAAGACCGTGGCGGCTACCTGATGGGCGAGTTCTCCACCGAACTGGGCAGCATTCCGTTCTCGGGCAACTTCGGCGTGCGCTATGTAAAGACCAAGCAGAGCTCCACCGGTCTTTCCACGCTGGCCACCGGCACCGTGGCAACCACGGTGGATCGTGAGTACGACGACACCCTGCCCTCGTTCAACCTGGTCGCGGAAATCACCCCGGACTTCCTGATCCGCCTCGGTGCGGCCAAGGTGATGAGCCGCCCGGGCCTGGGCAGCCTGACCCCGGGCGCCACCGTGGCCGTAGCCGGCGGTGCGCGCACCATCTCCAGCGGCAACCCGTACCTGGACCCGATCCGCGCCAAGAACGTGGACCTGGGCTTCGAGTGGTACTTCTCCGAAGGCGCGATGGCCGGCATCGGCCTGTTCTACAAGGACATCGAAAGCTTCGTGCAGACCACCCGCGAAGTGGCGCCGTACAGCGCCAGCGGCCTGCCCGACTCGCTGCTGATCGGTACCGGCGCGTCGCCGTCGGATGACTTCACCTACACCAAGCCGGTCAACACCCCGGGTGGCGAACTGCACGGCGTGGAAGCGAACTACATCCAGCCGTTCACCTTCCTGCCGGGCAACTGGTCGAACCTGGGCATCCAGTTGAACTACACCTGGGTCGAATCGCAGATCCAGTACATCAACTCCAGCGGCCAGCCGGTGATGAAGGCCGACCTGACCGGTCTGTCCAAGTCGTCCTGGAACGCCACGCTGTTCTATGAAGGCACCGTCTGGTCCGGCCGCGTGTCGGCCACCAACCGCGACGACTACCTGACCCAGGTGCCCGGCACCGAAGCAGGCTTCAACGTGGACGGTACCCACGGCATGACCGGCACCACCTTCATCGACGCCTCGATCCGCTATGCGATCAGCGACCAGCTGGAGCTGAGCCTGGAAGGCATGAACCTGACCAACGAGGCCAGCGACGAGTGGGTGTACTCGCCGGCCACCGGTCGCCTGCCGCTGCAGTACACCGAAACCGGCCGGCAGTACCAGCTGGGCGTTCGTTACAAGTTCTGAGTGCGCGTAACCGGCAGCGGCGTGGGCAACCACGCCGCTGTTGCGGCGCAAGATGCCGCACTGCTTCCCGTTTGCTAGTTTCTGGCGGCCCTGCGCACACGCTGCGGCCGTGGTGATGTGCTGTGGAAAGGAAAGGTCACATGGTGCTTTGGGGTGGGGTGGTTCGGGCCGTTTCGGGCGTTGACGGGTATGCGAGGGTCGGCCGACGGCCGACGCTACCGCGAACGTTGGCACTGGCGGTGTTGGTGGCCTTGTCCGGTACCGCCGCCGCGCAGAGCACGCCACAGCTGCTGTTCCATGTCTCGGCCGAGCACGGCCTGGAGGCCGACCACGCCGAAGGCGATGCCGTTCCCAACTTCGTCGACAAGGTCACCACCGTGGCCGACGGTGCGCGTGGACGCGGCATCCAATGGGCCGACGACGGTGTGCTGTCGTGGAACGCCCCGGGCAATATCCAGGCGCAGCGCGGGACCCTGGGTTTCTACTGGCGCCCGCGCTACGCGGTGGGCGAAGCGCCGTTCGTGATCTTCCGGGTCGGCTACGCCGACCACAGCAGCTGGGACATGGCCTGGCTGCGCATCGACTGGAACGGTCACGGCTTCGATGCCTTCGTGACCGACGCCAACCTGGCGCGCACCCGCGTGTCGTTCAAGCTCGACAAGACGCCCGATCCCCAGCAGTGGCAGCACATCGCCTTCGGCTGGGACGAAAACCACGGCGTGCGCCTGTACGTGGACGGCAAGGAGGTCGCCCGCGCGGAGACCACCGCCGACTATGACGCGGCGCTGGACCAGCTCGGCCTGGCCGGGCGGGTGATGGCGCCCTACCAGGTGCAGAGCCGCTACAACTTCCTGCGTGGCAGCGATTTGGACGAGATCCGCGTCTACGATCGCCTGCTCGACCCCGCCGGCGTGGCGGCGCTGGCTGCCAACAAGGCGCCGGGCAGCAGCGTGGCCGACACCGGTCCGACGCGCGCCTGGAACCATCGTTTCGGGTGGGACAACGCCGCACCGCCGGTGCTCAGCGCACCCACCACGACCATCCGCAAGATCGAGTTCGCCGATACCAAGGACCACAAGCAGTGGATGTGGAAGGCGACCGACGGCATCGCCGAAACCACCTGGCCGGGCGTGTACAACCGCTCGCGCCTGCCCGGCCGCAACGACTACTTCCAGCTGCCGGACTGGAACACCTACGTGGAAGGCGGCCAACAGCTCGACCTGACCGTTCCCGCCGGCGAGACCGTCAACCGCGTTGAAGTGCGCGGCGCGGCCTTCGGTGGGCTCAGCCACAGCGCCGGCGATGCCGCTGCCACGCCGCTGCTGCAGCGCCCGCAGGGCGTGGTGCGCAGCGTGGACGACATTCCGGCGCAGACCGGTGGCGTGCTGCACTTCCGCAATACCGCACAGGAAACGCCGATCCAGGAAATCTGGGCTTACCAGGTCAGCGACGCCGCCGAGCCGGAAGGCACGGTGAAGCAGCGCTACCTGATCGACAGCCAGGCCCTGCCCGACTACCTCAACATCACCACCCTGCGCGAGTACATCGACGGCCGCTACCCGGCCGCAGAGCGCAGCACGGTGATGGCGCTGCCCAAGGGCGCCGGCTCGCGCCGTCGCGGTGCAGACACGCTGCCGGCCCATCCGCTTCCGATCGTGCACGTGCTGATTCCTTCCGGCGTGGGCGACGCCCCGGCTGCGCAGCCGCTGATCCGCAGCTGGGCGCACAGCTGGGAGAACATGTACGACGGACTCGACGGCGTGGCCATCGACCTGCCGGCGCTGGACCTGCCGGCCGCGCGCGATGGATTGATCCCGCTCAACATCCGCATCAAGGACCCGATCTGGCCGGCGCGCGACATGATCGATGTGTCGGTCTCGGTAAAGCCGAACCAGAAGCGCACGCTGTGGCTGGACCTGCGCGACCGCATCCTCACCGCCGACAGCCTGTGGATCAGCATCGCCTCGGGCGCGCCAGGCTTCAACGCCGGCTCGCTGGACGGTGCGGAGATCCGCATGGTCTACAAGGACCGCGCCGAAGCGAAGAAGGAACACGTGGCCGACCGTTTCAACCAGGCGCGCGACAACTGGGGCTTCCTGGTCGAAGAGCACACCACCTCCAAGCGCCAGCGCCTGTATGCGCGCGTGTACGCGGACCTGAGCGACCTGCTGCGGGTGGACCCGGACCACGCGCTGGGGCGCCTGTACTGGAACTACATCAGTTACAACAGCCAGGGCAAACCGCCGTTCACCCAGCCCGAAGCGCCCAAGGGCGTGCCACTGTGGGCGTTCCGGCAGACTGAAGACCTCAAGTACGTACGTCGCTTCGTGGACTGGTGGATCGACAACCGGCAGATCGCCTACGGCGACTTCGGCGGCGGCATCTCCGACGATACCGACCTGACCCAGCAGTGGCCGGGGCTGGCGCTGATGGGCGTGCAGCCGGACCGCCTGAACCGCTCGCTCACCGCGTTGTCCGACGCGGTGTACCGCAACGGCATGTTCTCCAACGGCCTGAGCACCATCGAAACCGATGAGCTGCATTCCTACGAAGAAGGCATCAACGCCAACAGCGCGATGCTGTACCTCAACTGGGGCGATCCGCTCACCCTGGAACGCCTGATGGAAACGGTGAAGGCGTTCGACGAGCGCATCATCCTGCCCAATCCACAGGGCAACCTGCTGTTCTCCAGCAACTGGTTCGGCGGCAACAAGGTGTATCGCGAGCCGAACTGGCAATGGCAGAAGCCGTATTCGTTCCCGGCGCTGCACCCGGCCTTCCTGGTCGGCCAGTACAACGCCGACCCGACCGGCCGCAAGCTGGTCACCGGGCTGGCCGACAGCTACCTGGCGCACGCCTACACCGACGACAAGGGCCGCTGGGCGCTGCCCAACGAGATCAACTGGCAGACAGGCAAGGTGCGCGGCGGTGAGCTCAACAACGGCTCGGGCGGCGGCGATGTGATGCACACGTTCTGGGCGGCCTGGCGCTGGAGCGGCGACGACAAGTATTTGAAGGCGTTGGACTACCGCGTGCAACGTGGCGGCCCCGGCGCATTGGCCAACCTGGGCGAGAACTTCGTCGAGGTGCTGGGCAAGGGTGCCGAATGGAACCCGAAGCTGGTGGCCGATGCGGACGCCGGCAACACCGGGTTCTCAAGCCTGATGGCGTGGCAAGCCACCGGCGACAAGAAGTACCTGGAAGCGCTGCATGCCGACGGCATCCAGGCCAAGGCGCAGCGCGAGTACATGAACACTGAAGGCCACTGGTGGTCCGACCGCGTGGAAGCGCCGAGCGAGTTCCTGCAGCGGGCACGCCTGGGTGGCATTGCCCTGAAGCGCAACCAGAGCTGGCCCGGGCACACGGTGAGCTGGCGCTTCGCGCAGCCTGACGCGGCCGAGCAGGTGGCGCTGCTGGTGCATGCGCCGTCCACCGAGCACTTCAAGGTCATTGCGTACAACACCGGCAAGCATGCGGTGGATGCGGAGATGAGTACCTGGAACGTCACCGCCGGGCAGTGGCGGATGACCAGCGGCGTGGACCGTGACGGCGACGACCGCATCGATGGCAAGGGCGAAACGCGTGAGGTATCGCTGGAGCGCAGTGCAAGCCTTCCGCTGCGGTTCGCACCGGGCGTGGCGCAGGTGTTCGAGTTCGAACTGATCAAGGCCGGTACGCCGGTGGAGCTGCGCCCCGACCTGGGCGTGGGTCGTGGCGATGTGCGCGTTGACGGACGCCAGGTGCACGTGACCGTGCACAGCTTGGGGCACGTGGGCACACCGGTGGGCACGGCGGTGCTGGAGGACGCGAACGGGCGTGAGCTGGCGCGTATCGAGATTCCGGCGATGGAAGCGCCGGTGGATCTGGTGCCGAAGACGACCACGGTGAGCCTGCCGTTGCCAGCGTGTAATCGCAGCGGCCTTCGCGTGCGCGTGGAGCTGCAGGATGGCGGCGCGGAAGTCACCCAGCGCAACAACACCGTGACCTTCTGACGTAGAGCCGGGCTCTGCCCGGCTCTACAGCGTGACGGTGCCCTCGATGCAGGTCACGCACGTTCCCCCGATCCACAACGCATCGCCATCACGCTCCACCTGCACCCGCCCCGCACGCCCCAACACGGTGCCCTGGCTGATCACATACCGCGTCGGCGCCTCGCCCAGCAACCACCGCGCAATGCCCGCATTGAGGCTGCCGGTCACCGGATCCTCCGGCGCCGCCTCGCCGGCGATGAACGCACGCGACTCGTACTGCGCGTCTACGCCGTCGCTTTCGCTGCACGCGGCAAACACGCCCACCATCAATCCGTCCAACGCCGCGTAGTCCGGCCGCACCGCCAACACGGCTGCCCGGCTTTCCAGGCGCACCACGATCCACGGCGGCCCGTTGTCCACCCACCGGGCGTCCACCACGTCGTCGGCGGCCACGCCAAGGCCTGCAACAACGCGCTCCCGCAACGCGGGCACCAGCGGCCCCTCGCGCAACAGCGGCGGCGCATCGAAGGCAAATCCGGTCTCGCTTCGACGAATCCGCACCAGCCCGATCCCGCACTCCTGCACGATCTCTGCGCCCCGCGGTACGCCACCATTGGTCAACCAGGCATGGCAGCTGCCCAGGGTGGGATGCCCGGCGAACGGCAACTCGCCCAGCGTGGTGAAGATGCGCACGCGGTAATCCGCTCGCGGGTCGCGCGGTGCGGAAACGAAGGTGGTTTCGCTCAGGTTGGTCCAGCGGGCGAATGCCGCCATGCGGGCGTCGCTCAGCCCTTCGCCGTTGAGAACCACCGCAAGCGGGTTACCCAGCAGCGGATCGGTGCTGAAAACGTTGACCTGGGTGAACGGGTGTGTGGACACGGATACTCTCCTGTCATGCGATGAATACGTTTGCGCAGATCGCGTCAGCCAAGCCTGTCAATCCAATGCCGTGGCAGCCATGGTCCATGCAGTTCGCGACAAAGTTTGGACCTCTCGCCCTGTTAGGAATGAGTGTAGTTCACGGCGCGCCAAAGTGTGAGCGAGTTCGCGAGGCGCCTAGAAAACCTTGCGGTTTGTAACACCTTATAACTTGTCATGCCGGCCTGCAGCTCTCCATGAGTTGATGATTCTCTGAAAAGCTCAGGGCGCCATTGCCATCATTTCGCCCCGTCGATACCGTCCGCGCCTCGTCAGTGTTCAAAAGAGGGAACAGCCCATGGAACGGTGGAAGCGCAGCTTTGAAATGAAGCTCCCCATTGAGTCAGTTGGCTTCGTTCTTGCCGCCGCTTACGCGCTGTCCTGCTGGGCGGCGAGGCAGGTATCGATGGACCAGTTTCACCTTCCAGCTGGACTTCGTGTTGCTGCGCTTCTGATGTTTCCCATGCGCCTATGGCCGTACCTGATACTGGGTGAGTACGCGTACTTCGCGCATATGCGCTTTCCCATGATCGATACATATGGTTTGGCGTGGACTATTCTGTCTTCAGCATTTCTAATGCCTGCGGTTGCCCTGATCCTGCACTGGCATCGACGGTTGATGGATGCGAGAACAGACGCCTGGTTCATATCCGCCGCAATGACTTCCGCGGTGGTGGTAACACTGCTCAATCTAGGATTCTCGCATCTGCTATGGCCCGTTCCCCACCGCAACGATTTCCTGACAGACGCCACAAGAGGCGCGTTGGGCCAGTTCATAGGCATCCTCACGCTCGCGCCGCTGGCCCTGCTCTGGACACGTAGGAAGTCCGGCTGGGAGTGGAATCGACGATACGCTGCTGCGACCGCTGGTGCTGCCACCGTGATCGTGGGGTTGGGGCTGTTGACGCTTCTGGTTCCGGCCAGTGCACCATCGCTTAAAATCACGTTGCAGTTGCTGGTCGCGCTGCCTGCCATTGCCCTGACATGCATGCATGGATGGCGCGGTGCCGCGATAGCGGTCCCATTGGTGAACATGGTCATCGGATTGACAAGCAGAGGCAGCGAACCTTGGTCGTTCGACTCATCCACGTTCGTGGCACAGCAGATACTGATGATTGCGGGCGTGGCTTTGCTTACACTCGGGTACAGCATCAGTCACTACTATCACCACTACACAAGTGGTCGAAAGAGGGAGCTCGTAACGGCCGCGCATGCGAGGGCGTCGCACTTCGCCGGCGAGATGGACCTGCGTCGCCGCGTACTGGAGATGCGAAAGATGGGGGATGGCATCGACCATTCCCTAAGCGAGATTGCATACTACCTCCGGGACAATGGTCACCCGGACATGGCGCACTCGCTGCTGCAGGTGTCCGTCGCGAATTCTAGGAGATTTCGGGAGCACACGAGCCTGGTATACCCCACCGCTCTGGAACATGTTGGCCTTTACCTGAGCGTACAGTTGAGCGGCCTGGGAGAGCACTGGAGAAGCTCGCGTCGCGTGTTGTCTCCCCGGATGGTGGGCGATCCATGCGGGATGAGTACCGGTTTGCAGCTCGCTGCGTACCGTGTAATGGCGGAGGCAGTCTCGGTACTACTGGAGCACGAGGAAGACCGGATAAAGGTACATGCGCGCTGTGGCCAGATCGGCGACATGCGGGGAATCTTCGTTGTTGTCTCGCTGATCGACCCGCAAAGGCACATCGCGGAAGGGACAATGGGTATCACCATTGAGCGGCTTACAGGAAGGACGCTGCCCTACGGCGGCACTGTTCAGTGCCGCCGCAACCGGGTTCGGATTCTGCTGGTGGAATCCAGCGAGGTGGAGGAGCCGCCCCTGAAGTGAAGAGCCTTCAGGGGACCTCTTCCACCGACCAGACGGTGTTGCTGCCGTCCTGGTAGTGAATCAGGGAGATCTCCTCATCGGAGTAGACAAGGGTAGGCACGGCCTCTTCGGAAATCTTGAGGCGCCACGAGGGGAGCGAGGTTCTGGCGGATGGCTTGCCGGCAGGCAGCGCCCACATGATCTCGTCGACCTTTCCGACCACGACGTGGACGTTGTCGTTGCGATCATTGACCTGGTAATAGCGGATGCCATCGCGGTCGAAGCGGTAGGCCTTCCAGTTGTCGCTCAGACTCACGTTCGCGGTCGATGGGTGGGGGTGACCCAACCCCTGCGCCTCATTGCCATTCCAATCCTGTTGGGCATTTGAGACGGCAGGGGCGATGGTAAGCAGCAACGCAGTGGTGGCCATGACAATTGCTCGATTTTGCATGCTGTGCTCCAGCACTGGTGACGGGAAAATCCCGCACGATGCTAGGTAGCAGTGGCATCACAAGCTCTACACAATCTCTGATACGGGCCCGGAAAGGCCCGGAAGGAATGGACGCATCGATACGTGCGTCCTGCCGGCCGAAAGTCATGCGGGTCGATCACGTCAGCAGGGAAATCGCGTTGTCTAGAAAGCGAGTTTTTGAGGTTCCAGACGATCAGGCGTCGTCGGTTTCCAGTTCTTTCAGGCGGCGTTCGTACCAGCCGTTGCCTTCGGGTTCGAAGATGGCGGTACGGATCATTTCGCCCTGGTAGACGTGCACGGACACGGCGAGCTCGGTGTCGCTGGCGTTGCGGATAGTGTGGTATTCATGCGGCGGGATCAGGCTGCCGGCACTGCCGCAGCCGCCGACCACGGAAGGCTCGGCCTGGAAGCGGAAACGTTCGCCGTCGCGCTCGAGCAGGGCGTACTGGGTGACTTCCAGCTGGCCCAGCCACACCCCTTCCACGCACCACAGGCCGCTGTGGTCGTGCAGCGGCGTGCCCTGCCCCGGCGCCCAGCTCATTGCCACGATGCTGTAGCCCAGGGTCGGGCTGCGGTAGAGCTCGCGGCGGGCGTAGTGGTCGCTGATCGGCTGGTGCACGCACGCCGGCAGCTGGATGCGGCTGTCGGCGATGGCCTCGCACAGTGCGCCGCGCAGGGTCATGGCGATCTGCTGCGGATCGTCATTCTGGACCGCGTGATCGACGGCGGCGATCAATCGATCGCGTCCATGGAACCGCGGAAAGGCATCGCAATGGGCTTGCATGCCTCCAGTCTAGGCGATGAACGTTAAGGCGATGTTTGATCTGGATCACGGCAGATCGCCGCACGTTGGCCGGAAAATCAATCGATTTCCGTTGTTCGGTAGACTCAGCCTATCGGTATGCCCGGAAAGCGTGCCATTCACGACAACCGCGTAGCGACACGCCATGCGTGTCCCACGGATGGCTGGCCACGTTCTACACACGCATGGCGTGTTCTGGACACGCATGGCGTGTCCCTACGCGGTGCCGCGTTGGACGAACGGTGCCTGCTGGTACAACCTGCGCTCCCCACCCCGCGGGTCGTCGACCTGCTTCGACGTGGTGTCGAACACCATCGTCTGCCGCCGCTCCAACCCGTACGTCTCCCACTGCGGCAGGCCGCGATGGTTCGGGTTCCCGGTGCGGGCAAACGCCAGCAGCGCCTCGCTCATCACATCGGCCATGCGCTGCGCATCGGCCCCCTCCCCGGTGCGCGAGCCTTCCGCTCGCGTGTTATCGAACACCAGCGGGATATCCAGCGTATGGAAGGCGCCTAGTTTCCCGCCGTCCAGTGGTGATCCCCAGTCCAGCTGGTAGGCCCAGGTCGGTGCCCCCTGCCGGGCCCGCGCCTCCAGTTCCTCCACCGCGCCGCGCCAGGAACGCCCGGCCGTGGTGGCGGCAAAGAACACTTCCGACGGCGTGTAGTGCGGATACAGGCGCCGATATTCGGCGATCACCACCGAAGGCAGCAGGTCCACGAACTGCTCCTTTTCCAGCTTCGCCGGCAGCGTTTCCCAGCTCAGCGCGAAGTTGGCCGGATCGTTGCCGAGGAAGGCGCGGGTTTCGTCATGGGTGTTGCCGATCACCATCGGAATTTGTGCGGACTGCGCCGGCGCCTGTGGCCAGAACGGGTGCACCGGCAGGCTGCCGCCGTCCACCACCGGGCCGAAGTACAGCGAGGTGCTCTCCACCCGCGAGGGATCACGCGCGCGGGTGGCGGCCAGCAGGGCGTCGGCCGGGAGGGCCAGCAGCGCGTCCACGTCGCGCGCGCCCACCGCGTCCATCGCAATGCGTGCGCGCTGGGTGGCGGCCCGCGGCCCGGCGGCGGTGACCTGCTGGCCGCTCATCGTCCACGCGCGCTGGAACAGGCCGCGCGCGGCCGGCATGGCCATCAGCGTGGCGATCTTGGCGCCGCCGCCGGACTGGCCGAACACAGTGATGTTGTTGGGGTCGCCACCGAATTCGGCGGCATGTTCGCGAACCCACTGCAGCGCCTGGATCAGGTCGAGCTGGCCGACATTGCCCGAATCGACGAAGCGCGCGTCGCCCAGCTGCGCCAGATACAGGTAGCCGAACACGTTGAGCCGATGGTTCACCGTGACCACCACCACGTCGCCACGCCGGCACAGCGCGCTGCCGTCGTACTGCGGGTCGCTGCCCGATCCGTTGTTGTAGGCGCCACCGTGGATGTAGAACAGGATCGGGCGCGGTTTGCCATCGCGCAGCGCCGGGGTCCACACGTTGAGGTACAGGCAGTCTTCGCTGCCAGGGCCGTCGTCCTTGCTGCCCTGTGGCGCGGCAGGCCCGTAGGCCAGCGCGTCGCGCACGCCGCGCCATGGCAGCTCCTGCAGCGCCGGCTGAAAGCGGCGGGTGGCGGTGTCGGCGCCGTAGGGCACGCCCCGGAAGCTGTGCACGCCCTGCATGTAACGACCCCGCAAGCGCCCACTGCGGACCTTGGCCAGTGAATCGGAAGCGGCGCCGGCAGGTGCGTTGGCCAACGCAGCGGCCATCGGCGACGAACCGGCCGCCAGCATCAGCGCGTAACGCGCGCTGTCGCGCAGGAAACGGCGGCGCTGCAGGTCGGCCGGACTCATGGCGTGCCCTCCCCGCCCTGCGCCTGCATCCAGCGCAGCGCGAGCGTGGGCCATTGCGTGGTGGTCAGCGCGGCGGGAATGCGCACGCCGAAGCCATGGCCGCCGTGCGCGAACAGATGCATTTCACTGGGCACGCCCGCGTCGATCAGCGCCTGGTAGTACAGCAGGCTGTTCTGCACCGGCACCACGCTGTCGTCCTGCGCGTGCACCAGGAAGGTAGGCGGTGTCTGCGCGGTAACCTGGGACTGCTGGGAGAACTGCCTTTCCAGCGCGGCACTGGGCCGTTCGCCGAGCAGGCGGGAGCGCGAACCCGTGTGCGCATGCGCGCCCATGTCGATCACCGGGTACAGAAGCAGGGCGAAGTCCGGGCGCGCGCTGACCGCGTCCACGGCGTCACCGATGCCCGGGAGCGCGGTGGCGAATCCGGTGCTCAACCGCGCGGCCACGTGGCCGCCGGCGGAGAAGCCCATCACCCCGATCCGGTGCGGGTCCAGCTGCCACCGGCGCGCATTGCTGCGGATCAGGCGCAGGGCGCGCTGGGCGTCAGCCAGCGCCGCCTGGCGGTCATCACGGCCGGTCGGCAGGCGGTACCGCAGCACGAACAGGGTCACTCCGCCCTGCTCCACGAAGGCCGGCACCAGCGCAGTGCCTTCCTTGTCCAGCACGATGCGCTGGTAGCCACCGCCGGGAATGACCAGCAGCCCGCTGCCGTTGGGCCGGGCCGGGCGATAGGCCACCAGGTAAGGCGCACTGACGCTGTCGATGTAGCGGTCCGGAAGCGCGCTGTTGTCGCTGCGTTCGACGACGTTCGGCGCGCTGGCCGCACGCGGTTCACCCGGGACCTGACTGGCCGGCCACAGGTCGATGCGGTCTGGCGCGCCGGGAGCGGGCTCGGTCTGCGGCACTGGCCGTTCGGCCGCATCGGCCGGCAGCGGGACAGAGGCGAGGGCGGAAAGCAGGCAGCCCGCCAGCAGGGGCATCAACACGAGACAGCGCATCCGGGGATCCTTGGTATGGGAAACGACCGCGTGCCGGGCGCTGGCAGCTTCTGATGCGCTGCACATTGCCAATGACACCGGTTTACCATATACAGCTCATCCAAGCACTGTCGATGGGCAGTGCAACAAAACAACGGGAGACCCGCTTGAGCAACGATCAGGGCAAACAGGATCTGCCAGAACAGGGATTGGGCGACATCGCCCAGGCGTTCGTTTCGGCCCGCCAGCAGGGCCGGTCACTGCCGGATTTCCCGGGAACCATCCCGGACGACCTGGTCACCGCCTACCAGGTGCAGGACCACGCCATTGCGCTGTGGGACGCCGGGGTCGTGGGCTGGAAGGTCGGCTACATCGCCGCCGAGCGCCGCGATGCCTCCGGGGACGACCGCCTGCTGGGCCCGATCTTCTCCAATCGGCTCTGGAATGCTACCGGTGGAACAACCGACATTCCGGTGTTCGTGGGCGGCTTCGGCGCGGTCGAGGCTGAGTACGTGTTCCAGCTGACCGAGGACGCCCCCGCGGACAAGCTGCACTGGACCCCGGAAGAGGCCGAAGCTCAGCCGGCGCGGCTGTTCATCGGCGTGGAAGTGGCCAGCAGCCCGCTGGCCACGATCAACAAGCTTGGGCCGCTCGTGGTGGTCTCGGACTTCGGCAACAACAACGGCCTGGTGCTGGGCCCGGAGATTCCGGACTGGACAACGCTGGACGATGCCGACCTGCGTGCGGAAACCCGCATTGACGGCGAAGTGGTGGGTACCGGCGGCGCCACCCTGCTGCCTGGCGGCCTGCGCACCGCATTCGCCTTCGCCCTGGGCCGCTCTGCCCAGCGTGGTCGTCCGCTGAAGGCCGGCGATCTGATCGCCAGTGGCAATGCCACCGGTATCCATGACATCGCCGTAGGCCAACAGGCACTGATCCGTTTCGCCGGTTACGGCGACATTACCTGCAGGGCCATCGCCGCCGGGTAACCGGTCGGCCATGGCGAGTACGCTTGGGAGGGCGCAGATGATTACTCGCAGAAAGTTCCTTGCCACCAGCGTGGGCGCGCTCAGCGTGCCCCTGCTGTCGGCGGGGTGTTCACGTTCCAGCGCCGCGCCCGGTGGCGCGCGCCTGCTGACGGCCACGGATGTGCATGTGGCCGACTACCCCACCGTGACCGCGGTGAAGTGGATCGGCCAGCAGCTCGAAGAAAAAACCGGCGGCCGGCTGAAGCTGCGCCAGTACCACTCCGGCCAGCTGGGCCGCGAGTCCGAAGCAATCGACATGGCGCGCTTCGGCGTCATCGACATCACCCGCGTGTACGCCGGAGCGCTCAACAATGCGTTCCCGCTGACCCAGGCGCTGTGCCTGCCGTACGTGTTCGAGTCGGTGGCGCACATGCGTCGCGCACTCGATGGCGGCATCGCCGACGACGTGCTGCGCGGCCTTGAAAGTCGCGGCCTGGTGGGCCTGGCCATCTACGATTCCGGCGCACGCTGCTTCTACAACACCAAGCATCCGATCGTGGAACCGAAGGACCTGCACGGCCTGAAGCTGCGCGTGGCCTCGTCGGACATCTTCATCCAGCTGATGCGCCTGCTCGGTGCCAACCCGACCCCGATGTCGCTGGGCGACACCTTCTCGGGCATGGAAACGCACATGATCGACGGTGCGGAAAACAACATGCGCAGCTTCCATTCCAGCCGCCATTTCGAAGCGGCGCGCTACTGGTCGCAGAGCGATCACTCCTATGCGCCGGACGTGCTGCTGATGTCGCGCCGCACCTTCGAGGAACTCAGCCCGGCCGACCGCCAGCTGCTGCTGCAGACCGCGCGCGAATCGGTGGGCGTGATGCGCCAGCAGTGGGATGCTTCGGAAAGCACCGCGCGCCAGGCCGTGGCCGACTTCGGCATCCAGTTCAACGAGGTCGACATGCCGGCCTTCCGCAAGGCCGCCGACCCGTTGCTGCAGCAGTACCTGCAGCGGCCGGAACTGGCCGCGCTCACCCGTCGCATCCGCGACTTCGCCTGAGGACCAACGCGATGTCAGAGACGACTTCCGGAATCATCGCCGACGTTCGCTCGGCGCCCCAGCGTGCGCTGGACCTGATTGCCGACATCACCATCCATATCGCCGTGCTGGCGCTGCTCGGGCTGGTGGTGGTGCAGGGCTGGCAGGTGTTCGCGCGCTATGTGATCAACGATTCGCCGAGCTGGACCGAGCCGGTCACCCTGCTGCTGCTGGCCACGGCGATGAGCCTGGGCGCGGCCACCGGTGTGCATACCCGCCGCCACTTCGGCTTCTACCTGCTGGCCGCGCACATGCAACCGGGCCTGCGCCGCGCGGTGGACGTGTTCGGTTCGCTGGTGGTGGCGGTGCTGGGCGTGGTGATTGCCTGGTGGGCCGGGGTGCTGCTGATGGACGGGCTGGACATCAAGGCCGCCGGCGCCAACCTGCCACAGAGCATCAACTACCTGCCGCTGTGCATCGGCGGCGCGCTGATGGCGCTGTTCGCGGTGAACCAGATGGTGCAGACCGTGCAACCGGCTGCTGTCGCAGAAGCAGAGGGAGACCGCTGAGTCATGGGTATTACGATTCTTTTCACTGTATTTGCGGTGCTTCTCCTGCTCGGCGTGCCGGTGGCGTATGCGCTCGCGGCGGCGGCCCTGGCTACGCTGTGGTACCTGGACCTGCCCACGCTGGTGCTGGTGCAGCAGATCTCGGCCGGTACCGGCTCAGCGTCGTTGATCGCCATTCCGTTGTTCATCTTCGCCGGCGAAATCATGATGCGCGGCGGCATCTCCGAGCGCCTGATCGCGCTGGCCTCGTCGCTGGTCGGGCGCCTGCGCGGCGGCCTGGGCCAGGTCTCGATCCTGTCCTCGCTGTTCTTCGGCGGTGTGTCCGGCTCGGCGATTGCCGACGTGTCGGCGGTCGGCGGCACGATGATTCCGCAGATGGTCAAGCGCGGCTATGACCGCGACTTCGCGGTTAATGTGAGCATCACCGCCGCGCTGGTGGCGCTGCTGGTGCCGCCGTCGCACAACCTGATCCTGTTCTCGGCCGCCGCCGGTGGCGGGCTGTCCATCGCCGACCTGTTCGCGGCGGGCATCGTGCCGGCGCTGCTGATGACGGTGACGCTGATGGTCACCGGGTACATGGTGGCGCGCCGACGCGGCTACGGGGTGGAAGTGTTCCCGGGCTGGCGCGCGGTGCTGCTGCGCATGGTCTCCGCCCTGCCCGGCCTGGGCCTGGTGGCGCTGATCTTCATCGGTATCCGCGCCGGCATCTTCACCGCGGTGGAGAGCGCGGCCATCGCCGTGGTGTACGCGCTGCTGGTGACCACCGTGCTGTACCGCCAGCTCAACTGGCGCGAGTTCATGGCTACGGTCACCCATGCGGCACGCAGCACCGGCGTGATCCTGTTCGTGATTGCCACCGCGGCCGTGTTCGGCTGGCTGCTGGCCTACCTGCAGGTGCCGGCGGCGGCGGTGGAGTTCCTGCAGTCGTTCGCGCACAGCAAGTTCATGGTGTTGCTGATGATCGTGGTGATGTTGTTGCTGCTCGGCACCTTCATGGACCTGGCACCCATGATCCTGATCTGCACGCCGATTTTCCTGCCGGTGGCCAAGGCCTACGGGATCGATCCGATCCACTTCGGCCTCGTATTGGTGCTGACCGGTGGCCTCGGGCTGGTCACCCCGCCGGTGGGCTCGGTGCTGTTCATCGGCACCGCCATCGGCAAGATCAGCGTAGGCGAAAGCATGCGCTCGATCTGGCCGTTCTGGTTCGCCGCGGTGGCCGTGCTGCTGATCGTGACCTTCTTCCCGCAGCTGTCGCTGTGGTTGCCGGCGCTGCTGCGCGCCTGATTGTGTGGCGGCTTCGGCCGCCACGCTGTTGATGGAGAAACACCCATGCATCTGAAGACCCTGCTGGCCGGGCTGGTGACCGCTGGCCTGTTGCTCACCGGCGCCGCACACGCGGCCGACGCTGCCGCACCCACCTGGAAGCGCGGCATCGAAAACCAGCGCCAGGCCGACCTCGGCAACGGCACCTTCCTCAACCCCGTGTTCGCCGGCGACCGCCCGGACCCATCGGTGCTGAAGGACGGCGACGACTACTACCTTACCCTGTCCTCGTTCGACGCCTACCCCGGCCTGCCGATCTGGCACTCGCGCGACCTGGTGAACTGGCAGCCGCTGGGCCACGCGATCACGAAGAACGTGGGCGCGATCTGGGCGCCGGACATCGTCAAGCATGAAGGCCGCTACTACATTTACTTCCCGGCGCGCACCGGCGAAACCCGCAGCAATTTCGTGGTCTGGTCCGACAGCATCCGCGGGCCGTGGAGCGAGCCGATCGACATCGGTCTGGGCGGCTACATCGACCCCGGGCATGCAGTGGGGGAAGACGGCAAGCGCTACCTGTTCCTGAGCGGCGGCGCTTATGTGCAGCTGGCGGATGACGGGCTGAGCGTGGTCGGCACGCCCAAACACGTCTACGACGGCTGGAAGTACCCGGAAAGCTGGGACGTGGAGGCGTACGCGCAGGAAGGCCCGAAGATCAATTTCCACAACGGCTGGTACTACATGACCACCGCCGTGGGCGGCACCGCCGGCCCGCCGACCGGACACATGGTGATCACCGCGCGCTCGCGCTCGATCCATGGGCCATGGGTGAACGCGCCGAACAACCCGATCACGCGTACGAAGTCGGCGGCCGAGCCGTGGTGGTCGCGCGGCCACGCCACGGTGGTGGAAGGCACCGACGGGCGCTGGTGGATGATCTACCACGGCTATGAGAACGGTTACTGGACGTTGGGTCGGCAGGCCCTGCTGGAACCGATCGAGTGGACCGACGACGGCTGGTTCGTGGCCAAGGGCGGCGACCTCGGCCAGCCGCTGGCCAAGCCCTCGGGCGAATCGGTGGGCCAGCACGGCATGGCGCTCTCGGACGACTTCGGCGGCAGCACGCTGGGCGCACAGTGGAGCTTCTTCAACCCCGCCCAGGACGAGTACAAGCGGTTGGGCTTCAGCGCCGACGGCATGACCCTGCAGGGCAAGGGCGACACCCCGCGCGACAGTTCGCCGCTGACCGCCATTGCCGGCGACCAGGCCTACCAGTTCGAGGTCGAAATGGACATCGAACCCGGCGCGGTGGGCGGTGCCCTGCTCTTCTACAGCGACCGCCTGTACGTGGGCGTGGGCAGCAACGGCGAGAAGTTCATCATGCATCGCTACGGCGAGGAGCGCCCCACCCGGCTGGAGCGCAGTGCCAAAGGCGGCAAGCTGTGGCTGCGGGTGACCAACAACCGGCACATCGTCACGATCCATTCCAGCACCGATGGCAAAACCTGGAAGAAGTACCCGGTTCAGATGGAAGTCTCCGGCTACCATCACAATGTGGCCGGGAAGTTCCTCGCCCTGAAGCCGGCCCTGTACGCTGCCGGCGACGGCAAGGTCCACTTCCGCCAGTTCCGCTACCGCGCCCTCGATTGAGTGGGCCGGTAGACTCTTTCGACCTCTCTCGGTTTGAACACATGTCACTGCGCAGCAAGAGCGACCCGGCAACGAACGGGTTGACCAAGGGCAAGGCCGCCACGATCAACGACATCGCGCGGCTGTCGGGTGTTTCCAAGAAAACGGTTTCTCGGATCATCAACAACTCGCCGCTGGTGCGCAAAGACACCCGCGAGAAGGTCGAAACGCTGATGCGCGAGGTCGGCTACACGCCCGACCCGCTGGCCCGTGGCCTGGCCTTCCGCCGCTCCTTCCTGATCGGCATGGTCTACGACAACCCCACCGCGCAGTACATCGTGGACATGCAGTACGGCGCGCTGGACGCGCTGCGCGGCTCCAGCTTCGAGCTGGTGGTGCACCCCTGCGACTCGCGCAGCCCCGGCTACATCGAAGGCGTGCGCCGCTTCGTGCAGCAGCAGAAGCTGCATGCGGTGATCCTGGTCCCCCGTGCTTCGGAAGACCAGGCACTCGTGGACATGCTGGACGAGATCGGCTGCCGCTTCACCCGCATCGCCTCGGCGGCGCTGGATGAAACCTCGCAGATGGTGGTCACCCACGACCGCGACGGCGCCGCCGAAGCGGCCGACTACCTGCTCTCGCTGGGTCACCGCGACATCGCCTTGGTCACCGGTCCCAGTGCCTACCGCTCGGCCCACGACCGCACCGCCGGCTTCGTGGAGGCGTTGGCGCAGCGTGGCATCGAGCTGCCGCCGGGGCGCATCATCGAGGCCGGCTACACCTTTGAGTCCGGCGTGGCTGCCGCCGAGAAGCTGCTGCTGGGCAAGACCCGCCCGACCGCGATCTTCACCGGAAACGATGAGATGGCCGCCGGTATCTACAAGGTGGCGCTGCGCACCGGGATCAGCATCCCAAGGCAGCTGTCCATCATCGGCTACGACGACAGCCCGCTGGCCTCGCGCCTGTGGCCGTCGCTGACTTCGGTGCGCCGCCACACGCGCGACACCGGGCGCACCGCGGCTGCCATGCTGATCCAGCCCGAGGGCCAGGCCGCGCTGCAGATCGCCAGCGTGCGCCCGCACCTGATCGTTCGGGATTCCTGCCAGCCGCCCGAGGATTGACCGCATAGCGGTCAGTCCCCGGGCGGCTGTAGATCATGGCCGCTGGCCATGATTCCTCAGCCCTGTAACCCTGACCCTCCTTTCCGCCGGGCCCACCCCTACCGCACCGCAAAATGACACCGGTTTCCTGTCTCGCTACAATGCAGGAAATCGCGCCGGGGCCGACCCGTCGGCCCACCCCTGCTCTGGAGACGCCATGTACTGCAAGACCCACTACGCCACCCATCCCGACGCCATCAAGGGCGCCAGCAACGACGACCTGCGCGAGCTGTACCTGCTCGACGGCCTGTTCAATGCCGACGCGGTGACCCTGAAGTACACCCACTACGAGCGTTTCGTGCTGGGCGGCGCCGCCCCGGTGAAGGGCCCGGTGTCCCTGCCGAAGCAGACCGAACCGGCCTCGGCCGCCGGCCATGCCTTCCTGGAACGCCGCGAGCTGGGCGTGATCAACGTGGGCGCCGGCAGCGGCACGGTGACCGTGGATGGCACCGTGTACAAGTTGGGTCCGAAGGACGGCCTGTACGTGGCGATGGGCAGCGAAGACGTGGTGTTCGCCTCGGATGACGCCGCCGCTCCGGCGCAGTTCTACCTGGCCTCGACCCCGGCGCATGCGCGCTTCGAGACCAAGCAGCTGTCGATCAAGGACGCGGTTGCACTGGAGCGCGGCGCGCTGGAAACCAGCAACGAGCGCACCATCTACCAGTACATCGTACCGGCGACCTGCCAGAGCTCGCAGCTGCTGCTGGGCCTGACCGTGCTGAAGCCGGGCAGCGTGTGGAACACCATGCCGCCGCACCTGCACGACCGTCGCAGCGAAGTGTATTTCTACTTCGACCTGGGCCAGAACGACCGCGTGTACCACTTCATGGGCGAGCCGGACGCGCAGCGCCACATCGTCATCCAGAACAACGAAGCGGTGGTGTCGCCGCCGTGGTCGATCCACATGGGCGCCGGTACCAGCAACTACGCCTTCATCTGGGCGATGGGCGGCGAAAACCTGGACTACACCGACATGCACGTGCTGGACATCTGCCAGCTCAAGTGACCCACACCGCGCCGTCTGCAGCACGCGGGCGGCGCGCGTCCCGCATTGGATAAGGAACTACCCGTAATGGCTAATCCGTTCAGTCTGGAAGGCAAGATCGCCCTGGTCACCGGTGGCAACACCGGCCTGGGGCAGGGCATCGCCGTCGCGCTTGCGCAGGCCGGCGCCGACGTCGCAGTGGCCGGCATCGCGCCGCCCACCGAGACCATCGCAAAGATCACCTCGCTGGGCCGCCGCTGCCTGGCGGTGGAAGCGAACCTGATCAGCATCGAGCCGGTGGAGCGGGTGATCCGCGAAACCGTGGAAGGGCTGGGCGGCTTGGACATCCTGGTGAACAACGCTGGCCTGATCCGTCGCGCCGATGCGGTGGACTTCAGCGAGCAGGACTGGGACGACGTAATGAACGTCAACATCAAGTCTGCGTTCTTCATCTCGCAGGCGGCCGGTCGTCATTTCATCGCGCAGGGCCGCGGCAAGATCATCAACATCGCCTCGATGCTGTCGTTCCAGGGCGGCATCCGCGTGCCGTCGTACACCGCGAGCAAGAGCGGTATCGCCGGCATCACCCGCCTGCTGGCCAATGAGTGGGCCAGCAAGGGCATCAACGTCAACGCGATCGCCCCGGGTTACATGGCCACCGACAACACCGCCGCGCTGCGCGCCGATGAGGACCGCAACAAGTCCATCCTCGACCGCATTCCGGCCGGGCGTTGGGGTACGCCGGAAGATCTGGCCGGTACGGCGGTGTTCCTGGCGTCGAGTGCGTCGGATTACGTCAACGGGTCGGTCATTCCGGTAGACGGTGGCTGGTTGGCGAGATAATGCTTCGGTACCGACCAACGGTCGGTACCAACCGCGTAGCGCCGGGCTCTGCCCGGCCCACGCACCCTGACATCATGCGATCGCCGGGCAGAGCCCGGCGCTACGGGGCACGACCATGCTGCGTTCTTCGTTGTTGCTGTGTCTGTTCCTGCTGGCCACCAGCGCACACGCCGCGCCGCACCGCATTTTCATTGCCGGTGATTCCACTGCCGCCGAATACGGGCCGGAACGTGCACCGCTGACCGGCTGGGGCCAGGCACTTCCAAGCTATCTGGATCCCGCGCAGTGGGAAGTACGCAACCACGCCAAGGCCGGGCGCAGTGCGCGCAGCTTCATCGAGGAAAAGCGGCTCGACGCCATTGCCGCCGACATCCAGCCCGGCGACGTACTGCTGATCCAGTTCGGCCACAACGACGCCAAATTCGAAGATCCCACGCGTTACGACGACCCGGACACCGCCTACCCGCAGTACCTGATGCGGTACGTGCAGCTGGCTCGCGACAAGCGCGCTACGCCGGTGCTTATCACGCCGGTGGCGCGGCTGCTGTATGACTTCGGTTCGCTGCTGGACACGCACGGGCTGTACACCCAGGCGGTGAAACAGCTGGCCGCGCGGGAGCAGGTGCCGTTGATCGACCTCAATGCCAGTTCCACGCGCTGGATCCGCGAACTGGGCGAGCAGGGCGCCAAGCCGTACTTCATGTTCGTACCCGAGCAGAACAGGGCCGACGGCACCCATTTCAGTGCGGCCGGCGCGAATGCGGTGGCGTGCCTGGTGGTGCGTGACTGGCTGGTCCTGAAGCCCGAACTGAAACCGGCCCTGAAGCGCGACATCGACTGCGACGTGAGCCAGCCCGCAGGGCAGGGAAGCGACCCGGCCAAGCCGTCGCGCGTGGTGCATGAGCGTGACATCGCGATCAGCCAGCCTGGCCCGCATGGCGGGGCCGGCCCGACCACGGCGTATCCGTTCTTCGCCGAGGACAAAGACCTGCCGTTCGTGCTGCGCAAGCGCGTGCTGCACAAGGGCGCGGGCATCGGCCTGCACCCGCAGCACAAGGATGAGATCTATTACATCGTAAGCGGGCAGGGCAGCTACGTGCTGGATGGCAAGCAGTACGACGTCGCCGCCGGCGATGCGCTGCTGACCCGGGTGGGCAGTCTGCATGCGCTGCAGCAGCGCGGGGAGCAGGATCTGGTGGTGCTGCTGGCGTACCCGCGGTAATGCCGCAGGCGTGCCGCTAACCTTCAAAAGCTCCGGAGACTTTTGAAGTTTATTTGCCCAACCTTCAAAAGCGTGAGAGGCTTTTGAAGGTTAGCAGTCACCCACCTTCCTGCTCCCGGGGTCCAAAATGCGCAGAGAAGACATTGCCGGGCCCCTTCGGGCCTACCTCACCCCGGTAGAGGGGCGCCCCAATCTGCTGGCAATGAGCCCCCCGCCGACGCCACGGCGGCTGCCAGTGGGACACTCAGGATCATTCAGCCTGATGGCAAACGCAAACTCTGCCCTTGACCGGCTAGGCGATGCCATGCGGCATTGGCGCGCGCCTGAGCTGGTGACACGGACGCTGGCGCGTCGGGAGGCGGTACAGAGCTCCCAGATTGAAGGCACCCAGACCGACCTGGATCAGCTGCTCGTCTATGAGGCCACATTGGGCATGGACGGTCTGCCAGTGGACGTACTGGTAACCGAGCGTTACGTGCAGGCGCTTCAGCACGGCCTGGACGCGGTCAGGGAAGGTGGCAGGGCGGCGCTCACCCTGCAGCTGGTCAATCAACTGCATGCCATGCTGATGCAGGATGCTCCCGACGACTTTCCAAAAGGGGTTTATCGAACGGAGCAGGCCATCATCGGCGCCTTGGGCAGCCGGCCGGCAGACGCCCGTTTCATTCCGTCGCCGCCGGACAGGATCGAACCGGCCATGCAGGAACTGGAGCGCTCCATGCTTCAGTACGAACGGCACGAAGACGAGCAGGGCGAGCTGATCGTCATAGCGCAGCTGGCCATCGCGCATGCGCAGTTCGAAACCATCCATCCCTACAAGGATGGCAATGGTCGAACCGGCAGATTGTTGATGCCGCTGATCCTCGCCGCCGAGGGCCATCCGCCGCTGTACCTGTCCGGTGCACTGCTGCGCAGCAAGGATGCGTACTACGACGCGCTCAACCAGGTGCAGATCAAGGGCAACTGGGCACCTTGGATGGACATGGTGTGCAAGGCGATCGTGGAATCGGCAAACGACGCGATATCGATTGCCGACGATATGACCACGTTGGCGAAAAAGTGGGCCGAACAGATGCAGGGCTACCGCCGTGACTCGGTCGCCCATCGCCTTCCCAGCCTGCTCATCGGGCATCCCGTGGTGACCGCGTCGCAGGTTGCTGTCCTGCTGGGTGTTTCAGAACGTTCTGCACTGACCGGCATCTATGCGCTGGAGAAGGAAGGCGTGCTGGTACAGGGGGACGAGCGCAAGTGGGGGCGAACCTACCATGCGAAGGCCGTACTTGATCGGCTCAACCAGTTGCCTGCGCCGCCGAAAATACGCGCTTGGTGAGGCAAGCCGGGCAGAGCCCGGCTCTACCCCGATACGCGCGAATCAGACGTCGCCGCCGTCCGCCCAGCCCTCACCGGTGCCCTTCTGGAACACGCGGTCGCCGTCCTGCACGTCACCGGCCGGCAGGTGTTCCTGGGCTTCCAGTGCCGCATAGATCGGCGTGAAGTCCGGCGAGGTGGCCTCCATCAACTGCTCGTAGCTGTCGATGACGAAGTAGGTCTTCTGGAACGTATCGATGCGGTACTTGGTGCGCATGATCCGCTCCAGGTCGAACCCGATCCGGTTCGGCGCGGCCGATTCCAGCGAGTACAGCGACTCGCCCTTGGACGAGACGATGCCGGCCCCGTAGATGCGCAGGCCTTCCGGCGTGTTGATCAGGCCGAACTCCACCGTGTACCAGTACAGGCGGGTGAGGTGCTGCAGCGCTTCGGGGCCGATGGCGTGGGCTTTGACGCCGCCACGGCCGTAGGCGGCCATGTAGTCGGCGAACACCGGGTTCATCAGCAGCGGTACGTGGCCGAACAGGTCGTGGAACATGTCCGGTTCGGCGATGTAGTCGATCTGGTCGGGACGGCGGATCCACCAGGTCACCGGGAAGCGGCGGTTGGCCAGGTGGTCGAAGAAATCCAGTTCCGGCAGCAGGCCTTCAACGCCTACCAGGGTCCAGCCGGTGGCGGCGCCCAGCACTTCGTTGAGCTGGTCGAAGCGCGGAATCATGTGCGCGTTCATGCCCATCTCGTCCTGCGCCTGCAGGAACTCCCGGCTGGCACGGCCCTCGAGCAGCTCACGCTGGCGCTGGTACAGGGTGCTCCAGGTGGCGTGGTCGTCGGCGCTGTAGCTCTCCCACGGTTGTTCCACCACGGCGGTGGTGTACACCGGCACGTAGCCCTTGTCGGTCTGCTGGTGTTCGACGCGGCGCGGGGCGGTGGCGGTTTCCATCACGGAGGACTCCTGGAAGGTCATCCGTTGATGCTAGGGCAGGGGACGCGCAAGAGGCTTGCAAAGTTGCACGGATATGCCGACGTGGCGCAATATCGTTGCGTCCATTCAATGTTGCGGAGCAGCAATGTCCGGGGATAACCAGTTCGACCGCACGGATCTGCGTCTCCTGGCGGAGATCCAGCAACACGGCCGCGCCACCAACGCCGAACTGGCGGCGCGGGTGAACCTGTCCCCGTCGGCCTGCCTGCGGCGGGTCCAGCGGCTGGAAACCGAAGGGGTGATCGAAGGTTACGGCGCGCGCCTGGAGCCCCGGCGGATCGGCCTGGGCCTGCAGGCATTCGTGCGCGTGCAGCTGGAGAAGCACGACCAGCACGCCATCGGGGTGTTCGCCGAGAGCGTGGTGGAGTGGGATGAGGTGGTGGCCTGCCATGCGCTCACCGGCGACATGGACTACCTGCTGCACATCTACGTGCGCGACCTGGAGCACTTCTCCAGCTTCCTGCTGGACAAGCTGCTGAACGCGGCCGGGGTGGCCGACGTGAACTCCAGTTTCGTGCTGCGCACGGTGAAGGATTTCCGGGCGCTGCCGTTGTCGCAGCTGGAGTGATGCGGCGCGTTACGCGCACTTCTCCTTGCGCCCCATCAGCTTGCCAACGCGCGAGGGTTCCTCGCACTTCGGTGCGGGCGGCGGCGGTGCAATCGCCGCGGCGCGCGCGCGCTGCAGCTGCTGGATCTTGGTGCGGATCTGCGGCATCGCGGCCATCGCGGCCTTCTCGCCTTCCAGGATCGCGTTGTTGCGCTGGCTGAAATCGGCCGCGCCGATGTCCAGCACCTTGGGCCGGATGATGATGTCCGCACGTGCCAGTTCCTGTTCGCCCAGGCGCTGGCCCATGATCGAGATGGACTGGTTGACGATGCCCAGCATGCCGGTCGGCGCCTTGCCGCTGGCCTTGCTGGAGATGTCCACGGCAATCACGAAGTCGGCGCCCAGCTGGCGCGCGGCGTCCACCGGCACCGGGCTGACCACGCCACCATCCACGAACATGTTGCTGCCGATCTTTACCGGCTCGAACACGCCGGGAATGCTGCTGGAGGCGCGTACGGCCTGGCCGACGTTGCCGCGCACGAACACCGCGCGGTCGCCGGTGTCCAGGTTGGTGGCCACGGCGGCGAACGGCTTCTTCAGTTTCTCCGCTGGGCGGTTGTCGACCTGCGCGTTGACGTAGTCCTGCAGCTTCTGGCCCTGCACCAGCCCACCGGAGAACAGGCGCACGTCGCGGATGCTGGCTTCGTCCAGGGCCACGGCCTTGGACTGCATCTGGAACGCATCCATGCCGCTGGCGTACAGCGCACCGACCACGCTGCCGGCGCTGGTGCCGGAAACGACCATCGGTTCGAAGCCGTTGGCTTCCAGCATCTTGATCACGCCGATATGCGCGAAGCCCTTGGCCGCGCCGCCGCCGAGCGCAATGCCGATCTTCACCGGCTTGGCCTGCGCGGCCGGCACCACCACCGGGGTGACCGGGGCAGGGCGGGTGTTCTCACCACCGCAGCCGGCCAGCAGGCCGAGCAGGGCAACGGACAACGTCAGACGGGTGCGGCGGAAGGCAATCATGGGCGGCAGATAAGTGAATGGGGACCTTGAAGGTCGCCAGCATACCGGGTAGTGCCGGCCGTCGGCCGGCAACCGGGCAATGTCGTTTAGCCGGGCGCGGGGTGGATTGCGGCGTTGGCAGGGTCAGACGGGGACACGCGTGGCGTGTCACTACGAATTGAGCCTTCGCCCGTCCTGGGGCCTGGGTAAAAAAGAGGCCCGCTTTCGCGGGCCTCTCGGTGCCTTTCGGCCAAATGTACTGCGTGTGCCTTTCGGCCAACGACTGAAGTCTAGATCCTTCGATCATGCTGTGCAAGGACGGATGCGTCGGCCAACATTCTAAAAAACTATTTAATATCAATATGTTGAAGACGCTTCATCGGGTTCCAACGGTCGAGGAGCAGGCCTATCTTTACGGCCTGTTTGCGACACTACGTTCAAAGAGTCCAGAAGACCTTGGCAGCCAATTGCCCTGATCACTGCCCGCTGGATGGAAGCCAAGCAGTCCTCCGAAACCCTGGGCGGCGGCGAACCGCGTCGATTCAGCGGTCTGAGGCGATTGCGGTCTACCGTCTGGATCATGTTGGATTTGGCCCAGCAGGTCGCGGCGTCTCCGTACCGGGCGAGACCAGGTAGATCCGACCGCGCCAAGCGGACGTGCAGCCCTCTTGCTTCGCCCGCTTTTCGCGGGTTGCTGTGACAGTCCTGCGTGGTGCTGATGGGAACAACCAGATACTGGCCTTTGTGGTCGCCAAGGATCACCACGGGCCGCGGCTTCTGGATCTCATAGGGAATCGGACCTTGGAACTCAGTCCTCGTGAACTCGGTTCTGCCACTGTCATCTCTCAGGACGGGAGCGCCTTCTGCATCAAGCAGCGGCCTGTACCTTCCAAAAAGACATTCATGGATCTCGCCCCGCTTTATTCGGGAGTTCATCGCTACGCCCTTGATATTTTCCGCCGGGTTGTAGCACCGGTTGACTCCGGGAGCAGGTACTGCCGCACCGTTCGATCATGATCCACGTTGCACCTGACGGGTCCAAGGGGGGGAAGCACCGCTGAAAACGGTCGTTTGCGAGGCTGCGGAGTCAGACTGCTGGAGTTGTTCCCCGGGGAAGCGCGATGTCGTCGTTGGCTACCTCGGCAACAACACTGCGCGTACCCTGTCCGTATCCCGCGAATGATGGCAGCTCAGCAGCAGTGCCAGTAACCCTGGTGGCAGATGCCGCACGAGGGAGATAAGTGCTGGTCACTACCTGAAGACATTCAGTTTGGTCCGTATCCGGTTTTACATTTCCGGCCCCGGATCTTGGTAATCAATGACCCGCATTTGCGACGCTGTTGTTGTACTGCAACAATTGTCTGGTAGCGCCGGTCCACCACCCCTCCCAACACAGCCTAATCGCCATGTTCTCGAACCGCACTGCCCACGGCCGTACTCCGTCCGTGCACCCCCTCGTACTCGCTCTTGCCGCCCTGCTGCCACTGACGGCCGCAGCCCAGGATGCCCCCGCCACCAAGGATCCGGTCGCGCTCGATACCCTGCAGGTCACGGCGCAGCGCCGTGTGGAAAACGCCAAGGACGTGCCGGTGTCGATCTCCGCCATCCAGGGCGAGAAGCTCGACGTACTCGGTTCGGCCGGTGACGACATCCGCTTCCTGTCGGCGCGCGTGCCGAGCCTGAACATCGAATCGTCCTACGGTCGTGCCTTCCCGCGCTTCTACATCCGCGGCCTGGGCAATACCGATTTCGATCTGAATGCCTCGCAGCCGGTGTCGCTGGTGTATGACGACGTGGTGCAGGAAAGCCCGCTGCTCAAGGGCTTCCCGCTGTTCGACCTGGCCGGCGTGGAAGTGCTGCGCGGCCCGCAGGGCACCCTGTTCGGGCGCAACACCCCGGCCGGCGTGGTCAAGTTCGACTCGGCCCGTCCCTCGCAGGATGCCGATGGGTACGTGAAGGTCTCCTACGGCACCTACGACACCTGGAACACCCAGGCCGCCTACGGTGGTCCGCTGACCGACCGCTGGTCCGCACGCGTGTCGGCGCTGTACCAGCGCCGCGACAACTACGTCGACAACACCCGCCCGAACGCCCCGGCCGAGGGCTTTGAAGGCTATGACGAAGCCGCTGGCCGCGTGCAGTTCCTGTACGAAGGCGACGAGTTCGAAGCGCTGTTCAACCTGCACAAGCGCAAGCTCAACGGCACCGCGCGCCTGTTCCGCGCCAACATCATCCAGCCGGGCAGCAATGCGCTGGTGGAAGATTTCGACCGCGACAAGGTGTCCAACGACGGGCAGAACTTCTCGGAACTGGAAACCTGGGGCGGCAGCGCACGCCTGCAGTGGAACCTGGGCAGCGTGACCCTGCACTCGATCACCGGCTATGAAACCGCCGAGTCGCTCAACCATGGCGATATCGACGGCGGCTACGGCGCCAGCTTCCTGGGTGCCGGCAACTACGGCCCGGGCTTCATTCCGTTCCCGTCCGAGTCGGCCGACGGCCTGCCGCACCACCGCCAGTGGACCCAGGAATTCCGCGTGGAATCCAACGAGTGGGGCCGCTTCGACTGGCAGGCCGGCGTGTTCTACTTCGATGAAGACGTCACCATCGACAGCTTCAACTACGACTCGCTGACCCCGGGCAACCCGCAGACCGGCCACGCCGTGCAGAGCCAGCGCAACAAGGCCTGGGCGGCGTTCGCCTCCGGCGACTTCGACGTCACCGACAAGTTCAAGCTGCGTGGCGGCGTGCGCTATACGCAGGACAAGAAGGACTTCACCGCCAGCGTGCTGCAGGCCGTGCCGGGTGGCACGCCGGTAAGCGGTCCGTACATCGCCAACACCGATGTCGATGACGTGAGCTGGGACCTGAGCGGTGTCTACCAGATCACCGACAACGTCAACACCTACGCACGCGTGGCGAAGGGCTTCCGCGCCCCGTCCATCCAGGGCCGCCTGGCCTTCGGTGGCGTGTCGCAGGCCGACTCGGAGAAGGTGATTTCGTACGAAGTGGGCGTCAAGGCCGACCTGTTCGACCGTCGCGCGCGCCTGGGCTTCAACATCTTCCGTTACAACGTCGATGGCCAGCAGTTGATCGCGGTGGGCGGCAGCAACAACACCGCCACCCTGCTCAACGCCGACAAGACCATCGGCCAGGGCGCGGAGCTGGACTTCGAGGCCTACCTGACCGACCACGTGCTGTTGACCCTGGGCAGCAGCTACAACGACACCGAGATCAAGGACCGCGACCTGGCGGTGGCGATCTGCGGTGGGGGCTGCACCATCACCGACCCGACCACGGTGATCAACGGCGGCACCTACGCGCTGGTCAACGGCAACCCGCTGCCGCAGGCGCCGAAGTGGATCCACAACATGACCCTGCGCGCCGGCTTCCCGCTCAGCGACGCCAACGAACTGTATGTGTACACCGACTGGGCCTACCGCAGCCCGGTGAACTTCTTCCTGTACGAGTCGCCGGAATTCCGCAGCCGCTCGTCGCTGGAAGGCGGCCTGCGCCTGGGCTACAACTGGGAATACGGCCAGTACGACGTGGCGGTGTTCGGCCGCAACCTGACCAACCAGACCCGCGTGGTCGGCGCGATCGACTTCAACAACCTGACCGGCTTCCTCAACGAGCCGCGTACGTTTGGCGTGGAGTTCACCGCGAAGTTCTGATCGCGGTGTGATCGGATGAAACGAGAACGGCGCGGAGAGATCCGCGCCGTTCTTGTTTACGTCACAGCGCGCTGGCGGGCCTGATCTTCAGCACGCTCTCTTCGGCTGCGCAGTCGCGGCTTGAACCCACGCCAGCTTTCCGTGCCGCCGCGATTTCCTTGCGGGCGGCCAGCAGGTCACTCTGGAACGCGGCGTTGTCATGCAGCCGCGCCACCGCCGCGGCACCCATGAACCGGCCTTCCAGGATGTCGCTCTGCCAGTGCACGTTGCACACCAGCCGGCTTTCGCCGTAATTGCGGCCGCGTGCCTGGATCGCATCGGCACGCTCGGGCACGATTTCCGAGAGGATCAACGCCCAGGCCCAGCCGATCGAGGTATGGCCGGAGGGGTAGGAGCCGTTCTTGCGCAGGCCGTCCTCATCGTCCGGCGTGCAGGTCGGTTCGCCATTGACCATGAACGGGCGTGAGCGCTGGTACTGGTGCTTGGCCGCGCGCGTGGCAGCGCTGGCGTCGATCCGGCTGCGCTCGAGCAGGCGGTACAGCGCCGGGGTCTTCCCTGCATCCACATCCAGCCCGATCGCGCAGCTGAACTGGTTGGCGCCTTCCGGGAAGCCCAGTTCGGCGTCGCGGTGCGCCTGCTCCCAGCGCGGGCTGCCGCGCAGCGCGCGGGCCTCGCGGCTGACCTGCTCATCCAACGCAAATCCGGCCGACCCCGCCACCGGCGGCGCCGGCACCAGCGCCAGGCTGGCCGGCACGGCATCGGCGGCAAGGTAGCCCACTGCCTTGGTCACCACCGTGGCCTCCACCGGCGTGGCCGGGGCCTGTACCGAGGCGCAGCCCGCCAGAACCCCCAGCAGGGCAGTGGTCAGCAGGGGACGGAGCAGGGCGGTGGCATAAGGCATGGGCGGGTCTCGACGTGCGCGTGAAGCCGGCATGATCGCAGCTTCCAGCCCGCCTGCCAGCCGCCGCAGGTCATGCCGCCAGACCCGGCACGGCGCGCTGCATCGCCGCCGTGGGATTGGTTTCAAATGCGACGAACCCTGTACTGGGTCACGGACTGGGATCGCCAGCCGGCATAGGTTCTGCATTGGCGCCATCACCTGTATGCCGGTTCCCGATCAATGGAACCAATGCACGGGGCGTCAGCAGTCAGGGGGAACCACCAACGGTAGAGCGGGGCTCTGCCCCGCTGCCCAAACGGAGACGAAAGAATGCAAACCACTGCAGTGGGGAAGGGCATCGGCCTCGCCCTGGGACTCATGCTGGCAAGCGCCAGCGCCCACGCCGCCGATGTGCTGGGCGTGGCGTTCGTGCACGGCACCGGCAAGCAGACCGATGCGCGCGCCGACTACTGGCAGCCGGGCATCATCGACACGGTGCGCCAGGGGTTGCCCAACAGCGCCAATTACACCGTGGTCAACTGCGATTTCGAGCAGTACATGTGGAAGCCCGAGGCAGCCGGTTGCCTGGCCGGGCAGCTCACCACGTTCATCAATACGCGCGGCATAACCAAGCTGGTGGTGATCACCCACTCCAACGGTGGCAACGTGGTGCGCTGGATCCTCTCCAACCCCACCTACGACAGCCGCTACCCGAAGCTGATCCAGACCATCAGCAAGGTCACCGCGCTGGCACCGTCGTCGGCCGGTACGCCGCTGGCCGACGCGGTGCTCAACGGCAACGCTTTCGAGGCCTCCGTAGGCTGGCTGCTGGGCTACCAGAACGATGCGGTGCGCATGCAGCAAGTGGGCTGGATGGCCACCTACAACGCGCAGAACCTGTACGGCACCGCGGGTCGCCCGGCACTGCCCCGACCGTTCCGCGCAGTAGTCGGATCGGACGTCGAATCCGCGGTGTGGGACAGCAACAGCTACTGCGGCGGCTATGCGCAGAACGTAGGGCTGGAACTCACCCAGAACTGGCTCAACAGCTGTTCCGACGGCTTCCTGGAGTGCAGCAGCCAGAAGGCGGCGGGCAGCGTGCTGTTCACCGACAAGGCACGCACCAACGGCGCCGAACCGCTCAGCCACAACCAGAGCCGCCGCGAATGCTTCGGCCTGGGCGCGATCCTGCGCAACGACCTGACCCTTTGAGGAGCACGCCATGACGTCACGACTGAGCTTGGCCATCGCCGTGGCCGCAGCAGTGTTTGCACTGCCCTTGCAGGCAGCACAACCATTGCAGACCGCACGCGCGCCGGATGCGGTGGCGCCGAGGGTGGAACGCGCGCCCATGCCCGATGCGACCATCGAACGCGCCCCGGTGCAGTTCGCCTGGGCGCTCGACCCGGACCAGGCGCTGACCGCACCCGCGCCCTTCACCGCATTGAGCCGCAGCTACTGGGACACCGTGGACGCCTCCAGCCTGCAGCGCGGCCTCGAGCTGCCGCTGACCGCACCGGATGCGGTGATCCAGGTCAGCCCGGTGCAGGGTGCGCGCCCGCTGGAAGTGGAACAGCTGCAGGTGCGCGACCCCAACGGTGCGCAGGCGCTGGACACGGTGGTCGACACCCAGCAGCTGCGTGCCGCTGGCATGGGCGTCAACGAGGGCAGCGCAATGGCCCGCACCGGCGCCAGCATCGCAGTGGGCAGCTACCGACTGCAGGCGCCGCAGGCACAGGGTCGCTATGTGGTGCAGGTGCTGGAACCCAACAGCCCGATCGCATTGCAGCTGCAGGCCGACCGTCAGCAGGTGCTGGCCGGAGGGCGCATCGCGCTCAGCGCCCGCCTCCAGAACGATGGCGGCAGCACCGCGTTGGCGGCAGGCCGCTCGGTGGCGCGGGTGCTGCCGGCGGCGGGCGAAGCCCTGCTGGTGGCGCCGGACGGTCGCAGCTGGCCGGTACCGCTGGTCGCCGGCAAGGACGGGCTGCGTGCGCAGGTGACGATTCCCGAGGACATCGGGCAGGCGCAGGGCCTGTGGGAACTGCAGGCCTTCGTGACCGCGCAGGGCGTGCAGCGTGACGCCAAGGTGGCGTTCGCGGTGGCCCGGCCGACCGCGCGCTTCAGTGGCCAGGCCGAGGTGGATGCGGCCCAGCGTCAGGTGCGGCTGCCGCTGCGGATCGGCGCGCCGGGTCGGTACGAGGCGCGCGGCACGCTGTACGCCACCGGGCCGGGGGGCGTGCTGCGGCCGGTGGCGCAGGCGCACAGTGCGGCGTGGTTCGAGAGCGTCGGAGGCGGTGAGCTGGTACTGGCCTTCGACAGCGTGGCCTTGCCCAGCGGCTATGCCGCGCCGTTCGAGCTGCGCGACCTGCAGCTGCAGGACCAGGGCCGGATGGCGCCGATCGAGAGCCGGGCGGTGGCGGTCAGGTTCTGATGGATTTCCGGGGAGCCACGCAGGGCGTGGCTCTACCGGTAAAAGGGCTCTACCCCGCGAACGCGGTCAACCGCCCGTCGTGCTCCACCACCTGGATCGGCCCGCCAAACACTTCAGACAAGGGACCGTCGCGCAGCAGCTCCCCGCGCGTTCCATCGGCCGCAATCCGCCCACCGCGCAGCAGCACCACGCGTTCGATTTCCGGAATCACTTCTTCGATGTGATGGGTCACCAGCACCAGGGTGATGCCCTGCGCGGCCAGCGTGCGCATGGTGGCGATCAGGTGCTGGCGGGCCACCAGGTCCAGCCCGGTGGAGGGCTCGTCCAGCAGCAGCGCCTGCGGGCGGTTGACCAGCGCCCGCGCGATCAGCACGCGGCGGGTCTCCCCGGCCGAAAGCTCGGCGTAGCCCCGCTGCAGCAGCGGCAGTGCGCCGGTCAGGGCCAGGGTTTCACGCACCCGGGCGCGCATGTCGTCGGTGACCTCGCGGAACGCCGGCACCACGAAGCTGGCGAAGAAGCCCGACAGCACCGCTTCCTCCACGGTCAGCCCGGGCATGTCCGACAGGTTGCTGCTCAGGTCGCCGGTGACGATGCCCAGCTGCGAGCGCAGCCGGTCCACCTGCCAGCGGTTCTGGCCCAGCACCCGCACCGCCACGGTGCCGTCGGCATGCGCCAGCGGATACAGCTCGCGGGTGATGAGCTTGATGAAAGAGGACTTGCCGCAGCCATTGGGCCCCAGCAGCGCGGTGTGCTGGCCCTGCGCGATGCGCAGGCTGAGGTCGTGCAGCACCCGGACCTGGCCGCGGATGACGCAGGCCCGGTCGAGTTCGATCAGGGGCGCGGCGGCCAACGCGGCCGACGGAGGGGTAGCAACGGTCATGAATGCGGGGGCAATGCTCACGAAGGGGGAAAACAACTGAATGACTACGCAAAAATGGCACCAGACGGATGAAGTTTGCAACGTCTGGCCCCATCATGGCGGGAACTGCCCTGTTTCCCTGCTGGCCGATCCGGCCCGGAGTCCTGCGATGCCCGACGTCCTCCTCAACTTCCTGACCGGCGGCGTCGTCGGCCTCGGCTGGTGGGGCATGGGGCTGGTGCTGCTGGTGTTCACCCAGCTCACCATCTTCGCCGTGACCCTGTACCTGCACCGCAGCCAGGCGCATCGCGGCGTGGACTTCCACCCGGCCATCGCGCACTTCTTCCGCTTCTGGACCTGGCTCACCACCTCCATGATCACCAAGGAGTGGGTGGCCATCCACCGCAAGCACCACGCCAAGGTGGAAACCGAGGAAGACCCGCACAGCCCGGTCACCAAGGGCATCGGCACGGTGTTCTGGCGCGGCGTGGAGCTGTACCGCGAAGCGCGCGGCATGCGCGCGGACATCGAGCAGTACGGCCGCGGCGCACCGGAAGACTGGATCGAGCGCCACCTGTACACCCCGCACGCCAACCTGGGCCCGGTCGCGCTGTTCGCGGTGAACCTGGTGCTGTTCGGCCTGCCCGGCATCGCGCTGTGGGCGATCCAGATGGCGTGGATCCCGTTCTGGGCGGCCGGCGTGGTCAACGGCCTGGGCCACTGGTGGGGCTACCGCAACTTCGAGTCGGCCGACACCTCCACCAACCTAACCCCGTGGGCGTTCTGGATCGGTGGCGAAGAACTGCACAACAACCACCATGCCTTCCCCAGCTCGGCGCGCTTCTCGATGCGCCGCTGGGAGTTCGACATCGGCTGGGCTGCCATCCGTGGCCTGCAGGCCCTGCGCCTGGCCAAGGTGCTGCGCGTTGCGCCGAGCATGGACGTGCGCCCGAACATCGCCGTGCCCGATGCCGAAACCCTGAAGGCGCTGCTCTCGCACCGCTTCCAGGCGATGACCGACTACCAGCGCAATGTGTTCGTACCGGCCCTGCGCGAAGAAGCGGCCATGGCCGGTGCCAAGCTGCGCCAGCTGCTGCCGCGTCGCATGCGCCGTGGCCTGGTCAACGACGGCCGCTGGCTCAAGCCGGACTGCCGCGCCGAACTGAGCAGCTGGGTCGAACAGCGCCCGCGCATCCGCGTGCTGGTCGAACACCGCGCCCGCCTCTCGGCCCTGCTCGAAGCCCGTGGCAACGACGCCGCCGAACGGCTCAAGCTGCTGCAGGCCTGGTGCCACGAGGCCGAAGCCAGCGGCATCGCCGCGCTGCAGACCTACGCGGCGCGCCTGAAGGGCTATGCGTTGACGGCGCACTGAGTGGTGCGGCGTTTTTCCTGTGCGGCGCTGCTGGTGCTGGCCACCGCCGCGCAGGCCCAGATCACCGACACCGGCACCTACCTGCAGCGCATGGACGCTGACGGCGACGGCAAGGTGAGCGTGGAGGAGTACGTGCAGTGGATGCTGTACGCCTTCGACCGGATGGACCGCAACGGCGACGGCGTTCTCAGCACCGACGAGCTGCCCGGTGGCAAGGGCAGGCCGATCACCCGCGAGCAGCAGCGCCAGACCATCGTCGAACGCTTCCACAAGCAGGACGCCGACGGCGACGGGTTCCTCAGCGCGAAGGAACTCTCCGCGCCGCCGCGTTGAACATAGGACCCCCGTCGTAATGCCCGAACTTCCCGAAGTAGAAACCACCCGCCGAGGCCTGGCGCCGCATCTGGAAGGCCGCCGCGTGCACGGGGTGATCCTGCGCCGGCCGGACCTGCGCTGGCCGATTCCCGATGAAATCGGCGCGCTGCTGCCCGGCCAGGCGATCGAAGGCGTGCGCCGGCGGGCCAAGTACCTGCTGCTGGACACCGCCATCGGCAGTGCGGTGCTGCACCTGGGAATGTCCGGCAGCCTGCGCGTACTACCGGGGGACACCCCAGTGCGCGCGCATGACCATGTCGACATCAGTCTCGACAACGGCCGCCTGCTGCGCTTCAACGACCCGCGCCGGTTCGGCAGCCTGCTGTGGCAGCCGGCCGGCGACACCCACCCGCTGCTGGCCGGGCTGGGCCCGGAGCCACTCGACGACGCCTTCGACGGCGACTACCTGTTCCAGCGCAGCCGCGGCCGCAGCGCCTCGGTGAAGACCTTCCTGATGGACCAGGGCATCGTGGTCGGGGTCGGCAACATCTATGCGGCCGAAAGCCTGTTCATGGCCGGCATCAACCCGCTGCGTGAGGCCGGAAAGATCTCGCGTGAGCGCTACCAACGGCTGGCCACGGCGGTGAAGCAGATCCTGGGCCACGCTATCACCCGTGGCGGCACCACCCTGCGCGACTTCATCAATCCGGACGGCGCGCCCGGCTATTTCGAGCAGGAACTGCTGGTGTACGGGCGTGAAGGCGAACCCTGCCGGCAATGCGGCCGGCCCCTGCGCCACGCCACCATCGGCCAGCGCGCCAGCGTCTGGTGTGGGCACTGCCAACGCTGAGGCGTAGCGCGCGCGGCACCAACGGGCGTTATAGTCGGGCAGACGTCACCGGCGGGGTGTGCGATGGACGATAGCCCGGATATCACCGTATGGCTCGATTCGGCCCGCGCGGGCGACCGCGCCTCGCTGGATCGGGTGCTGACCCTGCTGTACCAGGAACTGCACAGCATGGCCCGGCGCCAGCTGGCGGGGCAGCAGGGGCGCACGCTGGATGCGACCTCGCTGGTACACGAGTCCTACCTGAAACTGCTCGGGGCACGCGGTGCAGCGCGCTTCGAGGACCGCGCGCATTTCTTCGCCTATGCGGCCTCGGCGATGCGCAGCGTGGTGGTGGATTACGCGCGCAACCGGCTGGCGCGCAAACGCGGCGGCGACCTCAAGCGGGTGGCGGAAATTCCCGAGAACAGCAGCAGTGGCGTACGCCTGGACGAAGACCTGCTGGCGCTGGACGTGGCGCTGGCGCGGCTGCAGGCGGTGGACAACCACCTGGCCAAGGTGGTGGAACTGCGCTACTTCGCCGGTCTGTCCGAACAGGAGATCGCCGACCTGTGCCAGCGCTCGGAGCGCAGCATCCGGCGCGACTGGCAGAAGGCACGGATGTTCCTGCTGGCCTCGGTCCGCGAGGACTGAGCACGGCGGCGGTCAGGGCCCCGCGCGGTGGCGCGGGCGGTTCGGCACAGAGGTAACGCAGCGCCCGGGGAAGGGACGATGGACGCAGTGCGCTGGCGGCAGCTGTCTTCGCTGCTGGATCAGTTGCTGGAAATGCCCCACGACCAGCGCAGCGCGCGCCTGGCGCAGCTGCGTGCGGCCGACGCCACGCTGGCCGACGACCTGGAACGGCTGCTCGCGCATGAGCACGAAAGCCAGGACTTCATGGCCCAGCCGCTGTGGACGGCCGCGCCCGAAGAAAGCCGCGCCGGCACCCATGTCGGTCCGTACCAGCTGCTGCGCCAGCTCGGCGAAGGCGGCATGGGCGAGGTATGGCTGGCCGAACGCGCCGATGGGCTGTACCAGCGCCAGGTCGCGTTGAAGCTGCTGCGCAGCGGCTATGCCGACCCCGGGCTGCGCCAGCGCTTCAGCCGCGAACGCGAGATCCTGGCGCGCCTGCAGCACCCGCACCTGGCGCAGCTGCTGGACGCCGGCGTGGACCTGCAGGGCCAGCCGTATCTCGCGCTGGCCTACGTGGAAGGCGAGCCGATCACCGACTACTGCCAGCGCCTGCAGCTGCCGCTGGAACGTCGCCTGCAGTTGATGCTGCAGGTGTGCGCGGTGGTCAGCCATGCGCATGCCAACCTGATCGTGCATCGCGATCTCAAACCGTCCAACATCCTGGTCACCGCCGAGGGCGAAGTGAAGCTGCTGGACTTCGGCATCGCCAAGCTGCTGGCCGGCGACGAACTGCCTGCCAACGCCGCGCACCCGCCGACCGAAGCGCGCGCGTTCACCCTGCATTACGCCGCGCCCGAGCAGGTGCGCGGCGAGCCGGTGACCACGCTGACCGATGTGTACTCGCTGGGCGTGGTGCTGTTCGAGGTGATCACCGGCCGCAAGCCGTATCGGTTGCGCCGGCACAGCGATGCCGAGTGGGAACGTTCGATCCTGGAAGTGGATGCGCCGCGTGCCTCCAGCATGCTGCTGCGCGGCGACGGCAGCGATACCGGCGTCATGCCGGCCACGCGGCGGCTGGCCCGTCGGCTGCGCGGCGACCTCGACACGGTGCTGCTCAAGGCGCTGCAGAAGGATCCCGCGGAACGCTATGCCTCGGTGGAGGCGTTGGCCCAGGACCTGCAGCGCTTCCTTGACGGCCGCCCGATCCAGGCGCGCCCGCAGCGCTCGCTGTACCGCCTGCGCAAGTACCTGGGCCGGCATCGCTGGGGCGTGGCGTTGGCGCTGGTCGCGGTGCTGGCCCTGGTCGCGCTGGCGGCACTGGCGCTGTGGCAGATGCAGCAGGCGCGGCGCGAGATCGCGCGCGCGCAGGCCATGCAGGACTTCACCATCGGCCTGTTCGACCGCGCTGCCAGCGTGCGCCACGGCAGTTTCGACGTGCGCCAGCTGCTGGCCACCGGGCAGCAGCGGGGCGAGGCCGAGCTGGCCGACCAGCCGCTGCCGCTGGCCGACCTGGAAGGGGTGATCGGGCGGCTGCGGATCGGCATGGGCGATTACGCGCTGGCGCTGGAAACCCTGGACCGCCAGCGCGCCCTGCTGGAGCGGGTCAAGGACGTGCCGCCGGGGCTGCAGCTGGAAGCGGTAACCCAGCGCGGCCGCGCGCTGCGCATGCTGGGCCGCTCGCGCGAGTGCGTGGCCCACCTGCTGCCGATGCAGACGCTGGCGGAAGAACAACGCCAGGCGTTGCCCTCGCTCGTGGCCGAGTTCCATGCACAGCTCGGCCGCTGCCAGCAGTTGCTGGGGTACCGCGACGAGGCGCGGGACGCCTTCCAGCTCGCGCTGACCCTGCGCCGCGACGGCATCCACGACGCCACCGGCACCGCCGAGAGCCTGGCCGACCTGGCTGCGCTCGACTACGACGACGGCAACGCCCCGGCCGCCCTGGCCGGCTATCGCCAGGCGCTGCAGCTGCTGCAGAACCGCAGCACCGACCGCCACCCGCAGCTGGTCACGCTGCGCCGCCACCTGGGCGAGACACTGGCCGCACAGGGCGACCTGGACGGGGCCGAGCAGGCGCTGCGCGCGGCCTGGGCCGACGCGGTGGCGTTGTACGGCGCCGACCACCCGGAAACGTTGAGCATCCGCCGCCTGCGCGCCACCCTGGCCCTGCAGCAGGGCGAGCTGGCCGAGGCCGGGCAGGCCCTGCAGGACGTACACCGGCTGACCCGCAAGGCGCTGGGCGAACGGCACCGCGACACCGGCCTGACCTGGCACGCACTGGGCCGGCTGGCGCTGGAGCGCGGCGACAGCGCTGGCGCGGTGGATGCGTTCGCGCGGGCGGTGGCGATCTGGCGGCAGCCGGACTGCATCGGACTGCTGCCGCAGGGCCTGTACGACTACGGCAGCGCGCTGGCCGAGACCGGCCGCTGGCAGGACGCGCTGGCCGCGCTGCACGAAGGCCGCCAGTGGCAGGCGGCGCAGCGTGGCGATGACGACCCGGATGTGCAGCGCGCCGACCGCCGGATGGCGGAGATCATCGGCGAACACGTCGACCCGTGGCAGGCGGGCGACCGCCTGGCGACGCTGATGCGCCAGTCCGCACGCGGCGGACCGGACGCGCGCCTGCAGCAGCAGGCGGTGCAGCTGGCCTGGGGCCGCAACCTGGTGCGCATGGACCAGCCGGTGGAGGCGCAGCGCGTGCTGCAGCCCCTGACCCTGGGCGACGCGACCGATCCGCGCAGCCTGCAGCTGCGCTGGCTGGCCCGCGCAACCCTGGCCCAGCTGGACTGCGCCCTGGCGCCGGTGCGCGGGCGGCAGGCACTGCTGCGGCTGCAGGGCGAGGTGCGCCAGCAGCGCCCGCAGGGCGGCTACGTGCCGCGCCAGATCGACCAAGCCCTGCAGGCCTGCCAGCCTGAACGGCAATCGCGGGCAACAGCGGCGAATTAACGCGGGCATGCCTATGATGGCCGGCCCTTTCCTGCCATCGCTGCCTGCATGCAACGACGCGACTTCATCCGCAACGCCTCCCTGGCCCTGGCGGCCATTGGTTTCCCCTCGCTGCCGGCCTGCGCCGCGCAGGGCAGCCAGGTAGGCCTGCGCCGGCTCGGCGAGCCGCAGCCGTTCGACTTCGCGATCCTCAAGGGCCAGGCGCGCGCGCTGTCCGAGGCCGCCTACAAGACCCACCGGCGCACCCTGCCGGGGCCGCTGGAGGCGCTGGACTGGGACCAGTACCAGTCGATCCGCTACCGCCAGGACCACGCGCTGTGGGCCGACCAGCCCGGCCGTTTCCAGGCCAAGTTCTTCCATCTGGGCCTGTATTTCCATTCGCCGGTGCGCATGTTCGACGTGGTCGACGGCAAGGCGCAGGAACTGGCCTACGACCCGGCCGCCTTCGACTACGGCAGCAGCGGCCTGAAGAACGGCCACCTGCCCGCGGACCTGGGCTTTGCCGGTTTCCGCCTCAACACCCGGCAGGACACCGACCGCGACTTCGCCGCGTTCCTGGGCGCCAGCTACTTCCGCGCAGTGGGCAGGGAAGGCCAGTACGGCCAGTCCGCGCGCGGCCTGGCGATCGACACCGGCATGGACCGTCCGGAGGAATTTCCGGACTTCATCGCCTACTTCCTCGAGCAGCCGGCCAAGGACTCCAACACCCTGGTGGTGTACGCGCTGCTGGATTCGCCCAGCGTGGCCGGTGCGTATCGCTTCGCGATCACCAACGGCGACGTGCTGCTGATGGACGTGGACGTGGCGCTGTACCCGCGCAAGGCGATCGAGCGCCTGGGCATCGCGCCGTGCACCAGCATGTACCAGGTGGGCGAGAACGACCGCCGCATGGCCTGGGACTGGCGTCCGGAGATCCATGACACCGACGGCCTGTCGATGTGGACCGGCGCCGGCGAATGGATCTGGCGGCCGCTGTCCAACCCGCGCCAGCTGCGCTTCAACATGTTCGTGGACAACAACCCGCGCGGGTTCGGCCTGCTGCAGCGCGACCGCAACTTCGACCATTACCAGGACGACGGCGTGTTCTACGAGAAGCGCCCGTGCCTGTGGGTGGAGCCGAAGGGGCAGTGGGGCAAGGGCTCGGTGCAGCTGGTGGAGATTCCCACCGTGGACGAGACCTTCGACAACATCGTGGCGTTCTGGAACCCGGAAGCGAAGCCGCAGCCGGGCCAGGAAATGCTGATCGGCTACCGCCTGTACTGGGGCGCCGAGCCGCCGGCACGCCCGCCGCTGGCCCAGGCCGTGGCCACCCGCACCGGCCTGGGCGGCGTGATCGGCAAGAAGCGCGAGCACTTCTCGTGGCGTTTCGCGGTCGATTTCCAGGGCGGGGAACTGGCGTCCCTGATCGACAAGGGCGAAGTCGAAGCGGTCGTCCAGACCAGCCGCGGCACGACCGAGATCGTCTCGGCCCGCCCGCTGCGGGAAATCAAAGGCTACCGTGCCATGTTCGACCTGGTGCCGCCCGATGAAAGCACCGACCAGATCGACATCCGCCTGTACCTCCGCAGCGGTGGAAAAACGCTGACCGAAACCTGGCTGTACCAATACAACCCGCCGCCGGCCGGTGCGCCGGAACGCACGTTGTACTGATTACAACGGCAGTTGGGATTGGGCGGGTTCGATCCTGCTCTCGCCGCGCGTGATCTTCTTGAACTCCGCGCGGCTGACCGACACGTAGCGTTCGTTGCCGCCGATCTCCACCTGCGGGCCGTCCTGCACGGCGTGGCCGTGTTCGTCCACGCGCACGGTCATGGTGGCCTTCTTGCCGCTGTGGCAGATGGTCTTGATCTCCTGCATCTCGTCGGCCCAGGCCAGCAGGTACTGGCTGCCTTCGAACAGCTCGCCGCGGAAGTCGGTGCGCAACCCGTAGCAGAGCACCGGGATGCGCAGCTGGTCGACCACCTCGCTGAGCTGCCAGACCTGGCTGCGGCTCAGGAACTGCGCTTCGTCCACCAGCACGCACCCCAGCGGCCCGTGGGCCGCCAGGTCGTCGCGGATCAGCCGCTCCAGGTCGGTTTCGCGGTCGAAGGCCACGCCGTCGGCCTTCAGGCCGATCCGCGAGGCCACCACGCCGCGCCCGGCGCGGTCGTCCAGGCGCGGGGTCAGGATCGCCACGCGCATGCCGCGTTCGCGATAGTTGTGCGCCGACTGCAGCAGCGTGGTGGTCTTGCCGGCGTTCATCGCCGAATAGTAGAAATAGAGCTTGGCCATCGGACGATTTTATCTGCTCCGTGACCGGCGCAGGCGGATGGCCGCTCAGTCAGCTGGTCGGGCCACCCGGGTGGCCGGTCCGACATCGACCGTGCCCTTGACGTGCCCGATGCGTTTCAACTCGGCGGTCTTCCATTCCCAATACTTCGTCGGTTCCCAGTATTCGGCCTGGTAGAACGCATCGGCATCCACCTTGCGGGCGCCGCGGGGGTCGCGGACCATCATTTCCATCCTGGCCACGCTGCCGGTACGGCTGCCGCTCACCCGCTTCAGCCCGGTGCGGAGCTCGCGTTCCAGGCGGGGCTTGGACGAAGGGTCCCCGTACTCGGCATAGACGGCCCCGCCTTCATTGACCGCCCGCGCACGGTCGGCCGCATCCAGTTCGGCCCAGTACCGTTCGCGCTGGTACAGCAGGTACGGCGTCCCGCGTTCGGCGGCGAGGTCCATCCAGATGTAGGCCATGGCACGGTCGGTCGGGCCTCCCTGGCCTTTCCACCACATCTCCGCCAAGGCTGCCTGCGACAGCTTGTCTGCATACCGGGCCGCAAGCTGGTAGTAGCTGCGGGCCTGTTCCATCCGTCCCTCGGCCTGTGCCCGGTGCCCCAACTGCCGGTAGCGCATGTCCGGGTGACTGACCAGGAAGGCGTCGCTGCTCAGTACTTCCCGGGCGCGCATGTCCGCCATCTGGGGCTGCGCAACTACGGGCGATACGGCCATTACCGCAACCACTGCCCACAGAAGATATTTCAGATGTCCGTTCACCTGCCACCTCCCTGCGTCGGTCAGAACCCCTTCAATACGCCCCGCAGGGCCCCGCGTCAATCCGGCCGGCCGGGCCGCCCGCCCGGTACAATGCGCCTCCCAGCGGAGAAGGCATGCACGGTCTCAATCCCCCCCAGCAAGCGGCAGTGATGCACTGCGAAGGTCCCCTGCTGGTGCTGGCCGGTGCCGGCAGCGGCAAGACGCGCGTGATCGTGGAAAAGATCGCGCAGCTCATCGGCAGCCGGCGTTACCCGGCCAAGCGCATCGCGGCGATCACCTTCACCAACAAGTCCGCCAAGGAAATGCGCGAGCGCGTGGCCAAGCGCCTGCGCGGCGACGATGCGGACGAGGTGACCATCTGCACCTTCCATGCGCTGGGGCTGAAGTTCCTGCAGATCGAACATGCGGCGGTCGGGCTCAAGCGCGGCTTTTCGATCTTCGACGCCGACGATTCCACCGCGCAGGTGAAAGACCTGATGTACGGCGCCAAGCCGGACGACATCGAGGACGTGAAGAACCTGATCTCGCGCGCGAAGAACGCCGGGCTCTCGCCCGAACAGGCGATGCAGGCCGCGCGCAGCAACCGCGAGAAGGAAGCGGCCAGCGTCTACGAGCGCTACCAGCTGCGCCTGACCGCGTTCAACGCAGTGGACTTCGACGACCTGATCCGGCTGCCGGTGCAGGTGCTGGAAGAGAACCCGGACATCGCACTGGCCTGGCGCGAGCGGATCGGCTACCTGCTGGTCGACGAATGCCAGGACACCAACGACGCGCAGTACCGGCTGCTCAGGCAGCTGGCCGGCAGCGCGGGCAACTTCACCTGCGTGGGCGACGACGACCAGTCAATCTACGCATGGCGCGGTGCCAACCCGGAAAACCTGCAGCAGATGGGGCGCGACTACCCCGCGCTGGAGATCATCAAGCTGGAGCAGAACTACCGCTGTTCCAACCGCGTGCTGCGCGCGGCCAATGCGCTGATCGCCAACAACCCGCACGAGCACCTGAAGAAGCTGTGGAGCGACCAGGCCGACGGCGAGCGCATCCGCGTGTGGGAATGCCGCAACAGCGAACACGAAGCTGAAAAAGTCGCCGCCGAGATCGCGTACATCGCACAGACGAAACAGGTCCCGTGGAGCGACTTCTGCATCCTGTTCCGCGGCAATTTCCAGTCACGTCCGCTGGAAAAGGCGCTGCAGCTGGTACGCGTGCCGTACCACATCACCGGTGGCACCGCGTTCCTGGAGCGGCAGGAAGTAAAGGACACGCTGTCGTGGCTGCGGCTGCTGGTCAACCCCGATGACGACACCGCGTTCATGCGCGCGGTGCAGTCGCCCAAGCGCGAAGTCGGCGCCGGCACCCTGGCCAAGCTTGCTGAGCTGGCGTCGGAGAAAGACCTGCCGATGGCGCATGCCGCCGAGGCGATCGGTGCGCTGGCGCAGCTGCCGCCGCGCGCGGCCAATGGCCTGAGCCGCTTCACCGACATCCTGCGCGACCTGCGCGCGGACATGCCCAAGCTCAGCTCGGGCGATCTGGTGCGGCGTCTGGTCAAGGACTCGGGGTTGGTGTCCGAACTGCGCGGTGCGTGCAAGGAAGAGTCGGTGTACCAGCGCCGGCTGGCCAACCTGGAAGAGCTGGCGCAGTGGTTCGAAGGCGGCCCGCGTGGCGCCTCCACCGCCGACCTGGCCGCGCAGCTGGCGTTGCTGTCGCGCAACGACAAGGATGACGGCGGCAACCAGGTGCGCATGATGACCCTGCATGCGTCCAAGGGCCTGGAATTCCCGTATGTGTTCATCGTCGGCTGCGAAGACGGCGTGCTGCCGCACCAGGTGAGCCTGGATGAAGGCAACCTGCAGGAAGAGCGGCGGCTGCTGTACGTAGGCATTACCCGGGCCAAGGTGCAGTTGTGGATGAGTCACAGCAAGCTGACCCGCAAGTTTGGCGAGCACGTGCGATTGAAGCCGAGCCGGTTCTTCGATGAGATTCCTGCCGAGGAAATGCAGCGCGATGGTGCCGACCCGGTGGCCGATGCGGCGCGCAAGAAGGAGCGGGCAAGTGCTGGGTTGGCCGCGATCCAGGCGTTGTTTGATTGATCATCAAATTGGAACGGTAGCCCTATGTCCAACGTGATACAGACCGAACGCCTGCACCTGCGCCTGATGGATCCGGATCGGGACGCGGCCGACATGCTGGCATTGCTCAACGAGCCTGGCTTCATCCGCAACATCGCCGACCGCAAGGTGCGCACAGTGGAGCAGGCGCGCGACTACACCGCCGAGCGGGTGCTGGGTAGTTACACGCTCAACGGGTTCGGCATGTACGCGATCATTCGCCGCGATGACGGTGCGTGGCTGGGCAATGCCGGGCTGGTGCGGCGCGCGGAGCTGCCGGGGCCGGATATCGGCTATGCGCTGCGCGCGGAGTACGAAGGGCAGGGCTACGCGCTGGAAGCGGCGCGCGGAGTACAGCATTACGCGCGCGATGTGCTTGGATATCCGGAGCTGTACGGCATCGTCGCCCCGCACAACGAACGTTCGGCGGCGTTGCTGCGCAAGCTGGGGATGGAGGCGCGCGGAACGTTGCACTTACCGCCGCCGGTGGATGAGCAGGTATTGGTGTTTGCGACGCCGGGTGCGCCGGTGGTCCCGGCTTCGCCATAGATCTCGAGGGACACGCATGGCGTGCCGCTACGCGACCTCGCCCCGTCGTGGACCACCGCAATGCCCCATGTCGCTCGTTGCCATGCCCGCGTAGAGACACGCCATGCGTGTCCCTCGCAATCTCAACCGCCCAATTGCGCCCGCAATTCCGCCATCTGCTCCTGCAACGTCGCCACGACGTTCTCCAGTTCCTGCACGCGCGCTTCCAGTGCGGCGTTGCCGCCACCGCTTCCGCTGGACGCGCCCTTGTACGCCTCCGCCAACGCTTCAACATCCACCGGCCCGCACAGCAGATGCATGTACCGGTCTTCGCGCTGTCCGCCGGCGCGCGGCACCTGCACGGCCAGGCCACGCTGGATCATGCGCTCCACGTGGTGGCGGACTTCGTCGGCGTCCTGGAACTGGAACTGGCGCTCGCTGCGGGTCTGCAGCTCGTTCACCGTCTGCGGGCCCCGCAGCAGCAACAGGCCCAGGATCGCCAGCTGCTGCCGGGTCAGGTCCAGCGCGGTGGCGGTGCGGTGCTCGAACCGCTCGGCACGCGAGGAGAACTGCTGCCGCGCCAGGCCCAGCGTTTCGAGCTGGCGCAGCGCGTGGTGCACGTCGCCGGCCGACAGCTGCATCACCGGCTCGCGCGCGGTCTTCTGGTTGGCCGCCACCTGGGTGGCATTCACGGTCAGCGGGTAGGCGTCCGGGGTGGTGGCTTCCTTCTCGATCAGGCAGCCCAACGCGCGGGCCTGGGCCGCGCTGAGCACGGGCAGGGCGGGGGTCTGGGTGTCGTCGGTCATGGCTGCGCTCCGGGGGCTTTCTGGGGCGTGCAGCATAGCCGAGCCCCGCCGGAGGCATGAACGCAGGCGGCCAAGCCGGTAAACTGGCGCTACTCAGTACTGGTGATCCCCATGCGTCGTAACGCTGTTTCCCTGTCCGTGCTTGCCTGTGCCGTGATCGCGCTCGGCGCGTGCAAGCGCACCGAAGCCCCCGCCGATGCGGCGGCCCCGGCCCCCGCTGCGGCCGCTGCCGCCCCGGCCGCCCCGGCCGCCAAGGGCGACGCCGCCGTGGCCGCCAACGACAACCTCAATGCCGTGCTGTGGATGCAGCGTTCGCAGGAATACCGGGCGATCACCGAGCAGACCTACCGCGCTGCCGCCGATCATCTGGACAAGGCGCTGAAGGAAGCCAACTGGGACGCACTGGTGCCCGAAGAGCGCGGCAACGCCGCCAAGGGCCTGAAGCCGGCCGTGGTGCTGGACGTGGACGAAACCGTGCTGGACAACTCGCCCTACCAGGCGCGCCTGGTCCGCGACGGCAATGAATACGACGAAATGTCCTGGGACCAGTGGGTCGCCGAGAAGAAGGCCAAGGCCATTCCAGGTGTAGTCGACTTCGCCAAGGCGGCCAATGCCAAGGGCGTGACCCTGCTGTACATCTCCAACCGCGCCGTGCACCTGAAGGAGGCCACCCTGGCCAACCTGCGTGCCGAAGGGCTGCCGGTCGCTGACGACAGCGTGTTCCTGGGCCTGGGCACCGTGGTCAAGGACTGCGAGCAGGCCGGCAGCGAAAAGAACTGCCGCCGCCGCCTGGCCGGGCAGAACTACCGCGTGCTGATGCAGTTCGGCGACCAGCTGGGCGACTTCGTGGAAGTCACCGCCAACACCAATGACGGCCGCGACGCCCTGCTGCAGCAGTACCACGACTGGTTCGGCGAGCGCTGGTGGATGCTGCCCAACCCGACCTACGGCGGCTTCGAGCCGGCCCAGTTCAACAACGACTACACGCAGTCGCGACAGGCCCGCCACGACGCCAAGCGTGCCGCGCTGGACTACGCACCGTGAGCCGCGCCCCGCTGCCGCTGCGCGATGACGAGCGCCTGATCTTCGCGCTCGACGTACCGGGCCGCGAAGAAGCGCTGGCGTGGGTGGACCGGCTGGGCGATGCGGTGTCGTTCTACAAGATCGGCATGGAGCTGCTCGCCTCGGGGGAGTACTTCCAGGTGCTGGACGCGCTCGCCGCGCGCGACAAGCGCGTGTTCGTGGACCTGAAGTTCTTCGACATCCCGGCCACCGCGGCTGCCGTCATCAAGCGCCTGTCGCAGTGGCCGGTGAGCTACGCCACCATCCACGGCTGGCACCCGGCCATGATGGAGACCTGCGCGGCCGCCAACAGCAGTGACATGCGCCTGCTGGCGGTGACCGTGCTGACCTCGATGGGCCGTGACGACCTGCGCGGCATGGGCATCGACCGCGAGCCGGTGGAGGTGGTGGTCGAGCGCGCGCTGGCCGCCCAGGCCGCCGGCATCGACGGCGTGATCGCCTCGGGCCAGGAAGCCGGTCCGATCCGCGCTGCCACCGGTACCGGTTTCTCGATCGTGTGCCCCGGCATCCGCCCGGGCGGCCCGGTCGGCGATGACCAGAAGCGCACCGTGGGCGTGGCGCAGGCGTTTGCCGACGGCGCCGACGCGATCGTGGTCGGTCGCCCGATCCGCCTCGCGGCCGACCCGCGCGCGGCGGCCCAGGCGATCCAGGACGAGATCCGCAGCGCACGCCGCTGACGGAACTGCGTCGCGGTATCGACTTGCGCTGGTTCGCAGGATCGGAAACATCAATCGCCGGCAGCCTGCCGGCGTTGTCAAAACGGGACCGACCACGCAGTCGGCCCGGCTGCTTTGCCGTCGAATCGGACGGGCACGCGCTGTTCTGCGCCGTGCCTGTTGATTCCACTTTTCGCAAAGGAGTTGCTGTATGCGTATTGGTTACCGCTCGGCCGGGATGTTCGGCCTGACACTTTCCGCGGCATCTGTCGCTGTTGCCCTTCTGGTTTCAGGCGTGGCGCGGGCCGCCCCCGACCCGGACACGTCTCCGCGCATCATCGGCGGTACCGACGCCGAACCCGGTCAGTACCCCTTCATGGCCAGCCTGCAGTCGCTGCACCGCGGCGACAGCGACCGCGACCGGCACCGCTGCGGCGCCACTCTGATCTCGCCCTCGTGGGTGCTGACCGCCGCGCACTGCGTGGATGGCATGCTGCCGCCGCAGCTGGCGGTGCTGGTGGGGCACACCCTGGGCACCACGCCGCGCCGCCGCACCTCCAACATCAAGGCGATCCATGTCCACCCGGCGTATGACGCCGAGGACCTGATCAACGACGTGGCGCTGATCCAGCTCAAGCGGCCGGTCAACGGGGTGGAAACCGCCGAGCCGATGCTGGGCCGCGACAGCGCCTGGCTGCGGCTGGGGCGCGCCTTCACCGTGATCGGGTGGGGCGTGACTGAATTCCCCGGCGACGCCCGGCCCACCGTACTGCAGACCGTGCAGACCCCGTTCGTGCCCTTCAAGACCTGCCGCGAGGCTTACCCCGGGCTGCAGGCGGGCAGCGTGATCTGTGCCGGCACCGAGGGCATCGACAGCTGCCAGGGCGACTCCGGCGGGCCGCTGCTGGTGAAGCGGAAGACCGGCTGGACGGTGCTGGGCACGGTCAGCTGGGGCGAAGGCTGTGCCCTGCCGGACCTGCCCGGGGTGTATGCGCGGCTGTCGCAGGGCTATGTGCGCGACTTCATCCAGACCACTTGGACGCGTGACTGATCTTAGTGAAAACAATGCGTTATGAGCACCTTGCCCGTTCTGCGGGCAAGGTGGCTTGCCGCTGTAATGCGCAGGCCGCAAGATGCGGACCGGTCCGGGGAAGTCCGAATTCATGTCCATGCCATTGATGACAGGGCGCTGCCGACCTTGGGTGATGACGCTCTCGCTGTGCGGCCTGGTGCTGCTGGGCGCGTGCAAGCGCGATGCGATCGATCCGGACAAGCCGGCCGCCGAGCCGGTGGCGGCGCTGCAGCAGATCGCCCGCCACGTAGCCGAGAACGACCTGGTCGGGTACGCCCGCGCTTCGGTGCCCCCGGCCCAGTACACCCGCCTGCAGGCGGCCTGGGCGGACGGCCACAGCCGCTGGCCGCTGACCGACCTGCCGCTGGACGGGCAGCTGCTGCCGATGCTGGCCGCGCTCTCGGCCCCGGAGGCCCCGCAGCGCCTGCAGCGGTCCTTCGATACCCAGATTGCCGGGCAGGCCACCGGCGTGCGCCAGGCCGCGCACTCGATGGGCCTGTTTGGCGTGCAGTACCTGCGCAACCAGACCGATTACAGCGACACCGAGCGCGCCCACTACAGCCAGGTGGTGGACGTGCTGAGCCGCTGGGCCGCCGCCGCACCGCTGACCGACAAGCAGCGCGCGAAGACCACCATCACCCTGCTGACCGCCACCGCGCGCACCGCCGGGCTGTCCACCGACGCCCAGCTGCAGGCGGCCGGCATGGAAGACAGCCTGCGCAGGCTGGGACCGTTCGCAAAGGCGTTCAAGACCGCGCTGGCCAGTTACGGGCTTTCGCTGGATGCGGCGCTGACCGGCGTGCAGGGCGAACTGGTGTCCCAGCAGGGCGACAGCGCAGTGGTGCGGATCCAGTACCCGCTGGCCGGCGAGCAGATCGAAGCCCAGGTGCGCATGGCCCGCCGCGACGGTCACTGGTACCTGGCGCGCACCCTGGAAGAAACCGACGCGCTGCTGGCCGCCGCAGATGAAGCGGCCGCCGCCGACGCCGCCAAAGCTGAACACGACGCCCGCCAGGCCGCCGAAGCAGAGGCCGCCGCACAGGTCAAGGACGGTGCTTCTGCACCGGCTAAGCCATAATGAAGCCGATGCCGAACCAGAATCCCCTGCCTTTCCCCGGCGAAGAGCCGCCCAAGACGCCTGACGCCCCGTCCGCGTCGCCCGACACCGCGCCTGCGTCCGCAGCCGCCACCGACCCGGCCGCGATCGTGCCGAGCCCGGTGGGCGCCGTGGCCCGCGCCCCGTCCGGACGCCGCCCGTGGTGGGCGCGCCTGCTCGGCCGGCTGGTCGAACCGTGGCTCTCGCTCAAGATCGAACCCGAACACCCCGGCCAGTACGACGACGGCCGCCCGGTGGTCTATGTGCTGGAAGACTATGGTCTTTCCAATGCGCTGATCCTGGACAAGGCCTGCCGTGAAGCCGGCCTGCCCTCGCCGCTGGTGCCCATTGCCGGCGACCCGACCGGGCGCAGGCGCGCCTATCTGGCGCTGTCGCGTCGGAGCAGCAGCAATTCGCTGATTCCCGAGCAGCGTGGCGCCAAGACCCATTCCGATTCGCTCGCCAAGGTCCTGCAGGCGCACCGCGCGCGCGGCGAGCTGGACGTGAACCTGGTGCCGGTGTCGATCTTCGTCGGCCGCGCCCCGGACAAGCAGAGCGGCTGGTTCGCGGTGCTGTTCTCGGAAAACTGGGCGCTGGTGGGCCGCTTCCGCCGCCTGCTGGCGGTGCTGCTCAACGGCCGCAGCACCATCGTGCGGTTCGCCCCGCCGATCTCCCTGCGTGCCACCGTGGACGAGGGGCTGGACCCCGAGCGCACCGTGCGCAAGCTGCAGCGCGTGCTGCGCACCCACTTCCGCCGCATTCGCGAATCGGTGATCGGGCCGGACCTGTCCACCCGCCGCCTGCTGGTGGACAAGGTGCTGGAAGCGGACACCGTGCGCGAGGCGATCGCCTCGCAGGCAAAGCGCGACAACACCAAGCCGGCCGACGCCTGGAAGAAGGCGCACGCCTACGCTTGGGAAATCGCCGCCGACTACTCCAGCCCGGTGGTGCGTTCGGCCAGCTTCATGCTCAGCCATGTCTGGAACCGCATCTACGCCGGCGTGCTGGTCCACCATCTGGACAAGTTCAAGGCCGCCGCGCCGGGCCATGAAGTGGTGTACGTGCCCAGCCACCGCAGCCACATGGACTACCTGCTGCTGTCCTACCTGTTGTACGACCGTGGCATCGTGCCGCCGCACATCGTGGCCGGCATCAACCTCAACCTGCCGGTGGTGGGCACGCTGCTGCGCAAGGGCGGCGCGTTCTTCATCCGTCGCTCGATCCGCGGCAACGCGCTGTATTCGGCGGTGTTGAGCGAGTACGTGGCGCAGCTGGTGGCCGGTGGCTATTCGATCGAGTACTTCGTCGAAGGCGGGCGTTCGCGTACCGGGCGCCTGCTGCAGCCCAAGGGCGGCATGATTTCGATGACGCTGCGCGCGTTCCTGCGCCAGCCGCGCAAGCCGGTGCTGTTCCAGCCGGTGTACATCGGCTATGAAAAGCTGATGGAAGGCGGCAGCTACCTGGACGAACTGTCCGGCCGGCCGAAGGAAAAGGAATCGATCTGGCAGCTGCTGTGGTCCATTCCCAAGGTGCTCAAGCAGAACTACGGCCAGGTGGTGGTGAACTTCGGCGAGCCGATCGCGCTCAACGACGTGCTGGCCCGCCAGGCGCCGGACTGGGACGGCGCGCCGGTGGCCGAGGACGAGAAGCCGGCCTGGTTGTCGGGTACGGTGGACCACCTGGCCGAACGCATCCAGGTGCACATCAACGGCGCGGCCGACGTCAACCCGATCAACCTGCTGGCGCTGGCGTTGCTGTCCACGCCCAAGCACGCGATGGGCGAGGCCGACCTGATCGCGCAGATCGAGCTGTGCAAGACCCTGCTGGTGGAGATGCCGTATTCGGACCGGGTCACGGTGACGCCGCATTCGCCGGAGCGGATCATCGCGCACGCCGAGGAGATCAACGTCCTCACCCGCATCAAGCATCCGCTGGGTGACGTGCTCAGCGTGAGCGGCGATACCGCGGTGCTGCTGAGCTACTTCCGCAACAACGTGATCCACCTGTTCACCGCGTCGTCGTGGGTGGCATGCTGCTTCCAGAACAACCGCCGCATGAGCCGCACCGGGCTGGTGCAGCTGGGTCGCACCGTGTACCCGTTCCTGCAGGCCGAGCTGTTCCTGCCGTGGACCGAAGACCAGTTCGCCCAGCGCATCGAGCAGACCATCGCGGTGTTCGTGCGCGAGGGGCTGCTGCAGAACGTCAACGACGACGACGGTGGCATCCTGGCGCGCAACACCGGGCAGACCGACGAGGTGTTCCGCCTGCGTGCGATCGGCCATTCGCTGCAGCAGGCGTTCGAGCGCTACTACATCGCCATTTCGGTGCTGGTCAAGAACGGCCCGGGCACGCTGGGTGCGGCCGAGCTGGAAAGCCTGTGCCAGCAGGCAGCGCAGCGCCTGAGCCTGCTGTACGCACCGGCCGCGCCGGAGTTCTTCGACCGCACCCTGTTCCGGGGCTTCATCCAGAAGCTGCGCGAGCTGCGCCTGGTGTGGCCGGACGAGAACAGCAAGCTGCTGTTCGACGAGCGTTTGGACGCCTGGGCCAAGGATGCCAAGTTCATCCTGGGCCGCGAGTTGCGTCACACGATCGAACGGGTCAGCCCGGAAGCGGCCAAGCCGGAAGAGCCGGTCGCGGTGGATTGATCAGGCTGGCTCGTCCGGAATCTGCATGTCCTCCAGCTTGGCAATGCAGTCCTTGAGCTGGAGCTTGCGCCGTTTCAGGCGCTTGGCTTCCAGCTCATCCTCGCCATTGGCGGCCATGCGTTCGATCTCCGTATCCAGCTCACGGTGCTCCCTGCGGAGAACCTGCAGACGTTCGGCGATCTGTTCGGGCGTATAGGTATCCACAGCCTCCGAGCATACACACTGCGCGTGACCGGCGGGGGTGAACGCAGTCACTTCCCGGTCCCGGCCGCCGACCTGCCGAGCCGGTAGAATGGCCGGATGCCTTCGGTCCTGCCCCTGCTCGATCCCACCCCGCGCGCGCCACGCGCGGACGCGGCCGCGCAGGACAAGCTGGCGCGCCGGCTGCGCCGCCAGGTCGGCCAGGCGATCGCCGACTTCGGCATGATCGAGGACGGCGACCGCATCATGGTCTGCCTGTCCGGCGGCAAGGACAGCTACACCTTGCTGGACATGCTGCTGCAGCTGCAGAAGAAGGCCCCGGTCGCCTTCGAACTGGTCGCGGTGAACCTGGACCAGAAGCAGCCCGGGTTCCCCGAACACGTGCTGCCGGAGTACCTGGCCTCGATCGGCGTGGCGTACCAGATCATCGAGCAGGACACCTATTCGGTGGTCAGCCGGGTGATCCCGGAGGGCCGCACGATGTGTTCGCTGTGCTCGCGGCTGCGCCCGGGCGCACTGTACCGGCACGCCGCCGAAAACGGCTTCAGCAAGATCGCGCTGGGCCACCACCGCGACGACAGCGTGGCCACCTTCTTCCTCAACCTGTTCCACCACGCCAAGCTCTCGGCCATGCCGCCCAAGCTGCGCAGCGATGATGGCCAGCACGTGGTGATCCGTCCGCTGGCCTACGTCAGTGAACGCGATATCAAGGACTACGCGCAGGCGCGCCAGTTCCCGATCATTCCGTGCACGCTGTGCGGCAGCCAGGACAACCTGCAGCGCCGCCAGGTGGCGCAGATGCTGCAGCAGTGGGAAGACCAGCACCCCGGGCGGATCGACCAGATCGCGCGCGCGCTGGGCAACATCCATCCTTCGCAGCTGGCCGACCCGACGCTGTTCGATTTCATGGCGCTGGGCCGCACCCCCTGACCTTTTCTTTTCACGCCCTTTATTCCGGAATTCCATGTTCTTTCGCAACCTGACCCTGTTCCGCTTCCCCACCGCCACCGATTTTTCCGAAGTCGACACCCTGCTGCCGCAGGTGCTGCTCAAGCCGGTAGGCCCGCTGGAAATGAGTTCGCGCGGTTTCATTTCCCCGTTCGGCCGTGAAGAAAAGGCCGTGTTCTCGCACCGCGTCGGCGACGCGCTGTGGCTGACCGTGGGCGGTGAGGACAAGATCCTGCCGGGCGCGGTGGTCAACGACCTGCTGGCGCGCAAGCTGGAAGAGATCGAAGAAAAGGAAGGGCGCAAGCCGGGCGGCCGCGAGCGCAAGCGCATGAAGGACGACCTGCTGCACGAACTGATGCCGCGCGCCTTCGTGAAGAGCTCGCGCACCGACGCGCTGGTCGACCTGACCCATGGCTTCGTGGCGGTGGACTGCTCGAGCAGCAAGAAGGGCGAAAACATGATGTCCGACATCCGGGGCCTGCTCGGCAGCTTCCCGGCCATGCCGCTGAACGCCGAAGTGGCGCCGCGCTCGATCCTCACCGGCTGGATCGCCGGCGAACCGCTGCCGACCGGGCTGAGCCTGGGCGAAGAGTGCGAGATGAAGGACCCGGCCGAGGGTGGCGCGGTGGTCAAGTGCCAGCACCAGGAGCTGCGCTGCGACGAGATCGACAAGCACCTGGACGCCGGCAAGCAGGTCACCAAGCTGGCCCTGGTGTTCGAAGACAACCTGTCCTTCGTGCTGGGCGATGACCTGATCGTACGCAAGCTGAAGTTCCTGGACGGCGCCCTGGACCAGCTCGAGCATGCCGACGAAGACGGCCGCCGCGCCGAACTGGACGCCCGCTTCGCGCTGCAGAGCGGCGAAGTGCGCCGCCTGTTCCTGCTGCTGGAAGAGGCGTTCAAGCTCAGCAAGGCGGATTGACCGGCGACCGGCGCCACACGTGGCGCACGCATGACGCCCACGCATGACGCCGTAGAGCGGGGCTCTGCCCCGCTGCCAGCGATCCGGACAGCGGGGCAGAGCCCCGCTCTACCTCGCAGTCAGGTCCGCGCCGCTGCGGGCGCTATGCTATCCCCATGCCTGGCTTCCTTCGCCGCCTGATCTCCCCGGCCGCCGCCCCGACCCTGCAGCGCGACACCGTGCGCCTGCGGCTGGAGGACGACGCCGAGATCGAGGTGCTGCGCGTGCGCGATCCGCGTGCGCGCCGGATCAAGCTGAGCGTGGACGAACGCGGCGTGCGCCTGACCCTGCCGCCGCGCGCCAGCCTGGTGATGGGCGAACGCTTCCTGCAGCAGCATCGTGACTGGTTGTCCGCGCAGCTGCGCAACTACCAGTCGACCAACCTGCCGCCGCCGCTGGTGATCGGCGAACCCGGGCTGCTGCCGCTGCGCGGGGAGCTGTTGCCGCTGCGCTGGGAAACGGGTCGCTATGCGCACCTGGAACTCGATACGGACGGTGCCTGCATGCACCTGCCAGCGCGTGGCACCGAGGCCACGGTGCGCCGCACGCTGCGCGAATTCTACGAAGCGCAGACCCGCGCCGATGTCGGCCAGTGGCTGCCGCGTTACCTGCCCGCGCTGCCGCGTGCGCCGGCCCGGTTGCGCCTGAAGGTGATGTCGTCGCAGTGGGGCTCGCTGGCCCCGGACGGCAGCATGGCGCTGGACCTGGCGCTGGTGCTGGGCCGGCCTTCGGCGTTCGAGTACGTGCTGGTCCATGAGCTCTGCCATCTGATCCAGCCGAACCATTCGCCTGCGTTCTGGGCCGAGGTGGAGCAGCGGTTCCCGGCGTGGCGCGAGGAGCGGGATTACTTCCAGCGGGAAGGGCGCAGGCTCAAAGCCATGCTGAGGCAACTCCTGTAGAGCCACGCCCTGCGTGGCTGGCCGGCGCCGCGGTATGTCGGCGCCCGCCGCTCATGCGGCGCGGGCAGGGGGTGCACGGCTTTGCCAGCCCAGACCGTGAGGATGGACCTGTCGCGGTCAGCGCACGCGCAGTGCGGCCGCCTGCGCCCAGCGCGCCGCAACCCGCGGTGCCGTGATGCACACGGCCTGGTCGGTCACGGTTGTCACTGCGCGCTCGAGCAGTTGGATGTCGGCCTCGTGCTGGCGCGCCACATGCGGGTCTTCAAAGAAGATCGCGCGCTGGCAGCGGCCTTCCAGCACCTGGTCGGCAATCTGCGCATCGCCGCCCATCGGGCCGCTCTGGTAGCGGGCCACCCATTCCTGGTCGCTGGGCCAGCCGCGGCTCCAGGCCAGCTCGTTGAGGCGCTGGCCGGTGGTGCCGGTGCCGACCCGGCTGCGGAAGCGCGACAACACCTCGAAATGCTCGTCGGCGAAGGCCAGCATGGCCGGCTTCATCGCGTCGTGCGCGATCAGGGCCAGGGTGTGTTGCCCGAACGCATGCAGGTCGTCGGCACCGGGGTCCGGTGCCAGTCCGGCGTGCAGGCGTTCCACCTCGATCCAGTCGCGCGCGGTGGCCACGGTGGAGATGAAGGGCTTGCCGTGGATCACGCACTGGCGCTTGAGCGCGGTGGCTTCCGGGAACACCGAGGAGGGATCGACCGGGTCCATCAGGTAGATCGCCCCGTCCAGGGTGCGTTCCGGGGTGCCCATGCCGACGACCTCGGCCACCAGCTTCATCAGACCGCCCTCGCGGCCGTTCGGATAGCGGCGCAGCGCCTCCAGGTCCTTGAGGAAGCCGAAGCGCTGGATCGCGTCGAAGGTGCGGCCCACCGCATGCAGTTCCACCCCCAGCTCGCGCAGGCCGGCCTCGCAGGGGCCGAGCCAGCGGAACAGTGCCGCGTGCCTGTCGTGGTGATGCAGCCGGTTGGCGGCCAGGCCGATGCGCATGGGAGTCCTTCAGCGGGGGGTGTTGCAACATTCTAGGGGGCGTTGGGTGTCTGGTTCGCGTCCGGCAGTCCGTAAGACACGCATGGCGTGTCGCTACGCTGACGGGCACCACGTAGAGACACGCCATGCGTGTCCCAAGCGGTGCGTGGTACCCCGATCAAGCGCTGACCAACGCCACGATACTTGCCGCCGCATCCCGCCCTTCCGCCACCGCCGTCACCACCAGGTCCGCGCCGCGCACCGCGTCGCCGCCGGCAAAGAGCTTCGGATGCGCGGTCTGGAACGGCAGACGGCCATTGCCACCGGCCAGGATGCGGCCGTTGCTGGCTGCCTCCACGCCCTGCGCGGTGAGCCATTCCGGCGCGGTGGGCGAGAAGCCGAACGCGATGATCACCACGTCCGCTTCCAGCAGCGATTCGCTGCCTTCGATCGGCACCGCATTGCGGCGACCCTGTGCATCGGGTTCGCCCAGATGCGTTTCCACCACGGTCACGCCGATCGCTTCGTCGTCGGCACCGGCTTCAATCGACAACGGCTGGCGGTTGAACAGGAAGCGCACGCCTTCTTCGCGCGCATTGGCCACTTCGCGCGCCGAGCCCGGCATGCTCGCTTCATCACGGCGGTAGGCACAGGTGACCCGTGCCGCACCCAGCCGTACCGCGCTGCGCACGCAGTCCATGCCGGTGTCGCCGCCGCCCAGCACCACCACGCGCTTGCCTTCCAGGTTAGGCAGGGCGAGGGTGTCTTCCCAGCCGGCAATCGGCCGGCCGTGCGCGTCGCTGCCACCGACGATGCGGCTGTTCTGCACCAGGAACGGCAGTGCCGGCAGCACGTTCTTCAGGTCCTGCCCGGGCAGCCCGCCGTCGGTGTAGCGGTAGGCGCCGGTGCCGACGAACACGGCGTCGTAGTCGGCCAGCAGGGTATCCAGGGTGATGTCGCGGCCGATCTCCACGCCCAGCCGGAACTGCACGCCCATGCCTTCGAGCACGTTGCGGCGGCGGCTGATCACCGACTTGTCCAGCTTGAAACTGGGAATGCCGAACTGCAGCAGGCCGCCGATCTGTTCGTAGCGGTCGTACACCACCGCCTGTACGCCGGCATGCGCAAGGCGATCGGCACAGGCCAGCCCGGCCGGGCCGGCACCGATCACCGCCACGCGCTTGCCGGTGTTCTCCACCGCCGCCAGGTCCGGGCGCCAGCCGGTGGCGAGCGCGGTGTCGACGATGTACTTCTCCACCGCGCCGATGGTGACCGCACCGAACTCTTCCAGCGTGCAGCTGCCTTCGCACAGACGGTCCTGCGGGCACACCCGGCCGCACACTTCCGGCAGCGGGTTGGTGGAATGGCACAGGGTGGCCGCTTCGTGGATGCGGTTTTCCTGCACGAGCTGCAGCCACTGCGGAATGGCGTTGTGCACCGGGCACTTCCAGCTGCAGTACGGGTTGCCGCAGTCCAGGCAGCGTCCGGCCTGGTACTGGGCGTCTTCCTTCCCGAACTTGCCGTACAGCTCGCCCCAGTCGCCGGAGGTGCGCAGCTCCACCGGGATGCGCTGCGGCATGGTCCGGGGCAGGTCGAGGAACTGGAAGGCTTGCTTGCGGCTCATGGCTTGCTCTGGATTCCTGGTGGTTGCCGGCCAGCGGCCGGCACTACGTGATGGGTTGCCGGCCAGCGGCCGGCACTACGCGGCGCGGCGCAGCGATTCGGTGAGCGATTCGATGCTGGCGGCCTTGGGTTTGACCAGCCAGAACTTGCCGACGTAGTCGCGGAACTCGTCGAGGATCTGCTGGGCCCAGATGCTGCCGGTGAGTTCGCGGTGGCGGCTGATCAGGGTGTGCAGGTGTTGGCGGTGGTTCTCGAAACCTTCGGCCGAAATGCGGTGGATGTCGATCAGCTCGTGGTTGTAGCGGTCCACGAAGTCCCGGTCGATATCCAGCACGTAGGCCAGGCCCCCGGTGAAACCGGCACCGAAGTTCAAGCCGACCTTGCCCAGCACCAGCACGATGCCGTCGGTCATGTACTCGCAGCAGTGGTCGCCGGCCCCTTCGATCACCGCCAGCGCGCCGGAGTTGCGTACACCGAAGCGTTCGCCGGCACGGCCTGCGGCGAACAGCTCGCCGCCGGTGGCGCCGTACAGGCAGGTGTTGCCGATGATCGCGGTGTTGCGCGCCTCGAAACGCGCACCGCGCGGCGGGCGTACCACCAGCCGACCGCCGGCCATGCCCTTGCCCACGTAGTCGTTGGCTTCGCCTTCCACTTCCAGCTGCAGGCCGCCGACGTTGAACGCGCCGAAGCTCTGCCCGGCCGTGCCACGGAAGCGCAGGGTCAACGGCGCATCGCTCATGCCCTGGTTGCCATGCGCGCGGGCGATGGCGCCGGACAGGCGGGTGCCGATGGAGCGGTCGGTGTTGTGGATCAGGAAACGGTGTTCGCCGCCGAGCTTGCCGGCAATGGCCGGGGCCAGCAGGCCGTCCATCTGCGTGGCCAGGCTGTCCGGCGACTCGTACAGGCGCTGCGCGGCGCAGTGGCTGCCGGCGTACTGCGCCGGGTTGAGCAGGCGCGACAGATCCACCTTGACGCCCGGGCGCGGCGCAACCTCCAGCTGCTGCAGCAGGTCGGTGCGACCGACGATCTCGTCCAGCGAGCGCACGCCCAGGTAGGACAGCCAGCCGCGCACTTCTTCGGCCAGCAGCCGGAAGAAGTTCTCCACGCGCTCGGGCAGGCCGGTGAAGTACTGCGCGCGCAGGCGCTCGTCCTGGGTGGCCACGCCGGTGGCGCAGTTGTTGAGGTGGCAGATGCGCAGGTACTTGCAGCCCAGCACGATCATCGGCGCAGTGCCGAAGCCGAAGCTGTCCGCGCCCAGCAGTGCCGCCTTGATCACGTCCAGGCCGGTCTTCAGGCCGCCGTCGGTCTGCAGCAGGGTGCGCCCGCGCAGGTCGTTGGCCACCAGCGCCTGGTGCGACTCGGCCACGCCCAGCTCCCACGGCACGCCCGCGTAGCGGATCGAGCTGACCGGGCTGGCACCGGTGCCGCCGTCATGGCCGGACACGGTGATCAGGTCGGCGCCGGCCTTGACCACGCCGGCGGCAATGGTGCCGACGCCGGCATGCGAGACCAGCTTCACCGACACCAGCGCGTCCGGGTTGACCTGCTTGAGGTCGTAGATCAGCTGGGCCAGGTCTTCGATCGAATAGATGTCGTGGTGCGGCGGCGGCGAGATCAACCCGATGCCCGGCTTGGCGTAACGCAGCCGCGCGATCAGTTCATTGACCTTGTGCCCGGGCAGCTGCCCGCCTTCGCCGGGCTTGGCGCCCTGGGCGACCTTGATCTGCAGCACTTCGGCATTGACCAGGTATTCGGCGGTGACGCCGAAGCGGCCCGAGGCAACCTGCTTGATCTTGCTGCGCTTGTTCGTGCCATAGCGCACCGGGTCTTCGCCGCCTTCGCCGGAGTTGCTGCGCCCGCCGAGCTTGTTCATGGCGATGGCCAGCGCTTCGTGCGCTTCGGGCGAGAGCGCGCCCAGGCTGATCGCGGCGGTGTCGAAGCGGCGGAACAGGTCTTCGGCCGGCGCCACTTCACTCAGCGGCGTCGGCGTGGGCGCGGCCTTGAGCTGCAGCAGGTCGCGCAGCGCCGACACCGGGCGACCGTGCACGGCCTCGCAGTAGCGCTGCCAGTCGGCGGCATCGCCACTGCGCGCGGCGCGCTGCAGGGTCATGACCACGTCCGGGTTGTACATGTGGTACTCGCCGCCGTGCACGTACTTGAGCACGCCGCCCACGTCCGGGCGCAGCAGGTCGTTCCAGGCGCGCACGGTGAGCTCGCGCGCTTCGTCGTCCAGGCGGGCGAAGCCCACGCCGGCCACGCGCGATGGCGTTTCCGGGAAGCACAGGTCCACCACCTCATCGTCCAGGCCGACGATCTCGAACAGCTGCGCGCCGCGATAGCTCGCCACGGTGCAGATGCCCATCTTCGAGATGATCTTGGACAGGCCCTTGTAGATGCCCTTGCGGTAGCTGCGGCCGATCTGCGACTGCTCGCCGCCCTTCTTCAGCTGCAGGATGCCGCGCCGGCCGAGGTCGAACAGGGTCTGGTAGGCCAGGTACGGATAGACCGCGGTGGCACCGAAGCCCAGCAGGCAGGCCATGTGATGCGGGTCGCGCGCGGTGCCGGTTTCCAGGATCAGGTTCACCTCGCAGCGCAGGCCGGCGTTGGAGAGGTGGTGGTGCACCGCGCTGGTGGCCAGCAGCGCATGCACCATCGGCCGGTCGGCCACCGGGTAGCGGTCGCTGAGCAGCAGCATGACGATGCCTTCGCGGGCGGCGGCCTCGGCTTCGGCGCAGATCCGCTCGATGCCGGCCTTGAGCCCTTCGTCGAGGCTGTAGGACAGGTCGATCAGGCGGTTGCGGTCCACGTACTGCGGCATCTTGATCAGCTGGCGCAGTTTGCGCTGGCTGAGCACCGGCGAGTTGAGGATGACGTGGTTCACCGTCTCGGCGCCGGCATGGAAGATGTTGGTCTCCTTGCCGAGCTGGGTGGTGAGCGACATCACGCAGTCTTCCCGCAGCGGGTCGATCGGCGGGTTGGTGACCTGCGCGAAGGCTTGGCGGAAGTAGTCGTAGAGCGGGCGGCTGTGCTGGCTGAGCACCGCCATCGGGGTGTCGTCGCCCATCGAGCCGGTGGCTTCCTGCTCGGTCTCGGCCAGCGGTCGCAGGATCTGCTCCACCTCCTCGGTGCTGAGCTGGAACAGCTTGTGGTAACTGCGCAGGGTGCGTTCGTCGAACGGCTCTTCGACCAGCGAGGGGTCGATCAGCTCGGTCTGCAGGTAGGTCACGCCCTGCTGCAACCACTGCTTGTACGGCGCGCGGCCACGGTTGATACGGTCGATGGCGTCCGAGTCGAGCAGGTCGCCACGCTTGAGGTCGATGGCCATCATCTCGCCCGGGCCGAGCTTGCCCTTGCGCACCACGCGTTCGGCCGGCACTTCCCACACGCCCGCTTCGGAGGCGACCAGGAAGTGGCGATCGGAGGTGAGCATCCAGCGCGCCGGGCGCAGCCCGTTGCGGTCCAGGGTGCAGGCGGCATAACGGCCGTCGCAGGCGACGATGCCGGCCGGGCCGTCCCACGGCTCGCTGTTGAGTCCGTAGAACTCGTAGAACGCGGCCAGGTCGGCGTCCTTGAACTCCAGCGACTGCGTTGCCGGCGGCACCAGGATGCGCAGCGCCTGGATCAGGTCCATGCCGGCGCTGACCATCAGCTCCAGCATGTTGTCCAGGCTCTGCGAATCCGAGCCGTGCATGGAGATCACCGGGTCGAACTGCGCGATGTCGAAGCGCGGCGTCTTCCACACCTTGCTGCGCGCCTGCGCCCAGCGACGGTTGCCTTCGATGGTGTTGATCTCGCCGTTGTGGGCGAGCATGCGGAACGGGTGCGCCAGCGGCCAGCGCGGCAGGGTGTTGGTGGAGAAGCGCTGGTGGAACACGATCGCGCTGGAGGCCAGGTCGCTGCGCTGCAGGTCCGGGTAGAACCGGCTAAGCTTGTCCGGCAGCACCATGCCCTTGTAGCTGATCGAGGTCGGGCTGAGCGTGGTGACGTAGTAGTCGGCGTGTTCGCGCAGCTGTTGTTCGCTGCGGCGGCGGGCCAGGAACAGGGCGAGGGTGAAGGCCGCTTCGTCCTGGCCGGGACCGGCGTCGACGAACAGCTGTTCGATCTGCGGCAGGGTGTCGCGTGCGAGTTGGCCGCACACAGTCGGGTCGGTCGGCACCACGCGCCAGCCGAGCGGCTGGCAGCCGGCGTCGCGCAGTTCCTGTTCCAGGGTGGCGCGGCAGGCCTGGGCGGCGCTGGCGTCGTGCGGCAGGAACACCACGCCGGCGGCATGGTGCGTGCCGAGGGTGATGCCGGCTTCGGCAGCCAGTGCTTTCAGGAAGGCGTCCGGGCGACGCAGCAGCAGGCCGCAACCGTCACCGGTGATGCCGTCGGCCGCGACGCCACCGCGATGGGTCATGCGCGAGAGCGCGGCGATGGCGGTGTCGACCAGCAGCCGTGACGGCTGGTCGTCCAGTTGCGCGACCATGCCGAAACCACAGGCGTCGCGTTCGTCTTGCGGGTCGTAAAGCCCTTGGCGGTTGCGGGGGGCCATCTCTGCCTCAAAGTCGGGTGAGCGGCGACACTCGTCCCCGCTCACTCCGTTGAGCGCATGGGGAGGCACCGGATGCGTCGACTAGATCACAGTTGTTGCAACGCCGCAATACACGGTTGCGGGTGCAACCAAACCCGTTGAAAACCCGCCAATTCAGCCGCAGCGCACGCCGCTGACCACGCCCTTTTCGTCGACTTCGATGTTCAGGCGTTCGCCGACGAATTCCATGGTGGTCATGTCGGTCGGCTTGAGCACGCGCAGCTCCTTGGCGCCGGCATCCTGCTGCGCCTGTCCACCGAGTTCGTCGGTGTAGGCCTGGCCGACCAGGCTCTGCACCTGTTCGGCGTCGCAGTTGCCGACCGGCGGTGCTTCGGTGGCCTTGCCGGCGGTGGCATCAGCGGGAGCCGCCGCTTCTTCGGCGGCCTTCTGTGCGTGCGCGCCGGCGGCGTCCTGTTCGTCCATGGGCGGCGCCTTGCAGGCACCCAGCAGCAGCACGGTGGGGAGCAGGACGGCACCCAGCAGCCTGGGACCGATGGAGGACAGCGCGCGGGACGACAAGGACGACATCGAGACTCCTGAAGGGATAACCAGTAAGGCGGTGAGCATATCGTCAAGAAGGGTGTGAGGTGTTTGTGTTGCGTTATTGACGCGGCGCCGCACCAGTGCCGACCACACTGCAGGCCCATCCCTGCCATTGCCACCATGCCCGCACGCCTTGCTACCCCCGAAGCCGCCGCCGCCCGCGACGCCGGCCTGCGTTACGTCAGCGACGAGCAGCCCGGCATCGCCCGGCGCAAGGCGGGCAAGGGCTTCAGTTACCGCGATGCGGATGGCCATGCGGTACGCGATGCCGCCACACTGGCGCGGATCCGGGCGCTGGCGATTCCGCCGGCCTACACCGAGGTGTGGATCTGCGCCTCGGCCAACGGCCACCTGCAGGCCACCGGCCGCGACGCGCGCCGCCGCAAGCAGTACCGCTACCACCCGGACTGGGCGCGGGTGCGCGGCGACGGCAAGTTCGACCGGGTGATCGCCTTCGGCCAGGCGCTGCCGACCCTGCGCCGGCGCCTGCGCCGCGACCTCAAGCTGCCGGGCTACCCGCAGGACAAGGTGCTGGCCATCGTGGTCGCGCTGCTGGCCGAAACCCTGGTGCGGGTCGGCAACCCCGAGTACGCGCGCGACAACCGCTCCTACGGGCTGACCACGCTGCGCAACCGCCACCTGGAGATGGTCAAGGGTGGTCGCGCGCGCATGCGCTTCCGCGGCAAGTCCGGCCAGCAGCAGGAGGTGGAGATCGACGACACGCAGCTGGCGAAGCTGATCAAGGGCTGCCAGCAGCTGCCGGGGCAGGCGCTGTTCCAGTACCGCGACGACGACGGCACCGTGCAGCCGGTGGACTCCGGCCAGGTCAACGCCTACCTGCGCGATGCGATGGGCGCGGATTTCAGCGCCAAGGACTTCCGCACCTGGGGCGGCACCATGGCCGCACTGCGCCAGTTCGCCGCGACCGCGCTACCCGAAGCGCCCAGCGAACGCGCGCTGGCCGCGCTGCAGAAGCAGGTGGTGTGCGAAGTGGCGGCCCGCCTGGGCAACACCCCGGCGGTGTGCCGCAAGGCCTACATCGACCCCAGCGTGTTCGACGGCTGGCGCGACGGCGCCCTGGTGAAGCTGGCCGGCCTGCGGGGCGAGCGCCAGTGGGAACAGGCCACCCTGCGCTTCCTCCGCACCGCCCGAAAAGCAGTGAAGAAAGCAAAACCCGCGAAAAACACCAAACCCGCGTAGGGACACGCCATGCGTGTCTGCGCAGGCCGCGCGCCGAGGCAACGGCCTGCTGGTGCAAACATCAACCGCAGAATATCGCCGTGATGTTGTTGGTCCGCCCGGTCTCAATGGTCAGCCGCTCACCGCCACTTTCCGCACCGGCCGGCGTCGTATTGGCAGCGCCACTGGCGGTCGCCCCACTTTCCATGCGCTGACCGCGCACCACCACCACCTCCAGGCTGTCGCTGTCCACGCGGGCGCGCTCCACGGTGGCGGCCGAGGCGGCCAACCCCACCGCGCCGCGCACCTTGTCGATATGACACTGGCCGGAGATGACGCCATCGATCGGCTGGACCTGCGCCATCGGCGTGCTGCTGCAGGCGGTCAGGGCGGTAAGTGCGGCAACGGCAAACAGGGGACGCAACATGGGAGGGCTCCAGCGGGATTCTGGCCTCCACGATGCCGCCGCAGGCGTATGCGGCGGATGAAGCCGGTCACGGCATGGCGACATGCCATTCACCAGATGCGAAAGGCGCCGTGGCCACACTGCAGTGGCACTGATCCGAAGGAGTTGACCATGGCCACCGCCAAGAAGACCCGTAAACGCGCTGCCTCCAAGCCCATCGCCACCGACGCCAAACCGGCCCGCGAGCGCACCCCGGTGGTAAAGACCGCCACCCGCAAGGCGGCCGCCGCCGATCCGCGCGCGGCGCGTGTGGCGGCCCGCCAGCGGCGGCTGCAGGACCAGGAAAAGGCCAAGGACGCGCGCGCTGCCAAAAAGGCGACAAAAAAAACGGCGAAGAAAGCCACCCAAGCGGGCAGCCGCAAACAGCCTGAAACCATGCCGGCCCAGAACATCGCCAAGCCCGGCAACGAGCACGCGCTCGATCTCGCCCCACGATTCCTCGCGCCCGACTACGTCGGCAGCGGCAAGCTGCAGGGCAGGCGCGCCATTATCACCGGCGGCGACTCCGGCATCGGCCGCGCCGTCGCCGTGCTGTTCGCACGCGAAGGCGCCGACGTGGCGGTGCTGCACCTGGATGAGAAGGAAGACGCGGAGGTCACCCGCCAGCATGTGGAAGCCGAAGGTACGCGCTGCCTGGTGATCGCGGGTGACGTGCGCGATCCGAAGTTCTGCAACCGGGCGGTCAAGCAGGTGGCCAAGGCGTTCGGCGGCATCGACATCCTGGTCAACAACGCTGCCTTCCAGCTGCACTGCGAACGGCTGGAAGACCTGGAAGACGCGCACCTGCAGGAGACGCTGCAGACCAACATCGGGGGCTACATCCAGATGGCCCGCGCGGTGCTGCCGCACCTGGAGGAGGGCGACTGCATCATCAACACCGGGTCGGAAACCGGGTTGTTCGGCAGCAAGGCGTTGATCGACTATTCGTCGACCAAGGGCGCCATCCACGCCTTCACCAAGGCGCTGGCCAGCCAGCTGCTGCCGCGCGGCATCCGCGTCAACGCGGTTGCCCCGGGTCCGGTATGGACCCCACTCAACCCGGCCGACAAGCAGGCGCCTGACGTGGCGGAGTTCGGCAAGAACAGCGACATGGGCCGTGCCGCGCAGCCGGAAGAGTTGTCGCCGGCGTACGTGTTCCTGGCCTCGCCAGTGACGGCGAGTTACATCAGCGGTGTGATTCTTCCCGTCATGGGGGGCCCGCACGGGTAAACCTCGTGCCGCATTCCGGTAGTGCCGGCCGCCGGCCGGCTCCGCACGATGCCCGGCAATCCGTGGAGCCGGCCGGCGGCCGGCACTACTCGGACTATTCAGGCGATGCGTGTAGCCGGCCGGCGGCCGGCACTACGGGCGACATCGGGATGCATGGCCCTGCGCGCAATGCCGGAGGACGGGTAGCGTCGGCCGTTGGCCGACCCAGGCGGTCCCATACCGTTCGTCGGCTCCCAGCCTCCGACGCTTGACGACAACTGTAGTCACTGGCACGGTGACGACACATGTAGTCATCGGAGAGTGTCATGCGCGGCAAGACCATCGGGGACCAGGAACTGGCCCTGCTGCAGTACGTAGCAGAACAGAACAGCGCCAGCGTGGGCGAGGTGGCGGCCGGCTTCGGCGAGGAGCGCGGCCTGGCCCGCTCGACCGTGCTGACCATGATGGAACGCCTGCGCGGCAAGGCCTACCTGCAGCGCCAGCAGGTCGAGGGCGTGTACCGCTACTCGGCGACCGGCGAACAGGACAGCGTGGTCCAGGGCGCGGTCGCCAGCTTCGTGGAGAAGACCCTGCAGGGTTCGGTCTCCCCCTTCGTGGCCTTCATGTCGCACAAGGCCGAGGTCAGCGATACCGAGCTGGCCGAACTCGAAGCGCTGGTCGCCCAGCTCCAGTCGCGCAAGCGGGAGGGCTGAGCCATGGAGACCCAGATGATGGAACTGCTGACCCGCCTGGCCTGGACCAGCGTGCAGAGCGCGGTGCTGGTGGCGTTGGTGTGGGGCGTGTGCCGCCTGCTGCCGCGTCTGCCGGCCGCCACCCGTTGCCGGTTGTGGTGGCTGGTGGCCGTGCAGGCTGTGCTTGGCTTGGTGTGGAGCAGCCCGCTGGAACTGGCGGTGCTGCCGGCGCCCGGTATCGAAACGGCAACGCGGGTCGAAGCACCGCTGCTGCCCGTGCAACTTGAGTTGAATGGTGCCGCAGTGGCGACCGACCCTGCGCCCTTCGTCGCCGCGACGTCGCCCGTGCCCAGCTGGCAGACCGCGCTGTTCGCGCTGTGGGCCGCCGGCGTGCTGGTGATGCTGCTGCACAGCCTGCGCGCTTACCGCCAGAGCCGCGCACTGGTGCGCAGCGCCGCCCCCTGCACCGACGCGGGCCTGCAGCAGGCGCTGCAGCTGGCTGCCGAAGCGCACGGCCTGGCCCGCGCGCCGCAACTGAAGATCTCCGCGCAGATCACCTCGCCGCAGCTGATCGGTCCGTGGAACCCGGTGCTGCTGCTGCCTGCGCGCGAGCTGCCGGCGATGGCCGCCGACGACCTGGACATGGCGCTGACCCACGAACTGGTGCACCTGCAACGCCGCGACCTGTGGTGGGGCCTGCTGCCTTCGCTGGCCCAGCACCTGCTGTTCTTCCACCCGCTGGTGCACCTGGCCGCGCGCGAATACGCGCTGGCCCGCGAAGAAGCCTGCGACAGCGCCGTGGTTGCAGGCCACGGACACTGCCGCCACGACTACGGCCGCCTGCTGGTGCAGCTGGGCGTGGCCCCGCGCCCGGCGGTCGGCGTGGCCAGCGCCTCGCCGAACTTCCGCAGCCTCAAGCGTCGCCTGCTCACCCTGCAGCAGACCGGTTCGTTGCCGCGCGTGGTGTCGGTGGGCGTGACCGCGCTGTTCGTGCTGGTCGGCGTAGCGCCGCTGCGCCTGGTGGCTGCGGTTCCGCCGCCGCCGCCGGCACCGCCTGCGTTGGCCGCACCTGCAGTTCCGGCTGCACCGGCGGTCCCCGCCGCACCGCCTGCGCCGCCGGCCGCGGCCGCGCCGAAGCCGGCCCCCGCGCCGCGCCCGGCCGCTGCGCCCCGTGCGCCCGCGATGCCTGCCGCGCCGGCCGCGCCCGAGGCGCCCGCTGCACCGCGCGCGCCCGCCGCCCCACCGGCGCCGCCGCATCCGGACCACGCCAGCCGCATGCACATCAACAGCGGTGATTCCAGCACCACCCTGATCACGCAGGGCCGGTTGGACCTGTCGCACCCGCCATCACAGGCGTACGTGCTGCGCATGGGCAAGGACAACTTCGTCGACGCCTCGATGGCCGACCTCACGCAGTCGCAGCGCGACGCGCCGAGTGGCGAGCCGGTGCTCTGGGTGCGCCGTGGCACTGACCGCTATGTGATCCGTGACCCGGCGCTGATCCGCTCGCTCAGCCAGTCGCAGAAGGAAATCGCCGACCTGGGCCGCGCACAGGGCGCGCTCGGCGAGCAGCAGGGGCGGTTGGGCGAACAACAGGGTCGCCTGGGCGAGCGCATGGCCGCCCTCTCGCTGCAGGCCAGCCGCGAGGCGCTGAACGCCAGCCGTGAGGCCATGCAGATGGATGCGGCGGAAATCGCCAACCAGGCCGCGCACCAGGGCAGCAGTGACGCTACCCGTGCACTGGCGGCACGCCGCGCCTCCGACCGGGCCCGCGAGAAGGCGGTCCAGGCGCGCACCGACCAGGACCGGCAGCAGCAGACCGAACAGGCGGCCCGGCAGCAGGCCGAACTGGCCCGTCAGCAGCAGGGTCTGGCACGCCAGCAGGAAGCATTGGCGCAACGCCAGAGCGTGGCCTCGGCCAAGGTCGCACGCGATGTGCGCTCGGCCATCGACCAGGCGCTGGCCAACGGCACCGCACAGCGGGTGAACTAGCCCGGCAGGGGGGTAGAGCCACGCCCCGCGTGGCTCCACGGGATCAATTGCACCCGATGCTGGTGATCTTGTTGTTCTCGTCCACCTGGATGGTCAGGCGGTCTTCGCGGAAATCCATGGTCACCGCCATGCCCGGCTTCACCACGCGGGCATGCTTGGCACCGGCGGCCGTGACGGTCTTGTCCACCAGCGCCTGCGAAGCAACCTGGCCTTCCAATCCCTTCAATGCCTCGGGATTGCACTTCGTGCCATTCCCCATGCCGGTCGGGATCGGATCCACCACCGCCTGCGGCGGCTCTTCGGTGTTCTTCGGCGGCGGGCTGCTGCACGCCGAGAGCGGCAGGGCACAGCTGATCAACAGCAACATGGGCAGGCGCACGGCGTACTCCTTGGAAGGGATGTGGCGCCAGCTTGCACTGGCTTGGCTGCACGGCGCGTCAACAAGATGAATACGCTGCCAGCCCTAGGGCTGGGACGCTGACAGTTCCAGCGTTTCCCGCTCGCGCTGCTCTTCGGCCACCAGCCGCAGCATCAGCAACGACAGGGTCACAACGTCCTGGTGGTTGTGTTCGGCCACCCGGCGCAGGTTCACCGCGCTGCCGCCGCGCAGGTAGTTCAGCCACGCAGCGGGGGCTTCGGACCCGGGCAGGTCGTCTTCGCGGATCACCTGCAGCAGCTGGCGTTCGATGGTGGCGAGGCGACAGTTCTCCCAGGTGCCCCGGTAACGGCGGCGGGTCGGGAACAGCAGGTCCACATGGTCGAGCGGGGTGATCGGGCAGCGCTGGCGGGCCAGGCGGTAGCGGGTCTTCAGCAGCGGCGCGTCGTAGCAGCGGCCGTTGTAGCTGGAAAACACGGTGGTGGGCTGCAGCCAACCGGCGAACTCGCGCAGCATCGCTGTTTCGGCGGCCATGGTGGTCATGAGCAGCTGGCGGATGCGCAGGCCCTCGCCGCGCGCGGCGTCGCGATGCCAGTCGGCCGCGCCGATCATGAAGGCACGGGTGCCGGTACCGCCGGCCAGCCCGGTGGTCTCGGTGTCGAAGAACAACAGGTCCTGCGGCTGCACCTGTTCGCCGTCGCGTTTGGCGAAGGCCAGCGACAGCGGCTGGGTGGGAATGGCGCGGGGCAGGAACGATTCAATCAGGAACAGGCCCGGCGCGATTTCCTCGCCGGGCACATGGCGGTCCTGCGCGTCTGCACGCGGTCGCGTTGCGGCTGCGCCCCGATCGCGCAGGCCCAGCAGGCGATGCAGGCCACCCACCTCGGGGGTGCGCAGCGCTACCGCGGGCGGCGCAGCAGGCGCCCGCTCCCCGGTCGGTTTGTGCTGGATTTCCTTCTCGACCCAGGCGAACACCGAGTCCGGTGCCGCCCGTCGTGCGTGGGCATCGTTGGCCGCTGCGGGCACCCTTGGCTGCGGCGCTTCAGGCACGGCGGCATGGCCCGTCCCCTGTGCCAAGGGCGCAACGCTGTCGGCCGCCGGGCGTGGCGTGGCATCACCCGCCTGCCGGCGCAGCAGCCGCAGTTTGTCCAGGCTCAGGCTCAAAACGGCACCACGTCGGCGTCGATCCGTTCGCGCTCGGCGGCGCTCGGCAGCGCGTGTTCGTCGAACAGCGCCAGCACCTTCAGCGCCAGCGCCTTGGGGGTGGTGGCGTCTTCCTCCTGGCCGGCCAGCACCGGGCCCACGCAGGCCGGGCAACCGGCCTTGCAGTCGCAGCGCTGCACCAGTTCCTGCGCGCGCTGCAGCAGTTCAGCCTGGCGCAGCCACAGCGGTTCGCTCAGGCCCACGCCGCCGGGGAAGTTGTCGTACAGGTACACGGTGGGCACGAACTGCTGCTGCAGCTCGATCGCGCTGGCGTCGAACTCGGCGCCGCGCAGCTGCCCACGCCCGCTCTGGTCGGCCACCGCGAACCAGGCGCCGTCACCATTGCCCACCGCCTTCTGCAGGTCGCGCGCGTCGGCCATCACCGCCACGGTGGCGACGATGTGCAGCGCATAGGCCGCGCCGAGGAAACCGTCCAGCGCTTCCTGTTTGGAATCGAACGCGGTCAGCAGCAGGCCCTGCGGCAACTGCCACCACACCGCCGTGGTATGCAGCTCCTGGTCGGGCAGGTTGACGGGCCCGTAGCCGATGTTTTCGTGGGTGTAATAGCGGATCTTCTTGTAGCCGGCCACGCGCCGCACCACGTGCACTTCGCCATGGTGCGCGTCGCCGCGCCCGGCCACGCAGCCGTCGAAGCGGTCCAGCACCTTGAGCTTGGTGAAGTCGATGCTGTCGGTGTAGTAGTCCACGTGGGTGCGGGTGACATAGGCCTTGCGGCCTTCCCAGTCCAGCCGCTCCACCTGGTAGGGCGTGGACTGCACCATGTGGATGGCGCCTTCATACAACGTGAGCGCGGCGGCGGAGTAGTCCACCTCGGCGATGATCTGCTGCTTGCCGTCGCTGCGGTCCACCACCACGAAGTTGCCGTCGGCCACCGAACGCAGGCTCACCGCGTTGGCCGGGTAGCTGTCGGCGATCCACTCCCAGCGGTCGCCTTCGCGGTGCACCACTTCGGTTTCGGCCAGGGCTTCGAGGAACACCAGCGGGTCGATCGGGCCGAACGGATCGCCGGCCAGGAACGGCAGTTCAAACGCGGCACAGCGGATGTGGTCGAACAGGATCAGCGGCTGGTCCGGCGCAATGCGTGCGTGTTCCGGCGAGGCGTCGGCGAAGAAGTCCGGGTGCCGCACCACGTACTGGTCCAGCGGCTGCGAGCTGGCTACCAGCACGCCCAGTGCGGGCTGCTGGCGTCGGCCGGCCCGGCCGAAGCGCTGCCAGGTGGCGGCCACGCTGCCGGGGTAGCCGTTGAGCACCACCACGTCCAGGCTGCCGATATCCACGCCCAGTTCCAGCGCCGAGGTGCTGACGATGCCGTCGATGCTGCCGGCGCGCATGGCGCGTTCGGTTTCGCGTCGCTCGGTGGGCAGGTAGCCGCCGCGGTAGGCGCGGATCCGCACCGGCTTGCGCGGGTCGTGGTCGAAAATGTCCTTCAGGTATTTGGTGAGCACTTCGACCATCAGGCGGCTTTGCGCGAAGATCAGCGTCTTCAGCCCGGACTTGATCGCAATGCGCGCGATGCGGTTGCTCTGCGAGCGTGCCGAGGCACGCAGGCCCAGGTCGGCGTTCACCACCGGCGGGTTCCACAGCAGCACGTGCTTGGGCCCGGTCGGCGCGCCGGATTCGGTGACGGCGGTCACCGGTGCTTCGATCAGCGCTTCGGCATGCGCCTGCGGGTTGCCGATGGTGGCCGAGCACAGGATGAACTGCGGTTCCACGCCGTAGAACGCGCAGATCCGCTTGAGCCGGCGCAGCACGTTGGTGACATGGCTGCCGAACACCCCGCGGTAGGTGTGCACTTCATCGATCACCACGTAGCGCAGGTTCTCGAAGAACTGCGCCCACTTGGTGTGATGCGGCAGGATCGCCTGGTGCAGCATGTCCGGGTTGGAGACCACGATGTCGCCGTGCAAACGGATCGCCTGGCGGGCGTCGCCGGGGGTGTCGCCGTCGAAGGTGAAGGCCTTCACCCCGAGGTCGCCGGCGCGGTTGAGCTCCAGCAGCTCGGCCACCTGGTCCTGGGCCAGTGCCTTGGTCGGGAACAGGTACAGCGCCTTGGCCTTGCCCTGCATGGCGGCACTGACCACCGGCAGGGTGTAGCACAGCGACTTGCCGCTGGCGGTGGGGGTGACGATGGCCACGTGCTCGCCGCGCTGGGTGGCATCCCAGGCTTCGGCCTGGTGGCTGTACAGCTGTTCGATGCCACGCGCCTTCAAGGCGGCGGTCAGCGCCGCCGGCACATCGGCCGGAATCGGGGCGTAGCGGCCCTCGCGGCCGGGAATCGTGAAGCTGCCGGTGATGCGGTCGGAGTAGCGCCGTTGCAGCCGCTCGGTGAGCAGCGCGCCGTTGCGCGAGGGCAGCCCGTCGGTGGTCGCAAGGCGCCGTTCGGCGTCCTCGGTGCGCTTGGCGAGTTCGTAAGCCATGGGAAACAACGGTCTGCAAAGGACGCCATGGAAACACAAAGCGGTCTCAATGACTGAGACACGGCGGTGCGAACCGGTGAACGGTTCAGTGCCCAACGAAATCTGAAGGAGGTGCTGCGTATGCTCCGCCCACGATGCTGCTCACAGGACAGGACGCATGGCACACGGCAAGGGACTGCGGGGAGCCACGCTGCTGGCGGGCGCGCTGCTGGTGAGCGCGGCGCAAGGGCAGGAGGGCGGCGCGGAACCGGCTCAAGGCACCGACAAACAGGTCACCACGCTCGGCGAAGTCCGTGCGCTCAAGCCGGACGAAGAGGTGCCGGTGGACCTGTATCGCTTCAGGAATCCGGTGGAGCCTGCGCCCAACGCGTTCAACCGCGCCTGGAGTGAGCCGCCGTCGCTGCAGGAAGTGGGCATGCGTGGCGGCTACCTGATGATGGGCATCAACTACGGCATCGCCCAGACCGCCAAGGGCCTGCACACGCTGACCCGCGCGCCGGACCAGATCCAGTCCGCTGTTGCGCGCCCACCGCCGGGTCTGGATGCGGACCAGCAGCGAAGGGCGTTGCAGGTGTGTGCGGCGGAGCAGGGATGCGGCGCGGCGGTGGGGGATTGATCGTCGCGTAAAGCGCGTGGCGTGTCTCTACGCGGTCCCCCGCCGCCGTTCCAGCCACCACAGCAGCCCGGCTGCCGCGATGAAGGCGAGCAGCCAAGGCCAGCGCGGGCCAGGTGTCTTGTCCGACGCAGTTGCGACGCTGCTGCGGGTTTCGATCAGGCGCTGTGCCGTGGCGTCGCGCAGCTGTTGGCGGTGCAGTGGCTGGGCCGAGGCGGGATCGAATACGTAGAAGGACTGCGCGGTGTCGCCGTGCTGCAGCTGGTGCCAGCCCGGCTGCTGCGGCCAGTAACCGGCGCAGCGCTGGGTGCCGGTGGCGGGGTCGACCCGCAGGGCAACGCTGTGGCCCGCGGGGTCACGGACCCGGGTGGTATCGGGTACGTCGCACAGGGTCACGCGCTCACCGGACCACGGCGTGGTGGGCAGGCGTATCGCCGGTGCGCGGGGCAACGCGCGGGCCACCTGGGCGAGCACGCCGGACCACAGTTCGGCGTGGCGGTCGTCGCGGCCTGACAGCACCAGCCGGTAGCTGTCGGTCACCGGCAGCAGGGCGATGCGGCCGCGACCGACGCTGCGCCAGCCGCCAATGGCTGCGCCCTTGGCATCGTGCAGCAGCGCGTCGCTGCCGGGCAGGTTCACCTCGAATCGTTCCAGGGCCGGCGGTGCCGCGCCGTGCGAGGCGGTGTCGGCGTCGTCGGTGTAGGCGGTGCGTTCGCTGGCCGGGCGCTGCGGGCCGCGACGGGCCTGCAGCAGCGCGGCCTCCGGGTCGGCGGCCAACACCAGCGGTACGGCGCGGGTGCCGCCGCTGGCCGGCAGTCCCCAGCTGCGCAGCGCCTGGCGGGTGGTGTCGTTGAGCGGTCCCGTAGTGCGGACCACCACGCCGAGCCCGGCACGCAATGCCTGCGCCACCACGCTGCGCTGCGCCGCGCCGAGCGCGGCCAGGCTGCGTTCGTCGAGTACCAGTACATCGGTGGCGGCCAGGCGTGCGGCGGTGAGGGCTACCGGGGTGTCGCCGAGCATGACGCCGCCGCCGGCGCTGGACTGCGCCTGTACTTCCAGCCCGGTGTCGGTGGCCCAGCGTCGCAGGTACTTCAGCTCCGGACCGGGTGCGCCGGCGATGACAAGCAGGCGCGGTGCCGGGGCGGCAAGGGTCTGCAGCGGGACCGGAACGGTGTCCACGGCGTGCTGCTGGGCGTCGAGCAGGCGCAGGGTGAACTCGCTGCGGCCGGCGGCGCGCGCAGTGCCTTGCAGGCGCACCCGTCCCTGCGCATCGAGCGGGGCGCGGTCGATCACCACGCCGGCGGGGTCGAGCAGCTCGGCGCGTGCGTTGGCGACGCCGTTGGCGCGGGCACTGACGACAAACAAGGCGCCCGGCGCGGTGGTAGCCGGTGGCTGCAGTGCCACCCAGCCGGTGGGTGCAGGCGCGGCCTGCAGCGTGGTGCGCGCGGGCAGGGCGGTATCGCGGTCGCGCGCGGCCAGGCCATCGCCGACCAGCATCAGGGCGGTGCTGCCGGGGTGCTGGCGCAGGGCGGTGGCGAGGTCCGGGGCGCGGGTGGCGCCTGCCGGTGCGGAAGCTTCGGGCAGGGCGATCAGCGTGGTGTCTGCGGCGGTATTTCCAGCGAGTGCGGCGTTGCCGGTCAACACGGTGAGCTGGCCGGCCTCCACGCTGCGCTGTGGCGGCAGCAGCGTGAAGTACAGGAGCAGTGCTGCGAGTGCCTGCAGCGCTATCAGCGCTGTGCGGTGGAGCGGCCGGGCAGAGCCCGGCGCTACAAGTTGGCGCGGCCCGTCAGAACCCGGTGCTACGAGGCGCAGCGTGCCCACGATGAAGATGATGGCCAGTGCGATGGCGACCCACAGTGCGGTGCTCATCGCGTGGCCTCCAGCGCGTCCAGGTACCGCTGCGCCATCGGGTCCGGTGCGGCCCTGCGCTCCACCTGCGGCAGTGGCCGCAGCAGGGCGCGCCACAGCTGCGCGCGCAGGGTGCCGCGGCAGGCGATGCAGTCGGGCTGGATGCGCAGTTCTTCGATGGCGGCCGCTAGGCTCAAAGGATCGGCCAGGCGCCGTTCGTTGCGGCCCAGCCATTGGCTGAGCACGTCCAGGTCCGGCGCGTTGCGGGTGTCGGCCAGCTGCTGCCAGACCGCGACGATGGCCGGGTCCGGTGCGGCGACCGGGCTGATCGTCAGGGTGCGGCTGCCCAGGTCGATGCGTTCGCCGCCCATGCGGCGCCCCTCATCGATGGGCGGCAACTCGGGGCCGACCCGCGCCAGGTAGATGCGCTCGGCCTGCTGCACTTTCTTGATGAACTCCAGCGCCTTGTTGGCGAACGGCAGGGCGCGCTCGGGACGCCCCTGGCGCAGCTCGCCTTCCGACGACCACATCTGGTCCAGCGCAGCCTTCAGGATCGCGCGGGTTTCCGGGTCCAGCAGCGTGGCCGCCTCGGCGTGGTCGTGGGTGTGCCCGTACTCGGAGAGCACGTCGGTGGCCGCGCCGAACACGGGTGCGGCGTCGGCTTTCGCAGCGCCATGGTCGTGATCGTCGTGGCTGTCCTGCGCGGTGGCGGGCGCGTGCGCGTGATCGTCATCGTGGTCGGCGGCGGGCGTATCGCTGGTCGGCAGGCTGTCGCTGGTTGGCGGTGCCTTGGGTGCGCCTTCGCTCTCCTCGCCGAGGAACTGGCCATAGCGCAGGCGCAGGATGCGCTGATCCACGCCGATGGCATCGCTGCGCTTCACGAACTCCTCTGCCGACAGCGTTGCGCGCTGTTTGATCAGCGCTTCGGCGTCGATGATGATCTGGCGTTGGCTGCGGAAGTACGCCGGCAGGGTCTTCTTGACCATGCCTTCCAGGTCGGCGCCCAGCACCTGTTCTTCGCTGGGCAGGCGCAGGATCAGGCTGGTGCTCTGTGCGGCCTGCGGCGTGGGGGTGTGGTTGTCGCGCACGTGCAGCTGCGCGATCACATCGTTGCCCGGACCGGCGCCCAGCGCCGCCAGATCCAGCGTGCGCGCGAAACGGCGCTGCGTGGCCGGGCCGGTGCCGGTCAGCGCGATGCGCTGCTCGCGGAAGGTGATGTTCTCGCCGCTGCCCTGGGCAAGCGTCAGCGCCAGCTCGGCACTGGCGGCCACGCCGAAGTCGTCGCTGGCTTCGAACTGCAGGGTCCACTGGCGCTGGCCGGGCGCGGCCAGCACCAGGGTGCGGTCCGGTGCGATGACGCGCACGCTCGGCGGCCGGTCAGGTACCACGTCCAAGCGGTACAGGCGCGGGGCGCTCAACGCGGGCTCGGTGACGATGCGGTACAGGGTCGGGCGACTGGCGTTCCACTGCGCCACCCACGCTTCGCCGTCGCGGCGCAGCGCGATGCGGGTGCCGTCGTGCAGTTGCAGGGCCGCCTTGCTGGGCTGTGCGGTGAAGCGCAACGACCAGTCCAGCGCGCTGCCCTGCACCACCTTGGCATCCAGCGCGGTCTGCGTGCGAGCGGCCTGTCCGGTGTACGCCGGGGCACGGATCTGCAGGCGCGCGGACTGCAGGCGCGGCGGCAGCGCGACGCTGGCCTCCGGCGCGGCGGTGCCTGGAAGCACCGGCAGCGGTGCGCCCGGCGCGGGCCAGCCCACCGCCAGCACCGCGACGAGCAGGCCACCCAGCCACGACGCCACCAGCCAGGGGCGCGGCCACGGCGTGCGCAGGTCGGGCATGGCGGCGAACAGGGTGCGGCTGATGCGGTCGCGTTGCAGCTGCTGCAACGGATTGAGCGAGGCGGCATCGGCGAACAGCAGGTCGGCGCTGTCCTGCGCGACCGGATGCGTATCCAGCCGACGTACCAGCCACTGCCGGTCGAGCCGACGCGCGCGCCAGGTGGCGGTGCCCACGACCAGCAGCAGCGTGACCAGCAGCACCACCGAGCCGATGCTGATGCCCACCAGGCGCACTGCCACGGCGGTCACGGCCAGCGCCAGCGGCAGCAGCACGGCCGCAACAGCCAGCCACTGGCGGCGACGCGCGCGCTGCCATGCCTGCTGCAGCGGACTCATGCACCGGCTCCGCGACGTCGTGAGGTGGCCATCCAGCGCTCCAGCGCGAACAGGCAGAGGATGGCGATCAGCAGCCACGGGCCCGGATCGCGCGGTTGCACGACGGGTGCGGCGGCGCCGGTCAGCGGGCGCTGCGTGGCGGCGGGTGCGATCCGGGGGGCGGCTGCGGGGTGCAGTTGTTCCAGCAGACGGCGCGGGAACGCAGGGTCGTGCAGGATGGGCAGGGCGTCGGTGTTCAACGCCGCAGTGAAGCGCAGCACCTGGCCGCGACCGAGCGCGTGACGGACCAGGGCGGGCTTGCCTTCGCTGTCCGTCAGGATGGGCGTGCCCTTGTCGGCTACGGCAGTCGCGGACAGCGCGAGCACACTGTTACCCGCTTCCACCCAGGTGCGCCATGCTTCGGACAGCGGCGCGTCGGACCGCCACACGCCTGTTTCGCCATTGGCGGGCACCGCGTCCCCGTCGAGCGGCGTGGACAACGGTTGCGCGTTCCATGCGCGCTGCACGGCGTCGAGCACGCGCAGCGTCTGTGCATCGTCTGTCGCGGGAGCAGCGCCGCTGAGCCGCAGGCGTGGTGCAGCGGTGCTGGTGGCTGCATTGATCGGCGCGGCCACGGGCCGCCATTCGACTGCGCGCGAAAGTCTGGGCCGCTCGCCGTCCAGGCCGGGCATCGGGTCGGGCACGTAGACGGTCAACGCGGTGCCGGACGGCAGCTGCTGGTCCAGCTCACGCAGCAGGCTGGCCAGGGGCTGCGTGGTGCCCGGTGCAGTCTCCTGCAACGGCGGGAATCCCGGCGCCAGCCAGCGGCCTTCGCTGCCTTCCGGCACCGTCACCGGGTCCAGGCCCGGCGCAACCACCACCCACGGCGACGCCTGTACCGGCGCGCCATGAAGCAGCGGCCGTGCCAGCAGCAGCGCCAGCGCCGCAAGCAGCAACAGGCGCACCAGCAGCAGCGGCCATTCGTCGAACCGTATCCGCTGGCGCGGGCGTGCCTTGGCGCGCAGCCAGCGCAGCGCGGCGAACTCCAGTGGCGCGTAGTGATGGCGACGGGCCAGGTGGATCAGCAGCGGCACCAGCAGCGACGCCAGCGCCAGCAGTCCCATCGGAAACAGCAGCGAAAGGCTCATCGGCCAACCCCGGCGAGTGCGCGCAGCGGCGCATCCAGCGGCTGGTCGGTATGGGTCACCACATGCGCGATGCCGCCGCGCTGCAAGCGCGACTGCAGCAGGCGCTGGGCCTCGGCGAAGCGGGCCAGGTAGTCGTCGCGGATCGCACGGCCATCGCCGAGCAGCTCTTCACCGGTTTCCGGGTCGCGGAAACGGTGGCCGTCCTGGAACGGGAAGTCGCGTTCGTCGGCGGTGAGGATCTGCACTTGCGCCACATCGCGGCGGGCGGCGGCCAGACGCTCCAGCAGCACGGTGCCGGCCTCGTCGAAGCCATCGCCCAGCGCGATGAGCATGTCGTTGGCCTGGACCCGCTCCCACACCGGCCGCAGCGCGTCCGTGGCAGGCCAGGCCCCGTGCGTACGCAGGCGGTGCAGCAGCAGGTGGATGCGGTCGCGTTGGCGCGCACCGCTGCCCGCCGGCACCAGCTGCACGCCCTCGCCATTGACGGCAATCAGGCCAAAACGGTCGCCCTGCTGCAGCGCCAGTTCGATGATGCAGGCTGCGACCGCGCTGGCATGGTCGAGCCGGGAAACGCCGGGCCGCGCACGGTCGGACTGGCCAGCCGATGCAGTGGCGTCGAGCAGGATCCAGATCGTGACGGGGCTCTCGCGCTCGGATTCGCGAACGAAGAAACGGTCCGACCGCGCATACAGTTTCCAGTCGATCTGGCGCAGCTCGTCACCAGGCTCGTACGCACGATACTGGGCGAATTCCAGGCCGGCGCCACGACTGCGGCTGGCATGCTGCCCGATGCCCTGCGCGCCCACGGCACGCCGCGGCAACAGGCGCAGCGCCTTCAGGCGGCTGCGCACATCGGCGGGAATGGCGATCGGGGCGTGCATGCGCGGTGCGGGATCAGGCGGGGAACGGCACGGCCAGCAGCAGCGCAGCGATCACGTCGTCGGCGTTCTTCTGCTCGGCTTCAGCGGCGAACGACAACAGCAGGCGGTGGCGCATCACCGGCGCCATCAGCGCCTGCACGTCGTCGCGGGTGGCGGCAAAGCGACCCTGCAGCAGGGCACGTGCCTTGGCCGCCAGCACCAGCGACTGACCGGCACGCGGGCCGGCGCCCCACTTGATCCAGTGGTTCACCGCTGCGGGCGCACCTTCGCCCGGGCGACTGGCGCGGACCAGGCGGGTGATCCAGGTCAGCACGTCGTCGCTGACATGTACCTGGCGCACCGCAGCCTGCAGGGCCAGCACGTCTTCGGCGTGCATCACCTTGGGCACCGCACCACTGGCACTGCCGGTGGTCTGCACCAGGATGTCGCGCTCTTCCTGCTCGGTGGGGTAGTCCACCCGCACGTGCAGCAGGAAACGGTCCAGCTGCGCTTCGGGCAGCGGGTAGGTGCCGGCCTGTTCGATCGGGTTCTGCGTGGCCAGCACGAAGAACGGCGCGGGCAACGAATAGGTGGTGCCGGCATAGCTGACGGTACGCTCCTGCATCGCTTCCAGCAGCGCCGCCTGGGTCTTGGGCGGCGTGCGGTTGAGCTCGTCGGCCAGCAGCAGGTGGGTGAAGATCGGGCCCTGCTGGAAACGGAAGTGCCGGTGGCCGGTGCCATGGTCTTCCTCCAGCAGCTCGGTACCAAGGATGTCGCTGGGCATCAGGTCGGGGGTGAACTGCACGCGCCGGAACTGCAGTTCCAGCGCCTGCCCGAGCGAGCGCACCAGCAGGGTCTTGCCCAGCCCCGGCGCGCCTTCCAGCAGCACGTGGCCGCCGGCCAGCAGGCCGATCAGCAGCTGCTCCACCACGTCGTGCTGGCCGACCACGGCCTGGCCCAGCGCATCGCGCAGCGGCTGCAGCTTCTGGAGGAGGGCATCAATAGGACTGTCACTCTGCATGGCGAACTCACAATAATCGACGGTAGAGCCACGCCCTGCGTGGCTGGAACAAGGAGCGAAACTAGTTGTTCAACGCATACATCATGATGTTCACGCCGAATCGCGTGTTGTCTTCGGCAAGGAAACGCTTGTTGCGCCAGTCGTAGTCCCACTCGCAACCGTAGTCCTTGTTGCTGTAGAGCACGCCCAGCCGGCCATCGACCTCGATGCCCTTCAGGTAATCGTGGACCAGGTCGTCGCCCCAGCCGTTGAGCTCGAAGCCGGTCGCCGGCGGGCCATCGGGAAACTTGAAGAAACTGCGGTACAGCGCATGCGTGTTGGGCAGCTTCTTCAACGCCGCCGGCCCGAACAGCTTGGCCATCTGTGCTTCGAACGACTTGGCGAACAGCCCGTCGATATCGTGGTTGCAGTCGTCCACGAACACGAACCCGCCATTGCGCACGTAGCGCACGAAGTTCTGCCGCTCGGCTGCGTTGAACTCCACCAGCTTGTGCCCGGCCAGGTAGCAGAACGGGGCGTCCAGCATGCGCGGGTCCGACAGCGCGATGACCCGCTCGGTGGGATCCACCCGCAACGTGGTGTAGTCGATCAGCGAGGTGATCAGGTTGGACGGCATGCGCGCGTCCACGTCCCAGTCGCCGGAGTCGTACTTGAGCCGGGTGAACCAGAAGTCGTAGCGCCCCGCCTGCGCGCGGGCGAACGAGGGCAGGGCCGCCAGGGCGGCCCCGCCCAACATCAACCGCAGGAACTGCGCGCGGTTCATTGCCGCACGCGCGCCATCAGACCGCGTCGGACAGCGAGGTGAAGGTGAAGTCGCGCAGCTTCATCGGCGGAATCATCATCACGAAGCTGGACTCGTCACCGGCCACGCGCACCGGCTTGCCCAGCTCTTCGATGTTGTTGAGCATGATCACCGGCGACTCGTTGAAGCGGAAGTTCTTCACCGGGTACTTGATCTGGCCGTTCTCGATGTAGAAGGTGCCGTCGCGGGTCAGGCCGGTCAGCAGCACGGTCTGCGGGTCGACCATGCGGATGTACCAGGTGCGGGTGACCAGGATGCCCTTCTGGGTGCCACGCACCAGATCGGCGGTGCTCTTGTCGCCACCGCTCATCAGCAGGTTGCCCGGGCTGGCGTTGGCGGTCTTGCCCTGCTTCTGCGCCCAGAAGCGCGAGTAGTCCAGGTTGGCGACCTTGCCGTTCTCGATGATGGCCAGCTTGTTGCGCGGCAGGCCCTGCTGGTCCCACGGCAGCACCGGCGCTTCCGGGTGCCACGGATCGGCGTACATGTTCACGCGCGGGTCGTAGACCTGCTCGCCAAGCTTGTTGCCGCCACCCTTCTTCGACAGGAAACTGCGGCCTTCGTCGGCCGAGCGCGCATCGAAGAAGTTCATCATGAAGCTGATCAGGCCGGCGGCAGCGGCCGGTTCCAGGATCACGGTGTACTTGCCCGGCTCCAGCGCCTTGGCTTCGGACGATTCGGTCGCCTTGCGCATGGCGATGCGGATGTCCTGGTCGGCCTTGAAGTCGTCGGCGTCCTTCAGGTTGCGACCGACCCAGCCCGAACCGCGGCCGTCTTCGGTGCGCACGGTGCAGGTGTAGTTGAAGTTGGTGGTGCGCTGGTAACCGAAGTTGCCATTGCTGTTGGCGGTGGCCTGGAAGCCCTGGCCGTCTTCCAGGAAGCCGGCGGCGATCAGGCCGTTGCCCCGGCACGGGGCGATCGAGTCAGCGGCCACCTTGGCGCGGAACGCCGGGTCGATGGCGGCGGTGGACTCGCTGAAGGTCGGGCTGGCGGTGTAGCTCTGCTTGCCGATGGCCGGCAGGAACTCCGGGTTTTCCGGGGCCAGGCGGGCCAGGTCTTCGGCGCGGCGGACCACGCGCTCCAGCGCCTTGTCGTCGAACTCGTTGATCGAGGCGGTGCCGACGCGCTTGCCGAAGGCCACCGTGACGGCCAGTTCGGTGTTGTCGACAACACCGCTGGTGGACACGTTGTTGAGCGCGAAACGGATGTTGCCGTCGATCGAGCCGGCCAGCACTGCGGTGGTTTCATCGGCCTTGGACAGGGCGATGACCTTGTCGAGGATGGCCTTGGCCTGGGCTTCGGTGAAGATACTCATGGAATAAGGGCTCCTGACCGGTCAGCCGAGGCTGCGCGCGGTGTTGATGACGTTGATGCCGTTGAAGCGCGCGGTGGACGAGCCGTGCGAGACCGCCGAGACCTGGCCCGGCTGGCCCTTGCCGTCGAAGAACGAACCGCCCAGGCGGTAGTCGCGTTCGTCGGCCACGGCGCTGCAGGCGTTCCAGAACTCCGGCGTGCGGATCTGGTAGGCCACGTCCTCGAGCATGCGGGTGATCTGGCCGTTCTTGATCTCGTAGAACAGCTGGCCACCGAACTGCGCGTTGTAGCGCTGCTGGTCGATGGAGAACGAGCCGTCGCCGATGATGTAGATGCCGTTCTCCACGTCCTTGATCATGTCGGCCACGCTCAGCGCGGTCTTGCCAGGCGCCATCGACACGTTGGCCATGCGCTGGAACTGCACGCTGGACCAGGAATCGGCATAGCAGCAGCCGTCCGACTCGGTCTTGCCCAGGATATGGGCCTGGTCGCGGATGGTCTGGTAATCCACCAGCTTGCCGTTGCTGATCAGGTCCCAGCGCTTGGTCTTGACGCCTTCATCGTCGTAGGCGACCGCGCCGAGGCTGCCCGGCTGGGTCTTGTCGGCGAAGATGTTGACCAGGTCGCTGCCGTACTGGAAATGCTGCTCGCGCTTGTCCAGGGTGGCGAAGCTGGTGCCGGCGTAGTTGGCTTCGTAGCCGAGCACGCGGTCCAGTTCCAGCGGGTGGCCGACCGACTCGTGGATGGTCAGCCAGGTATGCGAGGGGTCCAGCACCAGGTCGTACTTGCCCGGCTTGACCGACGGCGCCTTGAGCTTCTCCTGCGCCTGCTTGGCCGCGGCGATGGCGTCTTCCTTCATGTCGTAGGAAGAACCGTAGTTGACCACGCCGTTCGGGGTGAGCACCTTGCCCGCCGCCGCGCCGTCCAGGTATTCGTAGCCCATGCCCATCGGCGCGGACAGGCCTTCGCGGGTGCGGAACTTGCCGCTGGCCTTGTCGATGGCGGTGACCGTCATCGGCGCCCAGATGCGGTGCACGTCCTGGTCGATGTAGGACCCGTCGGTGGAGGCGAAGTACTTCTGTTCGTTGACCAGGAACAGCATCGAGTTGACGAAGCTGGCGCCGGCGCCCATGGCTGCGGCGTTGACGTCGAGCAGCAGGTCGACCTTGTCCTTGACCGGCACTTCCATCGCGTTCTTGCGGATCGGGGTCTTCCAGCTCACTTCGCCCACGCCGGGCGCGGCGGCCAGCTGCACCTTGGCGGTCTGCACACCGGCATTGGCTTTGGCGATGGCAGCGGCCTGCTGTGCGGCGCGGGCCACGTCGGTGGGGCTGAGCTGGTTGGTAGCGGCAAAGCCCCAGGCGCCGTTGACGATCACGCGGATGCCTACACCGGTGGACTCGGTGTTGACCACGTTCTGCACCTTGTCTTCGCGGGTGATCACGAACTGGCGCAGGTAGCGGCCGATGCGCACGTCGCAGTAGGTGGCGCCGGCCTGGCGGGCAGAGGCCAGTGCGGCGTCGGCCAGGCGCTTCTTCAGCGCCGGGTCGAGCGTGCTCTGCAGCTGCTCGGCGGCGATCGCCCTGCCAAAGAACGACGGCACGATCAGGCCGCCAGCAGTAAGCCCGGTCAGGGCAAGGAAGTCACGTCTTTGCAAGGCAGCTCTCCACGTCGGTGTGGGGGTGGCAGGAACAGCGGGTGATTGATTCTTGCGGGCGCAGCGGTCCAGCGGTAGTGACGTTTGGCACGGTGGCCCGGGCGGTCAGCCCAGGCTGCGTGCGGTGTTGATGATGTTGATGCCATCGAAGCGGGTGGTGGACGAACCGTGCGACACCGCCGACACCTGGCCGGGCTGGCCCTTGCCGTCGAAGAACGAACCGCCGAAGCGGAAGTCGCGCTCGTCACAGATCGCGCTGCAGGCATTCCAGAACTCCGGCGTACGGATCTGGTACGCCGCGTCTTCGACCATGCCGGCGATCTGCCCGTTCCTGATCTGGTAGTACAGCTGCCCACCGAACTGCGCGTTGAAGCGCTGCTGGTCGATGGAGTACGACCCGCGGCCGTGGATGTAGATGCCGTTCTCCACGTCCTTGATCATGTCGGCCACGCTCAGCGGGGTCCTGCCCGGCGCCAGCGAGACGTTGGCCATGCGCTGGAACTGCACGCTGGACCAGGAATCGGCATAGCTGCAGCCATGCGATTCGGTTTCGCCCAGCAGGTGCACCTCATCGCGGGTGGCCTGGTAGTTGACCAGGATGCCGTCCTTGACCAGGTCCCAGCGCTTGGTCTTGACCCCTTCATCGTCGTAGCCCACCGCGCCCAGGCTGCCCGGCGCGGTCTTGTCGGCGAAGAAGTTGACCCGCTCGCTGCCCCAGCGGTAGCCGGCGTCGCGCTTGTCCAGGGTGGCGAAGCTGGTGCCGGCGTAGTTGGCTTCGTAGCCGAGCACGCGGTCCAGCTCCAGCGGGTGGCCGACGTTCTCGTGGATGGTCAGGAACAGGTTCGACGGGTCCAGCACCAGGTCATACTTGCCCGGCTTGACCGAGGGCGCCTTGAGCTTCTCGCGGGCATGCCGCGCGGCGGCGATGGCGTCTTCCACCGGGTCGTAGGAATCGCGGTAGGCGGTGATGCCACCGGGCAGCTGGATCTTGCCGCTGGCGTCGCCGTCGAGGAATTCGTAACCCATGCCCATCGGCGAGGACAGCCCGGCGCGGGTGCGAAACTTGCCGGTGGTCTTGTCGATGGCGGTGGCGGTGAACGGCAGCCAGATCCGGTGCACGTCCTGGTCGATGAACGAGCCGTCGCTGGAGGCGAAGTACTTCTGCTCGTTGACCAGGAACAGGGTGGAGTTGATGAAGTCGGCACCGGCGTTGATCGCGGCCGCATTCAGGCTGAGCAGCAGTTCGACCTTGTCCTGGATCGGCACCGCCATCGCGTTCTTGCGGATCGGCGTCTTCCAGCTCACATCGCCCACCCCGGTCACCGGGGCCAGCTGCACGGGGCGGGTCTGGATGCTGGCATTGGCACGGGCGATGGCCGCAGCCTGCTCGACGGCGGCCAGGATCGCGGCCGGGGTCTGCTGGTGGGTGGCGGCGAAACCCCACGCGCCATTGACGATGACGCGCACGCCAATGCCGGACGACTCGCTGTTGGTGACGTTCCGCACCCGCGCTTCGCGGGTGATCACGGCCTGGTTGAGGTAGCGGCCGATGCGCACGTCGCAGTAGCTGGCGCCGGCCCGCTTGGCGGCGCCCAGCGCGGCCTCGGCCAGGGCCTTGTTGCGGGTCGCGTTGGCCGGCTCGAGCAGCTGCTCGGCGGCGATCGCACGGGAATACGGCAGCATCAGGCCGGCAAGGCCCATGCCGGACAGGGTCAGAAACTCACGGCGTTGCACAGCTGGCGATTCCCCGGGAACGATCAGCCTTCGACTGTCGTTTGCGACCCGGTGCTGGCACAAGTGACTGCGGTCATGGTTGGATGTGCGCTGACCCGACATTTCCAATCGTCATGAGCCAACAACGCTGGTCCGAGGCCTGCGAGCGCAACCGCGACCCGATCCTGGCCGTGCTGCGCCGATACCTGCATGACCGCCACCGGGTGCTGGAGATCGGCAGCGGCACCGGGCAGCATGCGGCGTACTTCGCCGAACACCTGCCGCACCTGCTGTGGCAGGCGAGCGACCATCCGGATTACCTAGGGGGTATTGCCGAGCGGCTGGAAGAGGCCGCGTTGCCCAACGCGCCAGCACCGTGGCCGCTGCAGGCGGAGCTGGCGCCGGTACGGGGGCTGGCGCCGTTGCCGGATGCGTTTGAGCGCTTCGACGCCGTGTTCAGTGCCAACACCCTGCACATCATGGGCTGGCCGCAGGTGGAGGCCTTCTTCGCTGGCCTGCCGGCGGTGATGGCCGAAGGTGCCCTGCTGTGTGTGTATGGGCCCTTCAACTACAGCGGCAGCTATAGCAGCGACAGCAACCGGCAGTTCGATGCCTGGCTGAAGGCGCGTGATCCGGAATCGGGGATCCGCGATGCCGAAGCGGTGGATGCGTTGGCATCGGCACAGGGGTTGGGGTTGGTGGAGGATTTCGCCATGCCGGCCAACAATCGGCTGCGGATCTGGGGTCGATGACACGCATGGCGTGTCACTACGCGCTTGCGTAACGCTAATGACCTGCATCGAACTGCCGGAGGCAGCGCTGGCAGCTACTGCTGATTTCCGCCAGAAGCTGATCCAGCACGCTGTGATCAATACCCTCACTGACCATAAGGTCGCGCTGCTGTTCCGCGACGCCGGGCAGGTGCAGGCACATGCTGGCGATCACAGTGAGCGCTTCGTCCACATCCAACCGAATGGCGGTTGCCGTTGCGCGCCAGTCGTTGAGCGTGATGTCCCACCATCGGTAGTGGCTTCCCACCTTCATTGCCAGCTTGAGCTTGCGTTTCTGCAGTTGGGGGTAGGGCAGTGCGCTGGAGATGTCATACAGCGGCGCCAGGCGAACCTCGCCGGAGCCCCCGAACAACAGTGAGTAGTTCTTTGCGTGGGCGTCGGTACCTCCGATCAAATAGTTGAAGACAAGTGCCCGGAAAAGCATCTCCACGTCACGGCGAGGCTGGCTGGCGCTGTCCCACAATACTCTGGCGAGTGCTTCGGCGCCGGGCCCGCCCTGGTTCTGGTACTTGATCTGCGGCATCACTCCCAGTGCCTGGCAGAAGTCCTCCTGGTGCACACGCGCCCAACCTGCATCCGTACGCACTCTGTCATAGCGCTCCACGGAAATTGCGGTCTCGCTACCCAGTGCAAGCCGATCCGACTGCGCGGTTGGCATCCCCATGGCGCGTGCCAACCGCAGGCAGAACATTTCGTTTTCTACGAAGCCACTGTAGTCGGCACTGGGGGGTTTCAGGATATGGGTGGTGGGAATGCGTCCGCTGGGAACAGCCCAGCCATCGTCCAATCGGAGCAGCGCAATCTTTGCCTGTGCGCCTGCGAGGCTGAAATGGCCGATATCGCCCAGCCAGTGCCCCGTACCGACATCGTGACGAACCTGGGCGAGTCGGCTTGCGACCTCCTCGTCGGTCAGCGGCTCGATACCGTCGGCGTCCCCTGAGAGTACTTCCGGCAGACGCTCGGCGGTGACGAACTGGACCGCACCGGCGCAGTCTTCACCCACGTGGGCCAGCAGCGCAACGGGATTACGCGGCGAAACGTGGAAGCGTGCACCCCACCCGTGCAGTGTGTTGTCGTTGTCGGGCAGCAGGCCCCAGATGACTGCCGCAACGGTCGCCGACGCGTGGGTGTCGCGGTCTGCCTGCCCTGCATCAGCACGTGCAGCATCATGGTTTCTTCTTTGAAGTGCGGCGATAGGTCGCCGGCGTTTCGTGCACGGACAATACTGGGGCGGCGACACCCGGTGGCGGCATCTGCCTTGCCCTTTCAAGGATCTCCGCGTAGGACAACGTGCCAGCGTGTGATTGAGCCGAGCCCTGCCGGCGAGGTGAGCGATGCCGATCCACGATCTCATTGATGTCCACCTGCGGGACATCCGCTTCCCGGTTCGGCACGGGCGTTGCTGCCATCAGCGGAATGCCCAGGACATTCATCACCCGAAGCACCAATTGCAACTCTGCGCGGGGCTTTCCCTTCTCAACCTCAATGACCCATTGTCGGCTGACACCGGCGTCATGAGCCAGTCGTGCCTGATCCCACCCGAGCGCTTTGCGCCGCTGCCGGATGAGACTACCCAGATCATCGGGGGTCTTGAGGATGGCCATGGGGTAAATGTAAGCGAATGACTACATTTCTACAAGACCTCTGGCAGAGGATAGTTTCAATTATTTCAGCTAATTACATTGACAGCGCCTATCACTAAGTACGCGATCACATACATTCGTCGAAATGTATGTGATCGGCGACATGGCGATAAATGTCGGCGTGCGCTTACAAAAGGCTTACGCCACCTGCACGATATGCAGCGCCTTCGGGTTGCGCCATTGCGCCAGCAGCACCGCCTCACGCGCCTTGGCCTTGTGCAGGTGCACTTCCTTGACGTGCCCATAGCCGCGGATGTGTTCGGGAATGCTGGCAATTTCCACCGCCAGCGCCACCCGGTCATCGCTCAGGCCTTCCAGCAGCAGTGCCACGGTCTGCTCGTAATCGGCAATCAACTGACGCTCGCCACGACGCTCTTCGGTACGCCCGAACACATCGAACGTACCGCCACGCAGGAACTTCAACTTCGCCAGCAGCCCGAATGCCTTCAGCATCCACGGCCCGTACTCCTGCTTGATCAGGCGGCCCTGCTCGTCCTTCTTCGCGAACAGCGGCGGCGCCAGGTGGAAGCGCACTTCGAAGTTGCCCTCGAACTGCTGCTGCAGGCGCCGCTGGAACTCGCCGCTGGTGTACAGGCGTGCCACTTCGTACTCGTCCTTGTACGCCATCAGCTTGAAGTAATAGCGCGCCACGGTTTCAGTCAGTGCAGTGCTGCCCGCCTTGTACCATTCCGCGCTACGCACGCGGTCTACCAGCGCGCGGTAGCGCGCGGCGTAGGCAGCGTCCTGGTAATCGGTAAGGAACTTGACCCGACGTTCCACCAGTTCATCCAGCGAACGCGACAGGCGCTCGTCGTCCAGCGGCAGGAATGCAACGTCGCCGCCGCCATGCCCGGGCAACCCGCGCAGCTCGCGCTCGTCACCGGTCTCGCGCGGCGCAGCCGTAGCGCCCCATTCGTTGCCTTCCCACTCGCCCGGCGGCAGGTCCTGCAGCGGGCCCGGGGTGCGTTCGGCGTCGGTGTGGCCATTGCGGACCAGGCCGGCGGCCTGCTGCACCGCCTGCGGGTCGACCACGGCCAGGCGGCCCCACGCAAACGCCTGCTGGTTCATCGCCACCGCCGCGCCGTTGAGCTCGATCGCGCGCATCAGCGCCTCGAACGAGATCGGCACCAGGCCCTGCTGCCACGCGTAGCCCAGGATGAACAGATTGGAGGCGATCGCATCGCCCAGCAGCGCGGTGGCCAGCTGGGTCGCGTCGAGCAGCAGCGGGTCGCGCCCACCCAGCGCCACGCGGATGCCGGCAATGATGTCGGCGGCGGGGAACTGCATGTCCGGGCGGGTGGTGAAGGTGCCGGGCATTGCCTCGTAGGTGTTGAGCACTACCTGCGAGCGTTCGGCACGCACCTTGGACAGCGCCCAGTAGTCGTTCACCACCACCATGTCGCAGCCCACCACCAGGTCGGCTTCGCCGGCGGCGATGCGCACCGCGTGGATGTCTTCCGGGCGCTTTGCAATGCGGATGTGGGTGGTTACCGCGCCGCCCTTCTGGGCCAGCCCGGTCTGGTCGAGCACGCTGGCACCCTTGCCTTCCAGGTGGCCGGCCATGCCCAGCAGCGCGCCGATGGTGACCACGCCGGTGCCACCGACGCCGGTGATCAGGATGTTCCAGGGCTGCTCCAGCGCAGTGCGGAAGGTCGGCGCCGGCAGGTTGTCGAGCAGCGCGCTGCGATCGCTGCGCGCGCCCTTGCGCAGCTTGCCGCCGTGCACGGTGACGAAGCTGGGGCAGAACCCGGTGGTGCACGAATAGTCCTTGTTGCAGTTGGACTGGTCGATGTCGCGCTTGCGCCCGAACTCGGTTTCCTTGGGCAGCACCGACACGCAGAAGCTCTTCTGGCCGCAGTCGCCGCAGCCTTCGCAGACCAGCGAATTGACCACCACCCGCTTGGGCGGGTCGACCAGCTTGCCGCGCTTGCGGCGGCGGCGCTTTTCGGTAGCGCAGGTCTGTTCGTAGATCAGGATGCTGGTGCCCTTCACCTCGCGCAGCTGCTTCTGCACCGCGTCCAGTTCGGCGCGGTCGAAGAATTCCACGCCGTCGGGGAACAGCTCGCGCTTGTTCCACTTCCCGATCTCGTCGCTGACCAGCATGATCGTCTGCACGCCTTCGGCGCGCATCTGGTGGGCGATCTGCGGCACGGTCAAGGTGCCGTCCACCGGCTGGCCACCGGTCATCGCCACCGCGTCGTTGTAGAGGATTTTGTAGGTGATGTTGACCCCGGCCGCGATCGCCTGGCGGATCGCCAGCGAACCGCTGTGGAAATAGGTGCCATCGCCCAGGTTCTGGAACACGTGTTCGGTGTCGGTGAACGCGGCCTGCCCGGCCCAGGTCACGCCTTCGCCGCCCATGTGGGTGAAGGTGTCGGTGCTGCGGTCCATCCAGGTGACCATGTAATGGCAGCCGATCCCGCCCAGCGCGCGCGAGCCTTCCGGCACGCGGGTGGAGGTGTTGTGCGGGCAGCCCGAGCAGTAATGCGGCACGCGCGGGAAGCTGGCGCGCGGCAGCGCGAGCTCGGCTTCCTTCTCGTCCATCCAGCGCAGGCGCTGTTCGATCGAGTCGTTGCTGAAGAACTTCTGGATGCGGCGGCCGATGACGCCGGCGATGGTGGCCGGGGTCAGCTCATTGGTGGAGGGCAGGATCCACTGGCCGTCTTCGTCGTACTTGCCGACGATGGACGGGCGCGGGCCCGCGCTGGCCGGCCAGTTGTAGAACTGCTCCTTCATCTGGCGCTCGATGAAGGCACGCTTCTCCTCCACCACCACGATGTCTTCCAGGCCCTGCGCGAAGCGCGCGATGCCTTCCGGCTCCAGCGGCCAGGTCATGCCGACCTTGTACACGCGGATGCCGATGTCGGCGCAGGCGCGCTCGTCCAGGCCCAGGTACTCCAGCGCCTGCAGCACGTCCAGGTAGCTCTTGCCGGTGGTGACGATGCCCAGCCGCGCGCGCGGCGAGTCCATCACCACGCGGTCGATGCCGTTTGCGCGGGCGAACGCCTGCGCGGCCTTGACCGCATAGCGGTGCAGGCGCATTTCCTGGTCCAGCGGCGGGTCCGGCCAGCGGATGTTGAGGCCGCCGGCCGGCATCTCGAAGTCTTCCGGCAGCACGATCCGGCGCGCGAACGGGTCCACCTGTACCGAGGCGGACGATTCGACCGTTTCGGCGATGGTCTTGAAGCCGATCCAGCGCCCGGTATAGCGGCTCATGGCCCAGCCGAGCAGGCCCATGTCCAGGATGTCCTGCACGCCGGCCGGGTTGAGCACCGGCATCATCGCGCTGACGAATTCATCTTCGCTGCCGTGGGGCAGGGTGGAGCTGCGGCAGGCATGGTCGTCGGCGGCCAGCGCCAGCACGCCACCGTGCACCGAGGTGCCCGCAGCGTTGGCATGCTTGAACACGTCGCCGCAGCGGTCCACGCCCGGACCCTTGCCGTACCACATGCCGTACACGCCCTGGACCTTGGCCCCGGGGAACAGGTTGGTCTGCTGGGTACCCCAGACCATGGTCGCGCCCAGGTCCTCGTTGAGGCCGGGGGTGAATTTCACCCTGGCCGCTTCCAGGTGCTGGCGGGCGCGCCACAGTTCCAGGTCGAAGCCGCCCAGCGGGCTGCCGCGGTAGCCGCTGACGAAGCCGGCCGTGTCCAGCCCGGCGGCCTGGTCGCGCAGCTGCTGCATCAGCGGCAGGCGCACCAGTGCCTGCACCCCGCTCAGGTAAATGCGGCCGTCGGTACGCGTGTACTTGTGGTCCAGCGTGTAGCTGTCGTCCAGCGGCCCGGCAGGCAGGTTGGCGGACGAAGGCGAGGTAAGTTCGGCGGTACTGGTCATGGCTGGCCCGTGCTGACGGCTGGCACGGCCACCGCAGGGGCGGCCGGAAAGGGCGGAATTGTATCAGTCGCGCATTTTCTGCCCGTGGGCACTCGCACCGGCGGCACGCTGCGGTTAGGATCGGGGAGGGAGGTTGTTGTGACAACCTGGGGGAGTTTGTATGTCAGTGGGAAGAAACATGCTGTCCAGCGTGGTGCTGGCGGCGGGGATGGCGGTGTTCGGGGTGTCGGCGCAATCGTTGCCGGCATTGCAGGAGTTCTACTTCGATGACGACGTGGCGGCGGTCGCGCCCGTGGTCGTGCCTGCCGACAGCGCCGATGTCGTCGATCAATTGATGAAGCAACGCGAACGCGGCCGCAAGGCGCTGGAAGCCACCGTGCAGCTGGCCAGCGTGGCCTATGCGCAGGGGCGTCCGGAGCTGGGGCGCGAGCTGTATGCCGATGCGGAGAAGAGCGCAGCCAGCACCTCCGCACCGGGACGCATGGTGCGCTGGAACCATGGCTGGGACCTGTTCCGCCAGGGCGATGCCGAAGCGGCCCTGGCGCAGTGGCACACCGCACAGCAGGGCCTGCGTGGCAATGCATCGTGGGTGCCGCCGACCTATGCGCTGGCGTTGTGGACGCTCGGTCGCAAGGACGAAGCCGTGAAGTGGTATGCCGCCGCCGTGCGCACCGAACCGCAGCGCTGGAGTACCAGCACCGCCTACGCGCAGCTGCTGCCCAGCTGGCGCGACAGCGAGCGTGCCAGCCTGGCCGAAGTGCAGCAGGCCTGGGCCGCGCAGCCGCCGGCCTGGCCGTGATGTAGCGCCGGGCTGTGCCCGGCACGCAGTGGTACAGCCGGGCAGCGCCCGGCTCTATTCGTCCGCGCTGACCGTTCGGCCCTTGGCCCACTCGCGCAGTCCGTTCACCTGCTCGGCCATCAGCACCGACAACGGACGGCTGCTGCGGATTTCGGTCATCAGCAGCTCGGTGTCCAGCGTGCGCTGTTCGGCGTGCGCTGCGTACAACCCGGCCACCACCGCCTGTTCGATCTCCGCACCGGAGAAACCGTCGCTGGCCGCCGCCAACACCGGCAACGCGAAGTCGTCGGCATTGAGCTGGCGCCGGCCCAGGTGCAGGCGCAGCAGTTCGACCCGGGTGTTGGGATCGGGCAGGTCGACGAAGAAGATCTCGTCGAAGCGGCCCTTGCGCAGCAGCTCGGCCGGCAGTTCGTGCACCTGGTTGGCGGTGGCCACGATGAACACCGTGCTCTTGCGCTCGGCCAACCAGGTCAGCAGGTGGCCGAGTACGCGGCGCGACACGCCGCCGTCTTCGCCGCCACTGGCCAGGCCCTTCTCGATCTCATCGATCCATAGCACGCACGGCGCCAGCTGTTCGGCCGAGGCCAGCGCCTCGCGCAGGTTCTTTTCGGTTTCGCCGTGGAACTTGTCGTACAGGCTGCCGAAGTCCAGGCGCAGCAGCGGCACCCCGAAACCGGCGGCGGTGGCCTTGGCCAGCATCGACTTGCCGCAGCCCTGCACGCCCAGCAGCAGCATGCCCTTGGGCGGATCCAGCCCGGCCGGGCCCTGGCCGCCGAGGAACACCGACCGGCGCTGGTTGACCCAGCGCTTGAGCCGGTTGGCCCCGGCCACGTCGGAAAACCGGGTGGTGTCATATTCGTAATGCAGGTGACCGGCACGGTTGAGCAGCTCGAACTTGAGCCTGGCCAGCTGCGGCAGGTCGTCCTGGCTGATCGCGCCGTCGGCGAAGATCAACTGGCGGGCGATCCGGCGCGCATCGACCAGGCTCAGCCCACGCAGGTTGTGCAGGATCTTCTTGACCGCGTCGTTGTCCACCTCCACGCGGCGACCGCCGTTCTCCCGCGCATAGGCGGCCACTTCCTCGCGCAGCATCTTGAGCAGCGCGTTGGGGTCGGGCAGGCGCGGGTTGAAGCGGGTGGCCAGGGCTTCCAGCTCGGCCGGCAGCTCCACCTTGGCGCCCACCAGCACCAGCACGTGGGCTTCGCAGTGGCGGCGCTGGATCAGGTCGCGCAGCGCGCGCTGGTGGCTGGCGTAGCCCAGGTAGGGGTGGAAATCGAGCAGCAGGTAGATGCCGCGCTGGTCGGCCTGGCGGATCATCTGCAGCGCCGAGCTGGCGTCGGGCGGGCCCACCGCGTCGTCTTCGCGGTCCATGTCGATCCGGCGCAGGCCTTCGGTGATCGACCAGCGGTGCAGGGCCCGCCACACATGCATCAGGGTCTGCCGGAACAGTTCCACGATGCGACCCTCGTCCTGGGTCTCGATCACGATCAGCGGGGTGTTGGCGCGGATCAACGCGCTCAGGTCCTGTAACTCGCTCATGCCGGCCTGCATTCCTTTGGATCGCGCACGATAGCAAAGCGCCGGGGCATGCAGTGGGTTCAGCCGCGCGACTATCTCCATCACAACGGGCGGTGTACGCTCGGGGCTCGTTCCCCGGAAGCGAGGCTGGCATGAAGACGATCCTGGTAGCCGGTTCCAAGGGTGGGGTGGGTAAAACCACCGTCGCCACCCACTTGGCGGCGCAGGCCGCCCTGGCCGGCAAACGGACCGTACTGGCCGACGCCGACCCCCAAGGCTCCAGCACCCGCTGGGCCGAACGCCGTGCCGGGCTGGAAAGCGCGGTGCTGCCCATCGACGCCACCGGCAAGAACCCGCTCAAGAAAGTGCCCGACGACACCGAGGTGCTGATCATCGACGCCCCGGCCGGTGCGCGCGCCGGTGAGCTCGACGCCTTCCTCGACGTGGCCGACGCGGTGGTGGTGCCGGTGCTGCCTTCGGCGCTGGACATCGAAGCCATCGTCGGCTTCCTCAACAGCCTCTCCAAGGTCCCGCGCATCCACAAGCGCAAGCTGCCGGTGGGGCTGGTGCTCAACCGCACCAAGGCGTGGACCCAGACCTCGCAGCAGGCGCTGCAGATGCTGGGCGAGTGGCCCTACCCGGTGGTCGCGCAGTTGCGCGACAGCCAGAGCTACGTGGTCATGACCGGCCTGGGCCGCAGCCTGTTCGATTACCGCTCCGCGCAGGTGCGCGAGCATCAGAGTGACTGGGAGCCACTCCTGCAGTGGTTGAAACAAGACTGATTTTGAAAGGGAACCCCATGCGAGAACTGATACTGCTGCGTCACGCCCATGCCGAAACTGCCAGTCCCGGCCAGGCCGACCTGGACCGGCCGCTTTCCACGGTTGGCCTGGCCGAAGCCGAGGCTGCCGGGAAGTGGCTGAAGGAACACAACCTGCTCCCCGACTGCGTACTGTGTTCTCCGTCGCGACGTACCCGCGAGACGCTCGAAGCGGTGCTGCGGATCACCGGTTATGCAGAACAAAAGCTTGAAGATGCTGTCTACGAGGCCACTCCTGGAACGCTCATCGGCCTGGTAACCGAGCGCAGCGACGTGGAACGGCTGCTGGTGGTGGGGCACAACCCCGGACTGGAGCAACTGGTGGCCCAGCTGACCGAAGGCAGCACCAGCGACTATCGCGGCATGCCGCCGGGTGGCATCGCTGTCCTTCACTTCCCACAGGACGCGCCCATTGAGCCGGGCGTTGCGACGCTGAACGCCTTCTGGTGGCCGTAACCGGTGAAAGCAGTACACACCCTGCTGGGCTGTCTGCTCGGGCTGGCGGCGGGTTCGGCCTTGGCCGAACCCCCGGTGCCGTTCCCGCCCACGCCCGCCAATCCCCTGGCTGCGCCGGCCCAGCCGCCGTCGCAGGTCCTGCAGGTCGACGCGGCCCGCTCGCACTTCGGGTTCGAGATCCGCACCCGGCTGGGCCAGCGCATCGAAGGGGTGTTCCCGCGCTTTGAAGGCCGGGTGGACGTGCTGCCCGACGGCCGCCACCAGGTCCACCTGCGCATGTTCAGCCGCTACGTGGAAATTCCCGGCAAGGAACGCTACACCGCGTGGATGCGCGGCGAGGAGTTCTTCGATTCGGCCCGCTACCCGGTAGTGGAGTTCGACTCCAGACCCTATTGGCCCGACCCGGTCCACCAGGGCGGGGTGATCGAGGGCCAGCTGATCCTGCGCGGCGTGTCCCACCCGGAGGTCCTGAAGGTCGAGCCGGCGGTCTGCCCCCGGGCCGGGTATGATTGCGACGTGGTCAGCCGCGGTACCGTGCAGCGGGGCCGGTATGGAATGGACAGCTGGCAGCTAGCCCTGAGTGATCGAGTGACTTTCGTATTGCGTGCACGCCTCCACGAGGCGCCGAAACCGTGAATCCACTGCTGCGGGTGTTGCTGCTGGCAACGCTGTTGCTGGGCAGCGGCTGTGCGTCGCTGTCCCATGCCGAGCGTGACCGCGCCGCCGGCATTGCCAGCCAGGCGCGTTCCCAGGTGGTCGATTGCGACAAGCCGGACCGCTGCGCGCTGGATTCCCCGCTGCGCGCGCTGGCCGGGGACGCCTTCAGCCAGTCCACCCAGGCCGCACCGCGCCATTACGCCACCATCCTGGACGAGGGCGAGACCACCCTGGTGGCGCGCCTGAACCTGATCCGCAGCGCCACCCGCAGCATCGACCTGCAGACCTACATCTTCGACAAGGACGACAGCGCCCGGCTGGTGCTGGACGAACTGCTGGCCGCGGCCCGGCGCGGGGTCAAGGTGCGGGTATTGATCGACCAGCTGTCGGCGATCTCCGACCTGGAGATCCTGGCCGCGCTGGCCAGCAGCCACCAGAACTTCGAGCTTCGGGTGTACAACCCGACCTTCGGCAAGGCCAAGCTCAACTACGCCGACTACGCCGGCAGCGTGCTGTGCTGCTTCCGCCGCTTCAACCAGCGCATGCACAACAAGCTGCTGGTGATCGACGATGCGATCGGCGTGGTCGGCGGTCGCAACTACCAGGACGACTATTACGACTGGGACAGCGAATACAACTTCCGCGACCGCGACGTAGTCGTGGCCGGCCCGGTGGCACGCGGCATGGCGGTCAACTTCGAAGCGTACTGGCTGGCCCCGCGCAGCGTGCCGGCCGAGCGCCTGAACGACGTCGGCGCCACCCTGCTGCGGCAGGGCGCGCCGCCCATGCCGCCGGCCGACTACCGCCGCCCCGACCGGGTCGAGCAGGTATTGGAAGAAGCCCAGGATCCGGCCTACATCCAGCGCATGTTCGTCGACCCCGCGTTCCGGGTCGGGCCGGTCCGCTACGTGGCCGACCTGCCGCGCAAGCACCGCAATGAATCCGCCAGCCAGCCCGGCAACGGCCAGCACGTGACCGAACCGCAGCTGGATTCGCTGATCGCCGGCGCGCAGACCGAAGTGCTGCTGCAGACCCCGTACCTGGTGCTGTCCAAGCCGGCGCGCAAGCTGTTCGAGGCGCTCAAGGCACGCGAAAAGCCGCCGCGCGTGGTGGTCTCCACCAACAGCCTGGCCGCCACCGACAACCCGATCGTGTACGCGCTGTCCTACAAGTACAAGCGCCGCAACCTTCGCGAGCTGGGCTTCAACATCTACGAATACAAGCCGTTCCCGCTGGATGCCCCGGTCGACTACCGCAACCTGGTGCCGGCACCACTGGGAACCGCGCCCAGCAGCGAGCGCAACAGCAGCCTGCTGGGCGGCAGCGCGGCAGGCAGCAACGCGCGTCGCGGCGGCAGCAGTGGCAACAACAACCGGCGCAGCACCTCCGAACCGGAAGCGCAGCGGCCCCAGCCCACTCCCGGCCCGGCCGCGCGACGGCAGACCGACGGCAGCGTGGTCGAACGCCGCGTGCTGCGTGCCGAAACCCGGCCCTCGTTCCTGGGCACCAAGGCGGTCAACAAACCGTTGCCGGTGACCCGCAGCGGCGCGCGCATGGGCCTGCATGCCAAATCGCTGGTGGTGGACCGCCGCATCGGCGTGATCGGTACCCACAACTTCGACCCGCGCAGCGAGAACTACAACACCGAAGGCGCGGTGATCATCGAAGACCCGGCCTTCGCCGAAGCGCTGGCGCAGAGCATCCTGCGCGACATCCACCCGAAGAATTCGTGGGTGGTGGCGCCGCGCACCAAGCCGCCGGTACTGTCCGGTCTGAACTACAGCGTCGGCAAGGCCTCCGAGGCGTTGCCGCTGCTCGACTTCTGGCCGTGGCGCTACGCCACCGATTACGAATTCCAACCCGGCCCTGACTGCCCGGAGCCGCTGCGCCGGCAGGACCCTGCGTTCCATTCCTGCTACGTTGCCGTCGGCGATTTCCCCGAGGTCAACGTCGGCCCGAAGTGGTTGCTGGTGCGCATGCTCACCGCGTTCGGCGCCGGCCTGGTTCCCATCCTGTAACTACATATCGTCGTACGGAGACATCGCATGCCCCAGGTATTCCGCGAACCGGTTTCGATCGACGCGCTCAACGCGCTCAGCCGCAACACCCTGATCGAACACCTGGGCATCGTGTTCACCGCCGCCGGCGAAGACTGGGTGAGCGCTACCATGCCGGTCGACGCGCGCACCCGGCAGCCGTACGGCATCCTGCACGGTGGGGCCTCGGTGGTGCTGGCTGAAACCCTGGGCAGCAGTGCCGGCAACCTCTGCGTGGACACCACCCAGCAGGTCTGTGTCGGCCTGGAAATCAACGCCAACCACATCCGCGCCCAGCGCGGTGGCACCGTCACCGGCACCGCACGGGCGGTGCACGTGGGCCGCAGCACCCATGTGTGGGACATCCGGATCGAAGACGAGGCCGGCAAGCTGGTGTGCACCTCGCGGCTGACCCTGGCCGTGGTTCCGGCCGTACGCCCTTGACCGCCGCTGGCGGTTTGCCCGCGATCTGCTGGCAGACCCCGCAGCGCTGGAGTATCGTGCGCGGATGACTTCCCCCCCTTCGGCCTCGCGTGGCGGCGTGGCGCGCGTATGCCGTTACCTGTATCGCGTTCCCCTCCTGCTGGTGCACCTCCTGCTGTTCCTGCCGCTGACCCTGATCGGCATGCTGCCGCCGTGGGGCCGCGTGCGCGTGGGCGGCTGGCCGCTGGAACACCGCGTGGTCAACGCCTGGTCGACCGGCCTGATGTGGATCTTCGGCTTCCGCCTGCACCGCATCGGTACGCCGCTGCCGGGCGCGGTGCTGTTCGTGGCCAACCATGTCAGCTGGGTCGACATCTGCATGCTGCACAGCCAGCGCATGATGGGTTTCGTGGCCAAGCGTGAGATCGCCGGCTGGCCGGTGGTCGGCTGGCTGGCCGCACGCGGCCAGACCATCTTCCACCAGCGTGGCAGCACCGAATCGCTGGGTGGGGTCATGCAGGTCATGGTCGAACGCCTGCAGGAAGGCAAGGCCGTGGGCGTGTTCCCGGAAGGACGCACCCGTGGCGGGCACGAAGTGGGCCCGTTCCACGCGCGCATCTTCCAGGCTGCGGTGGAAACCCAGGTGCCGGTGCAGCCGGTAGCGCTGCGCTACGGCGCGCACGGCAACGCCCAGACCGTGGTCGCCTTCGGCGAGCGCGAAAGCTTCTTCGCCAACTTCCTGCGCCTGCTGGGCGAACCGGCACGTCGGGCCGAGGTGCATTTCCTCGCGCCCATTGGCACCCACGACCTGGAAGGCCGTCGCCGCATCGCGGAAACCTCGCGTGCGCGCATCGTGGCGGCCATGACTGCCCCCTAGCGCGATGCTGACCGCTGCCGACTACTGTCCGCCGCGTTGGCTGCGCAACCCGCACCTGCAGTCGATGCTCAGTTCCAGCCGCATGCGCATGCAGCGCGGCCTGGTGCTGCTGGCGGCGACCGGCGCGGTGACCGAAGAACTGATCCTGGACGGTGGCGAAGGCGTGCGCCTGCAGGGCTGGCACAGTCGCATCGAAGGCCGCGAACCGGTCGGCATGGCGCTGCTGCTGCATGGCTGGGAGGGCAGCGCCGAATCCAGCTACATGCGCATGACCGCCGCGCGCATGCTCGAGGCCGGCTACGACGTGGTGCGGCTGAACTTCCGCGACCACGGCAACACCCACCACCTCAATCCCGGCATCTTCCATTCCAATCGCATCGACGAAGTGGTGCAGGCCGCCGGCGACATCGCGCGGCGTTGGCCGCAGCTGCCGCTGGTGGCGGCCGGCTATTCGCTGGGCGGCAACTTCGTGCTGCGGCTGGCGCTGCGCGCACCGGCGGCCGGCGTGCCGCTGCGCCGGGTGGCCTCGGTGTGCCCGGTGCTGGACCCGGCCATCACCATGGAAAGCATCGAGAACGGCCCGGCGATGTACGACTGGTACTTCCGCCGCAAGTGGGCCGGGTCGCTGCGCCGCAAGCGCGACCTGTTCCCCGAGCTGAGCGACTGGGACGACCGCGTGCTCAAGCTCGACATCCGCGCGCTGACCGCGTGGCTGGTCGAACACCACACCGAATTCGGCACCCTGCAGGCCTACTTCGACGGTTATTCGATCGCCGGCGACCGCCTGGCCGGGCTGGAAGTGCCGGCCGACATCCTGATGGCCCAGGACGACCCGGTCATTCCCTATGCCACCTTCGATGGCTGGCGCCTGCCGGCCCATGCGCGGCTCGAGATCGCTCCCTGGGGCGGGCACTGCGGCTTCCTCGAAAACTGGCGCGGCGACGGCTTCTCCGAACGCTGGGTGGCCCAGCGCCTGGGCCTGGAAGCGCTGCCCTGAGGGCCGCCCCGGCGCGCCGCCGCCGGTGTTCTACAATCGGGGTTTGACCCCAAGCTGGACCGTCATGCAAGACAACATCATCCAAGCCCTGCGCCGTGGCGCAGCGGACGAAGCCGCGCAGCTCGCGCGCGAATGGAGCCAGGCCGAGCCGGAGCAGCCGCAGGCGCACCGCTGGCTGGCCCTGGCCCTGCAGCAGCAGGGCCAGCACGAGCAGGCGCTGGAAAGCCTGCAGCGCGCGCTTGAACTGGCGCCGGACAACGCCGACCTGCACCTCCAGCACGCCGGCCTGATGATGGCGCTGCGCCAGTTCGAGGCGGCCGACGCGTCGCTGGGCCGTACCGCCGAGCTCAACCCGAATGAACTCTCGGCCTACCTGATGCAGGCCCACCGGGCGCTCATGCGCAACGACGTGGACGAAGCCGAGCGCATCACCCGCACGGCGGCCCGCGTGGATGAAGAGCACCCGGAAGTGGTGGCGCTGCTGGGCCTGGTCGCCCTGCGCCGCAACGACGGCGACCGCGCACTGTCGCTGCTTTCCGCGGCCAGCCGCGCGTTGCCCAACGACGCGCGCATCATCTACGCGCTGGGCATGGCCTACCTGGGCAAGGACATGCTGGCCTTCGCCGAACAGGCGTTCCGCCGCGCGCTGGAACTCAACCCGGGCATGACCTCGCTGCAGGGCCTGCTGGTGCAGCTGGCCCTGCGCCAGGGCAACACCGAGGGCGCCGCCGCCGCGATGCGCCAGCTGCTCGCGAACCCGCAGACCGACACCCCGGCCATGCGCCGCCTGGCCGGCGAACTGGAACTGCAGTCCGGGCAGCCGCTGCAGGCGCTGGAGCACCTGCTGCCGGTGCTGGAACAGTGGCCGGCCGACCGCCACACCCTGCAGCTGCTGCTGATGGCCTGGCAGCGCCTGGGCCGCGAAGCGCAGGCGCGCGAAACGCTCGACGCCAAGCTCGCAGCGCACCCGACCGAACACAACCTGTGGCTGGCGCGGCTGTCGATCGACCCGGTCGGCAGCAGCGAAGCAGCCGCCGTCGGCGCGCGCTGGGTGGAGGCCATGCCCGAGCACCTGCCGGCGCTGGAAACGCGCATGCGCCTGCATGACATGGCCGGTGAAGCCGAGGCCGCCGAAGCCGTCGCGCGCCGCATCACCGCGCTTGAGCCGGGCCGGAGCAGCGGCGAATCGCGCGTGGTCGACGCGCTGCTCGCACGCGACCCGGCTGCCGCCGTGGCGCATGTACAGCAGATGGTCGAGCAGGCCCCGGCCGAAGCCAAGCCGAGCCTGCGCGCCTGGCTGGGGTCGGTGCAGGACCGCGCCGGCCAGCACGCCGACGCCTTGGCCACCTGGACCAACCTGCACGTCAGTGAAGCCCCGCAGCGCCTGCCGCTGCCCCCGCAGGCCAAGGCGCCGCTGAGCTGGCCGGACCTGGGCCAGGTCGACGCCGGCAGCGCCGCCCGTCCCATGTTCGTGTGGGGCGCGCCCGGCTCGAACGTGGAGCGCGTGATTGCCGCCATCGCCGCCGCCAGCCCGGTGCTGCGCGGCGACCGCTTCGGTGCCAACCCGCCGGATGACGCCTTCCAGAGTTACCACGCGCTGCAGGACCTCTCCACCGGCAAGCTCACGCCCGAAGGCCTGGTCGCGCAGTGGCGCGCTCAGCTGCCGGCGCGCGGCCTGGCCGACGCCAACGTGATCGACTGGCTGCTCTGGTGGGACAACGCGCTGCTCTGGGCGCTGCGCCCGCAGCTGCCGGAAGGCCGCCTGCTGCTGGTGCTGCGCGACCCGCGCGACATGCTGCTGGAGTGGCTGGCGCACGGTGCACCGGCGCCGTTCGCGGTGACCTCGGTCAATGAAGCGGCCGAGTGGCTGGCGCGCGCGCTGGCCCAGGTCGCCACCCTGCACGAACAGGACCTGTACCCGCATGCGCTGGTGCGCATCGACGAGATCGGCAACGACCCGGCGGCGATGGCCGAGCACCTGGGCCGCCTGTTCGGCGTGCAGTTCCCGCCCGCACAGACGCTGGGCCCGGTGCGGTTCCCCGCCGGCCACTGGCGCCAGTACAGCGACGTGCTGTCGGCCGCGTTTGCCCAGCTCACCCCGGTAGCGGTGCGGCTTGGCTATACCGAAGCGTAAGGAGACCCGGATGAAACTCACCAGTACCCATCTGCGCAATGGCGAACCGATCGACAGCCGCTTCGCTGCGGGCGACGCGAACGGCTTTGCCGCCAACCGCAATCCGCCGCTGGCGTGGAGCGAGGTGCCCGAGGGCACCCGCTCGTTCGCGCTGCTGTGCATCGACCCGGACGTGCCCACCGTGCCGGAAACGGTCGGCCGCGCCGACTGCAGCGTGCCGGCCGACCAGCCGCGCGCCGACTTCACGCATTGGGCGATGGCCGACATTCCGGCCGACCTGCGAGACATCGCCGAAGGCAGCTGCAGCGACGGTTTCGTTGCCAAAGGCAAGCCGCAGCCGGCTGGCCCGGCTGGCGCGCGCCAGGGCCTTAACGACTTCACCGGCTGGTTCGCCGGCAACCCGGACATGGCCGGGCAGTACCTGGGTTACGACGGCCCGTACCCGCCGTTCAACGACGAACGCGTGCACCGCTATTTCTTCCGCCTGTTCGCGCTGGACGTGGCCACGCTGGACCTGCCCACCCCGTTCACCGCCGCCGACGTGCACAAGGCGATGCACGGCCACGTGCTTGCCGAAGCTGCGCTGCATGGCACGTACACGTTGAATCCGGCGCTGGCGTAATAAAAACGCCGCCCGACGAATGATCGGGCGGCGCAGTTCACCGGTAGTGCCGGCCGCCGGCCGGCTCCACGCCATCCATCATTTCTCGACAGCCGACTCCACGACCATATCCAGCACATACGCCTTCGATGACGCATCGGCCGGCGGGTTGGCCACGTTGAAGCGCTTCACCCGCAGCACGTTGCGCGTGCCGGCTTCGTGGGTATAGCCCTCGATCACGTCGTAGAAGTTCTCGAACGCACCCGGCGTCCCCTTCTTGATCCCGTTCTCATCGAACTGGATCTCGCGCGTCTGCAGGCACTGCTTGTCGCGGATCATCGGGTGCGGGCACGGCTTGGTCTGCGCGGCCACTTCAATGAACACCGTCTCGCCCGGACCGCCGAAGCGGGTTTCGGCCGTCGGCTGCGGGGTGAACACCAGCACGTCGCCGCTGGCGGTGCGCAGGGTCAGCTGGCCTTCGGTACCCAGTTCGGTCTTCAGCGCGCCTTCCAGCCGCGAGCCCACCGCCTGGTCCAGCGCCATCAGCGCCTTGTCGGTGCAGGCCATCATGGTCGAGGCCATCGGCGAAACGGTCAGTGAGCCGTCGGCCAGGGTGTAGCCCCCGCCCATGCGGTTGCAGGTGTTGCTCACCGCCAGGCGGCCGTCGATGAAGTCCAGCGTCACCGGCTTGTCGGCACGCGCGAACAGCGCGTCGATGCGCTTGCCGCTGGCGTCGGTGGCGCTGTCGAGCACCCAGTGGTTGCCCTGCAGGCGCTGCACGTCCAGCTGCGCGGCGGCCTTCTGGTCGGCTGCGGCAGTCGGCGCCGGGGCCAGGTCGTCGCGGCCGGGGCCGGCGGGGGCCTGGCTGGAGGGGTTGCTGCACGCGGCCAGCAGGGCCAGCGGCAGGATCAGCATCAGGTTGCGGGTGGTTTTCATGGACATCTCCTTGGGGGACTTCAGTTACCAGCAGGCAGGAACAGCAGCAGCGCCGCGCCCAGTGCGATCCGGTAGTACGCGAACGCGGTGAAGCGGTGCGCCTTGATGTAGCCCAGCAGCCACTTCACTACGACGAAGCCGGTGATGACCGCGGCAACGAAGGCCACGCCCACGTCCGTCCAGTTCTCGCTGGCCAGCTTGCCGTCCTTGGCCAGTTCCAGGAACGCGTAGCCACTGGCAGCGAACATGGTCGGAATGCCCACCAGGAACACGAACTCAGTCGCCGCCGCGCGCCGGCTCAGGCCGAACAGCATGGCGATGAAGATCGCCGCTGCCGAGCGCGAGGTGCCCGGGAACACGCCCGCCACCACCTGGGCCAGGCCGACCAGCACGGCTACTTTCCAGGTGACCTCGTCGCGGTCGGGCAGGCGCGCGGCGCGCATTTCCACCAGGATCATCCAGATGCCGCCGATGATCAGCGCCCAGGCGATCGGGGTCACCGTCTCCGGCAGCTCCCAGCCGGCCAGGCGCACCGGCAGGCCCACCACGGCGGTGACCAGGAAGGCGGTGCCCAGCTTCAGCACGTAGTCGCGGTTGGCGCGGTCGTGCAGGCCGGTGGCCAGCGACCACAGGCGCTGGCGGAACACCAGGGTGATCGCCAGGATCGCGCCGGCCTGGATCACGATGTTGAAGAAGTCCGAGCGCGCGCCCAGCCAGTGCTGGGCGATCAGCAGGTGGCCGGTGCTGGAAATCGGCAGGAATTCGGTAAGGCCTTCAAGAATGCCCAACAGCAGGGCGGAAAACAGGTCGGACATCGGCGCGCACGGGCTCTGGTTGATGCCGGGCGGTGCCCGGCGGCGGTCCCGATCATAAAACATCAATGCCCGCACCAAATGTGTGCGTGGTGCGGCCGTTGCACCATCGTGGTGCGCAGCGTTCAGGCGCCAGTTCAGTGCAGGCCGTGTGAAATCAACCACTTGTGCGCCGCAGAAAGTTGGCACGGGGATTGCTCTACCCACACAGGCAATCACCCATCTGAGGTTTCACCGATGTCCGTGGAAAACGTTGAGAAGCTGATCAAGGACAACCAGATCGAGTTCATCGACCTGCGTTTCGTTGACATGCGCGGTGTGGAGCAGCACGTCACCTTCCCGGCCAGCATCGTGGAGCCGTCGCTGTTCGAAGAAGGCAAGATGTTCGACGGCAGCTCGATCGCCGGCTGGAAGGGCATCGCCGAGTCGGACATGGTGCTGATGCCGGATCCGTCCAGCGCCTACGTCGACCCGTTCTACCAGCATCCGACCCTGGTCATCACCTGCGACATCCTCGACCCGGCCACCATGCAGCCGTACGGCCGCTGCCCGCGCGGCATCGCCAAGCGCGCCGAAGCCTACCTGAAGTCCTCCGGCATCGCCGAGCAGGCCTTCTTCGGTCCGGAGCCGGAGTTCTTCATCTTCGACTCGGTCCGTTTCGCCAATGACATGGGCAACACCTTCTTCAAGATCGACTCCGAAGAAGCGGCCTGGAGCACCGGCGACAAGTACGACGGCGCCAACAGCGGCTACCGTCCGGCCGTGAAGGGCGGCTACTTCCCGGTGCCGCCGACCGACTCGCTGCACGACCTGCGCGCTGAAATGTGCAAGGTGCTGGAACAGGTCGGCATCGAAGTGGAAGTGCAGCACCACGAAGTGGCCACCGCCGGCCAGTGCGAGATCGGCACCAAGTTCAGCACCCTGGTGCAGAAGGCCGACGAACTGCTGCGCATGAAGCACGTCATCAAGAACGTGGCCCACCGCAACGGCAAGACCGCCACCTTCATGCCCAAGCCGATCGTCGGCGACAACGGCAGCGGCATGCACGTGCACCAGTCGCTGTCCAAGGGCGGCACCAACCTGTTCTCCGGCGACGGCTACGGCGGCCTGAGCCAGATGGCGCTGTGGTACATCGGCGGCATCTTCAAGCACGCCAAGGCGATCAACGCCTTCGCCAACTCCGGCACCAACAGCTACAAGCGCCTGGTGCCGGGCTTCGAAGCCCCGGTCATGCTGGCCTACTCGGCGCGCAACCGTTCCGCGTCGTGCCGCATTCCGTGGGTCTCCAACCCGAAGGCGCGCCGCATTGAAATGCGCTTCCCCGATCCGATCCAGTCCGGCTACCTCACCTTCACCGTGTTGATGATGGCCGGCCTGGACGGCATCAAGAACCAGATCGACCCGGGCGCACCGAGCGACAAGGACCTGTACGACCTGCCGCCGGAAGAAGAGAAGCTGATCCCGCAGGTCTGCTCCAGCCTCGACCAGGCGCTGGAAGCGCTGGACAAGGACCGTGAGTTCCTCAAGGCCGGCGGCGTGATGACCGACGACTTCATCGACGGCTACATCGCGCTGAAGATGCAGGAAGTGACCCGCTTCCGCGCCGCAACCCATCCGCTGGAATACCAGATGTACTACGCGGTCTGAGCAACAGGTGGCGATGCCGAAGGACTTCCCTCCCACCTTCTGCATCGCCACCGCTTTTCGCACCACCGCGCACCGGCTGGGGAGCCACGCGCGGGCACCACGCAGCACCGTTCCACAGGGGCAAGAGAGACCGGACGCGCAGCATGGGCCTTCCTCCCTCCCGCGTCACCGCGGTCCATGCAGTCCGGCGCAAACGACCGGCGGCCATGTGCAAGTGGCCACCGGCTCCATCCATCTTCGGGGCATGCGCATGAAATTGATCTCCGCCATCATCCGGCCGTTCAAGCTCGACGAGGTCCGCGAGGCCCTCTCCGATGCGGGCGTGTCGGGCATCACCGTGACTGAAGTAAAAGGCTTTGGCCGCCAGAAGGGCCACACCGAGTTGTATCGCGGCGCCGAATACGTCGTGGATTTCCTGCCCAAGATCAAGATCGAAACCGTGGTGACCGACGAACGCCTGGACGCCGTGGTTGAAGCGATCCAGACCGCCGCCGGCACCGGCAAGATCGGCGACGGCAAGATCTTCGTCACCGCCGTCGAACAGGTCATCCGGATCCGCACCGGCGAATTCGGCGCAGACGCGCTCTAACCCCACTCGGAGCCCACAATGAAGACTTCCTTGTTCACCGGGTGGCAAGCCCGGTTCCATGCCGTGTGCCTGTTGATGCTGTTCAGCGCGCTCGCGGTGGGTGCACTCAGTGGTACCGCGCACGCGCAGGCACAGGTCTCGCCAGCGCCGAGCGAAACCGTCGCGGTCGAACCGCTGCCGTCGCCCGAAGCGGCCCCGGCGCCCGCCGCGGAAGCAGAAGCCGCGCCCGCTTTCGATCGCGGCGACGTCGCCTGGATGCTCACCTCCACCCTGCTGGTGCTGCTGATGGTGGTACCCGGTCTTGCGCTGTTCTACGGCGGCCTGGTGCGCTCGAAGAATGTACTTTCGGTGCTCAGCCAGATCCTGGTGGTGTTCTCGCTGGTGCTGATGCTGTGGGTGGCCTATGGCTACAGCGCGGTGTTCAGCGAAGGCAACCAGTTCTTCGGCTCGTTCACCCAGTTCGCCTTCCTCAAGGGCTTCACGCCCGACTCGGTCGGCAACACCCCGATCAAGGGCCTGCCGGACTATCTGTTCGTGGCGTTCCAGTCCACCTTCGCCGGCATCACCACCGCGCTGATCGTCGGCGCGTTCGCCGAACGCATCAAGTTCAAGGCGGTGCTGCTGTTCTCGGCACTGTGGTTCACCCTGAGCTACATCCCGATGGCGCACATCGTGTGGGGTGGTGGCTACCTGGGCGCGATGGGCGCGATCGACTTCGCCGGTGGCACCGTGGTCCACATCAATGCCGGCGTGGCCGGCCTGGTCGCGGCGTACTTCGTCGGCAAGCGCATCGGCTACGGCCAGACCGCGCTGAAGCCGCACAACGTGCCGTTCACCTATATCGGCGCGATGCTGCTGTGGGTGGGCTGGTTCGGCTTCAACGCCGGCTCGGCCGCTGCGGCCGACACCGTGGCCTCGCTGGCCTTCATCAACACCATCCTCGCCACTGCGGCCGCGGTACTCGGCTGGACTCTGGTGGAAGCGGTCAGCAAGGGCAAGCCGTCCGCACTGGGCGCCGCCTCCGGCGCAGTAGCCGGCCTGGTCGGCATCACCCCGGCCTGCGGCACCGTTGGCCCGTTGGGCGCAATCGTGATCGGCCTGGTTACCGGCGTGGTCTGCGTCTGGGGTGTCACTGGCCTGAAGCGCCTGCTCAAGGTCGACGACACCGCCGACGTGTTCGGCGTGCACGGCGTGGGCGGCATCGTCGGCGCCCTGCTCACCGGTGTGTTCAGCGCACAGTCGCTGGGCGGCACCAAGGCCGACCTCGACATCGGCCACCAGGTATGGGTGCAGTTCGTCAGCGTCGGCTTCACCATTGTCTGGTGCGCCGTGGTCACCGTCGCGATCCTGCTGGTGGTGCGCATGGTGTTCGGCCTGCGCGTGACCGAGGAAGCCGAACGCACCGGCCTGGACGTCACCTCGCATGGCGAGTCTGCCTACGAGGTCTGACCGCGCGACATCACACAATTTTCCGGGCAACACCTTTGCGTTGATCGACGTTACATCTTGACGTCACAGCCGGCGGCCTATGGGCCGCCGGCTTTTTCATGCCCGAAGGCTTCACCGCGATGTCTCACTTTCGCGAGAAATGGGGATTTTCCTACTGTTTCCGGACCCAACTTCCATTAAAGTCCTCCGGCCGCAGGCTGACCCGTCGCCGCGTGCGCCAGACTCAGCTGCCAAGGAAGTGCGTGAAAAGGGATCAAGGACGTATCGACCGCAGCCATGCGCTGCGCTGGCGCTTGGCCGTGGCTGTCGCCATTGCCTGCGTTCCGGTCACCGTGGGCGCACAGGTGGCCCGGCCTTCGGACCAGGAACTGCTGCGCCAGCAGGAGCGTGAGCGTGTGCTGCGCGAGCAGCAGGAAACCACGCCCGACGTGCGCCTCCAGGCCACCCCTGAGGAAGCCGTAGGCCGCCTGCCGGCCAACGAATCGCCGTGCTTCACCATCGACCACATCGTGCTGGAGGGCGACCTCGCCGACCGCTTCCGCTGGGCGCTGAAGGCTGCCGAACCGCGCAACGATCCGGCCAGTGGCCGCTGCATGGGCACCGCCGGCGTGGACATCGTGATGAAGCGCGTGCAGAACGCCATCATCGCGCGCGGCTTCGTCACCACCCGCATCCTGGCCGCGCCGCAGGATCTCAAGACCGGCACGCTCACCCTCACCGTGGTGCCCGGGCGCATCCATGCGGTGCGATTTGCCAGTGACGAGGGTCGCGTTCCGGCGCTCTGGAATGCGCTGTCGGTTGGCCCGGGCGATCTGCTCAACCTGCGCGACATCGAGCAGGCGCTGGAGAACCTGCAGCGCGTGCCCACGGCTGCGGTCGACATCCAGATAGCGCCGCCGCAGGAAGGCGCTGCGGCCCGGCCCGGCGAAAGCGACCTGGTGATCAGCTGGAGCCAGCGCGCACCAGTGCGCCTAAACCTGACACTGGACGACGCCGGCAGCACCTCCACCGGCAAGCTGCAGGCCGGTGCCACGCTGTCGCTGGACAACCTGGCCGGGTTGAGCGACCTGTTTTATTTCAACGCCGGCAAGTCGGTGTTCAACGGCAGCGCACGCGGCACCGACAGCTGGGCCGCGCACTACAGCGTGCCGATGGGCTGGTGGCAGCTGGGCGCCAACGCCAGCGAGTACGACTACCAGCAGACCGTGGCCGGTGCGTTCGAGACCTACGAATACAGCGGCTCCAGCCGCAACGCCGAGCTGCGCCTGACCCGCATGCTGTATCGCAACGCCCACGCGAAGACCAGCATGTACGGTCGTGGCTGGTACCGCGAGTCGGACAACTTCATCGACGACACCGAAATCCTGGTGCAGCGCCGGCGCATGGCCGGCTGGGAGCTGGGGCTGGGCCACCGCCACTTCATCGGCAAGGCCACGCTCGATGCGAACCTGGCCTACCGGCGTGGCACCGGCGCGTTCGACGCGCTGGAAGCACCGGAGCAGGGCTTCGGCGAGGGCACCGCGCGCGGCAAGATCATCACCGCCGACGCCCAGCTCACCGTGCCGATGCAGTGGGGCAAGCAGGCACTGCGCTACACCGGCAGCTGGCGGGCGCAGTGGAACCGTACGCGACTGGTACCGCAGGACCGCTTCTCCATCGGCGGCCGCTACACCGTGCGTGGGTTCGATGGCGAAGTCTCGCTCACCGGCGAGCGCGGCTGGCTGCTGCGTAATGAGCTGGCGTTCGCCCTCGGCGGCGGGGTCGAAAGCTACGTCGCGGTCGACCACGGGCAGGTCAGCGGCCCGTCTACCGCGTACCTGCTGGGCGACCGCCTCACCGGCATGGCACTGGGCCTGCGCGGTGGCACCCGCCACCTGCAGTGGGAGGGCTTCGTCGGCAGTCCGCTGCACAAACCCGACGGTTTCCAGACCGCCTACACCACTTTTGGCATGAACCTCGGCGTCTCGTTCTGACGCCAGCTGCATGGCCGCGTGCCTGACCGGCGCGCGCACCCTACACCGCATTGAAAGGAAGCAACGCCGTGAATCGAGTCTACCGCCTGGTCTTCAACCGCACGTTGGGTGTCATGCAGGTCGCTTCGGAGCTGGTCAACGCACCACGCGGCGGCTGCGACGCACGCGGTGGCAACAGCGTGGCCACGCTGCGGCCGATGAGCTTCGCACTGTGGCTGGCACTGGGCTGGGTTGGCGTGGTGCAGCCGCTGTCCGCGCAGCAGTCGCCCAATGCCGGCCGCATCATCGCAGACCCCAATGCACCGGCCGAGCAGCGCCCCACCGTGGTCACCTCGGCCAACGGCACTCCGCAGGTCAACATCACCACGCCCAGCCGGGCCGGTGTGTCGCGCAACCAGTACCAGCAGTTCGACGTCGGTTCGCAGGGCGCCATCCTCAACAACGCCCGCACCGACACCCAGACCCAGATCGGCGGGTGGGTGCAGGGCAACCCGTGGCTGGCCACCGGCACGGCGCGGGTCATCCTCAATGAGGTCAACAGCAGCAACCCCAGCCAGCTCAACGGCTACATCGAAGTGGCCGGCGCCCGCGCGCAGGTGGTGATCGCCAACCCGGCCGGCATCCAGGTCGACGGCGCCGGCTTCCTCAACGCCAGCCGCGTCACCCTGACCACCGGCAGCCCGATCGTCAGCAACGGCGCGCTGGAGGGCTACCGGGTCAATGGCGGTGCCATCCGCATTGCCGGTGCCGGCCTGGATGCCAGCCGCGCCGACTACACCGACATCATCACCCGCTCGCTGCAGGTCAACGCCGGCATCTGGGCCAACCAGCTGCAGGCCAGCCTGGGCACCAACGTGGTCAGTGCCGACCACACCGGCGTTGCCGCGCAGGCCGCCGACAGCGCCGCGCCAGCGTTCGCGCTGGACGTGGGCGCGCTGGGCGGCATGTATGCCAACCGCATCTGGCTGGTCGGCAACGAACACGGCGTGGGCATGCGCAACGCCGGCAAGATCGGTGCGCAGGCCGGCGAACTGGTGGTCACCGCCGACGGCCGACTGGAGAACACCGGCGCCCTGCATGCCCAGCAGGACACCCGGGTGAGCGCCAGCGGCGGCGTGGCAAATGCCGGCACGCTCAGCGCCGAGCGCGAACTGCGCGTGGACACCCCGGCCGACATCGACAACAGCGGCGGTACGCTCAACGCGCGCCGGATCGAACTCAACGCCGATGCGCTGCGCAACCGCGCCGGCAGCATCGAGCAGGTCGGCGCGCAGGCGCTGCAGCTGACCGGCGCCGACATCCGCAACGTGCAGGGCCGGATCGGCACCGTGGCCAGCACCTCGCCAGGCGAAGGCAGCGGTGGCGGCAGCACCGGTGGCGGCACCCCTGCGCCGGGCGCTGGCGGTACCCCAGGAACCGGCACTCCGACCCCGGGTACCGGCACGGTCACCCCGCCGGTCACCCCGGTCACCCCGGTCGTACTGGCGGCCGGCGTGCTCAACATTGCCCATACCCTGGACAACGACGGCGGCGCCATCGACGGCAGCGGCGTACTGCAGCTGCAGGCCGGCAACAGCCTGGACAACAGCGGCGGCACGCTCGGCGTGGACACGCTGAAGGTGCAGGGCGAGGCACTGCGCAACGTGGGCGGTACACTCGACGTGCAGGGCGCCGCCAGCGCCAGGGTGGGCACGCTGGACAACAGCGGTGGCCGCATCAACCTGGCCCAGGGCGTGGAACTGCAGGCGCAGACCCTGCTCAACCGCAGCGGCACGCTGGCCCATGGCGGCACCGCCAGCACCGGCTGGTCGATCGGCACACTCGACAACAGCGACGGCAGCATCGCCAGCAATGCAGCCAGCCTCGGCCTGGACGTCGGCGCGCTGGTCAACATCCGCGGCAGCATCAGCCATGCCGGTGGCAATGGCCTGCAGCTGCGTGCCGGGCGTCTGGACGGCAGCGGGGGCACGATCGCCACCGGCGGCAACATCGACCTGCTGCTGGGCACCGCCGACCATCGCAATGCACAGCTGATCGCCAACCAGGTCAGCCTCTCGGCTACCGCCTTCGACAACCGCGGCGGCACCGTGCTGTCCACCGGGCAGCAGGCCAGCAGCCTGCATGTGCAGGACCACCTGGACAACAGCGACGGCGGCACGCTGGCCAGCAACGGCGACCTGCACGTCAGCGCGGACACGCTCGGCAATGCCGGCGGCACCGTCCAGCAGGCCGGCACCGGCAGCCTGCAGATCAACGCGCACACCCTGAACGGCGCGGGCGGCACCCTGCTCAGCAACGGCAGCCTGTCGCTGCAGGGCAACAGCACCGACCTGCGCGACGGCACCACCGCCGCGCAGCGCATCGACATCCGCACCGGCGACCTGGTCACGGCCGGCGGCTCGCTCACCTCGGCCAGCACCGATGTGTTGCGGCTGCAGGTGGCACGCACTCTGAACAACAGCGGCGGCGTGCTCGGCAGCAACGGCGCACTCGCCATCGACAGCACCACGCTGATCAACAATGGCGGCAAGCTGATCGCCGCCGGCACCGACGCGACCACCGTGCGCGCGACCGCGCAGCTGCAGAACGATGGCGGCATGCTGTCCAGCAACGGCGACCTGCGCATCGATACCGACGGCCTGCTCAACACGGGCGGCAGCATCGACCACGCCGGCACCGGTACCCTGCAGATCACCGCCGGCAACGTGCAGGGTGGCGAAGGCAGCATTGCCAGCAACGGCCTGCTGCAGCTGCAGGCGCAGGCGCTGGACCTGCACAAGGGCAACACCCGCGCACGCCAGGTACACATCGACGCAGCCTCGCTGGACAACAGCGGCGGCAGCCTGCTGTCGACCGGCGACCAGGCGCTGCAGCTGCGCATCGGCGGCAACCTGGTCAACGACGGTGGTGCGATCAGCGCCAACGGCGCGCAGCAGATCCACGCCGGTGCCCTGAGCAACCGCGACGGCGCGCTGAACTCGGCCGGCACCGCCGCCACCCGCATCAGCGTGGTCGGTACCCTGGACAACACCGGCGGCAGCCTGGCCAGCAATGGCGCGGCCATGCAGGTGCAGGCCGGCGCGCTGGTCAATGCCGACGGCACCCTCAGCCATTCCGGTACCGGCGGGCTGGCGATCAGCACCGGCCGCCTGGACGGCCAGGACGGCCAGATCGGCACCGCCGGTGCGCTCACGCTGCGTGCGGGCGCGGTCGACCATCGGGGCGCCGCGCTGGCCGCCACCCAGCTCGACCTCAGCGCCGCCTCGCTGGACAACCGCGGCGGCAGCATCGTCGCCACCGGGACCGGCGCCAACACGCTGCAGGTGACCGGCACGCTCGACAACGGCGACGGCGGCAGCCTGGCCAGCAATGGCGACCTGGCGATCAGCGCCGACACCCTGGGCAACGCCGGCGGCAGCATCCAGCAGGCCGGTACCGGCGCGCTCACCCTCGACGTAAGCACCCTGTCCGGCGCCGGCGGCACCCTGCTCAGCAACGGTGCGCTCAGCCTGCGTGGCGACACGCTCGACCTGCGCAATGGCACCACGGCGGCGCAGCAGATCCAGATCGACAGCAACCGGCTGGTCACCGCCGGCGGCCAGCTCAGTGCGCTGGGCAGCGGCATCCTGCAAGTGCAGGCCCGCACCCTGCTGGACAACAGCGGTGCCACGCTGGGCAGCAATGGCACGGTGGATATCGATGCCGGCAGCTTCATCAATGACCACGGCAAATTGATCGCAGCCGGTGAGGCCGCGTCGCAGATCCGCGTCACCAACGCGCTGGACAACACCGCCGGCGCCATCTCCGGCAATGGCGACCTGCGCATCGAGACCGCCTCGATGCGCAATGCGAAGGGCAGCATCGTTGCCAGCGACGCACTGCACCTCCAGGGCGAGGAGCTGGACCTGCGCGACGGTGCGGTAGGCGCCACCGACATCACCGTGCAGGCCGGCAGTCTGGACAACAGCGACGCCACGCTCAGTGCCACCGGCACCGGCGAAATGTCCCTGCAGGTGCGCGACCAGCTGGCCAACAACGGCGGCACCATTGCGTCCAACGGTGCGCAGCGCATCGACGCCGGGTCCATAAGCAACCGCGAGGGCACCCTGAGCGCGGCCGGTACCGCCAACAGCCAGATCACGGTCAGCGGCGCGCTCGACAACAGCAAGGGCCTGATCGCCAGCAACGCCGCCGCACTGTCGGTGAGCGCCGGCAGCCTGCGCAACGAGCACGGCGCCTTCAACCATGCCGGTACGCAGGGCTTCACGCTCACCACCGGGCAACTGGACGGCCGCGACGGCACCCTGGTGACCGCCGGCACCCTGAACCTGTCGGCCGGTGCGGTGGATCACCGTGGCGCCACCGTGCAGGCCGCGCAGATCGCGCTGGATGCGCAGTCCTTCGACAATCGCGGCGGCAAGCTGATCGCCACCGGTACCGGCACCAACCGCCTCACCGTGGCGGATGCACTCGACAACGGCGACGACGGCCTGATCGCCACCAATGGCGATGTGGTGATCGAGGCGGCGACCTTCGGCAACGCCGACGGCACCGTGCAGCAGGCCGGAACCGGCCTGCTCGACATCACCGCAGCCACCCTCAATGGCGCCGGCGGCACGCTGGTCAGCAACGGTGGCCTGTCCGTACAGGGCGAGAACATCGACCTGCGCAACGGCACCACCTCGGCCCAGCGCATCCGCATCGACAGCAGCACCCTGACCACCGCGGGCGGCACGCTCACCGCCACCAGCACCGATCCGCTGGTGCTGCATGCACGCAACCAGCTCGACAACAGTGGCGGCACCCTCGCCAGCAATGGTGCGCTGGACCTGCGCGCGGGCACGCTGCTCAACAGCGGCGGCACCGTGCAGGCCGCCGGCACTGCCGCCAGCCAGATCAGCGTCGACAACGTGCTGGACAACCGCACGGGCAAGATCCTGGTCAGCGGCGACCTCGACATCACCGCCGCCAGCCTCGACAACCAGGGCGGCACGCTGCACAGCGCCGCCGACCTCCACGTGGACGGTCTGCTCGACAACAGCAACGCCGGCCTGATCGCCAGCGGCGGCGACGCCACCCTCAGCGCGGACACGCTGGACAACCGCAGCGGCAGCATCGAACAGGCCGGCGACGGCCAGCTGCAGATCGAGGTGAACACCCTGCAGGGCGCAGGAGGCCGCATCGTCAGCAACGGCGCGCTGGACCTGCAGGGCGAAGCGCTCGATATCAGCGGCGGCACCACCGCCGCGCGCGACGTCCGGGTCATCGCAGGCAGCCTGCAGAATGCCGGTGGCACACTCACCTCCACCGGTGAGCAGGCCATGGTGGTGCAGGTGCGCGACGCGCTCGGCAACGACGGTGGCACGCTTGCCGCCAACGGCGCGCAGCAGATCAGCGCGGGCGCGCTGTCCAACGTCGGCGGCACCCTGAGTTCCGCAGGCACTGCCGATACCCGCATCGAGGTCACCGGCCAGTTCGACAACAGCCGTGGCACCGTGGCCAGCAATGCCAATGCCCTGCACGTGCAGAGCGGCAGCCTGGTCAACGAGGCCGGCCGCATCGCCCACGCCGGCGAAGGTGGCCTGACCGTACAGACCGGCAGCCTGAAGGGCCAGCAGGGCAGCATCGCTACGGCGGGGGCCCTGACCCTGCGCGCCGGCGACGTCGACCACCGCGACGCCACCCTCAGCGCCAACCAGCTCGACCTCATTGCCTCCAGCTTCGACAACCAGGGCGGCACCGTGCTGTCCGGCGGCACCGGGGCCAGCGCGATTGCCGTGCAGGGCACCCTGGACAACGGCGCCGGTGGCACCCTGGCCAGCAACGGCGACCTGCAGGTCACCGCGGCGACGCTGGGCAATGCCGGCGGCATCGTGCAGCACTCCGGCACCGGCACCCTTGCGATCAACGCCCACACCCTCAACGGCGAGGGCGGCAAGCTGCTCAGTAATGGCAGCCTGCAACTGGTGGGCGAAACCACCGACCTGCGCAATGGCACCACCGCCGCACAACGCATCAACGTGCAGACCGGTGAGCTGGTCACCGCCGGTGGCAGCCTGACCGCCGCCGGTACCGATGCGCTGGTACTCAACGTGCGTGGCCGGTTGGACAACACCGCCGGCACCGTGGCCACCAATGGCGCGCTGGACCTGCATGCGGCCCAGCTGCTCAACAACCAGGGCACCGTGCAGGCCGCCGGCACCGCCAGCAGCCAGCTGGGCATCGGCGGCGCCCTTGAGAACCGGGGCGGGCGCATCCTCACCGGCGGTACCACCACGGTCACCGCCGCCAGCATCGACAACCGCGCCGGCATCGTCCACAGCGACGGCACCGCCGCGCTGACCGTCACCGTGGACGGCCTGCTCGACAACAGCGCGCAGGGCACGATCAACGCGGGCGGCGATGCCGACATCACGGCAGGCGTCGTGAACAACGCGGCGGGCATCCTCGCCGCCGGTGCCGCCCTGCAGCTCGACACGGCCACCCAGCTCAACAACGCCGCCGGCCTGATCCAGGCCGGTGCCGCGCTGGAGCTGGACGCCGCCGGCATGAACAACCAGGCCGGCCGGGTCATTGCCGGCAGCATCGACCTCGACACCCGTGGCCTGGCGCTCGACAACCGCGCCGGCACCGTCGCCAGCCTGAGCGGCGCCAACACGCTGCACACCGGCCTGCTCGACAACAGCGGCGGCCTGCTGCAGTCGGCCGGCAACCTGCGCATCGACACCGCTGGGCAGGCGCTGCTCAACACGAATTCCAACGGCAATGGCATCAACAGCAGTGGCACCCTGGACATCACCAGCGGCGCCTTCGACAACCGCGCCGGTGCCGTGTTCGGCAAGGGGACCATCACGGTCAACGCCAGCAGCGTGGACAATTCCGGTGGCGGCTCGCTGCAGGGGGCGGGCGACCTTACCCTGCACGCACAGACGCTGGGCAACGTCGGTGGTGCCATCAGCGTCGGCCGCAACGCCGACATCGCGTTGCCGGGCGCGCTGGACAACCGCAGCGGGCTGGTCGCCGCCGCCGGAACGCTCACCGTGCAGGCCGCCAGCATCGACAACCGCAATACCCTCAGCGCGCCCAACGGCCCGGCACTGGGCCTGCAGGGCAAGCAGCTGCAGGTGACCACGGGCAGCCTGGACAACCAGCAGGGCCAGGTCCTGGCCGACAACCTGAAGCTGCAGCTCGGCGGTCTCTTGAACAACACGGGCGGCCAGGTGTCCGCCGCCCAGACCTCCGAGATCAACGCCGACAGCATCGCCAACGCAGGCGGCACGCTGGTGGCCGGCAGCAAACAGATCATCCGCACCCGCGAGATCACCGGCAACGGCAGGCTGCTCTCGCAGGGCGACATGACCCTGGAGCTGCGCCAGAGCTACACCAACACCAGCGAGCTGGCCGCCAATGGCACGCTCACCCTCGCCATCCAGGGCAACCTGGACAACCAGGGCAAGCTGCAGGGTGCCGGGGTCAACATCAGCGCCGGCAACATCCATAACGCGGCCACCGGCGAAATCAGCAGCGTCGGGCTGACCCGCCTGGTCGCCGCCGGCGAGCTGGTCAACCGTGGCCTGCTGGACGGCCACACCACCCATATCGACGCGGGCACGCTGACCAATGTCGGCACCGGCCGCATCTATGGCGACCGCATCGCGATCAATGCCGGCACCCTCAACAACGTTGCCGAGAATGTCGGCGGCGTGGAGCGCTCGGCCACCATCGCCGCGCGCCAGCGACTGGACCTGGGCGTGGGCGTGCTGACCAACCGCGGCCAGAGCCTGATCTTCAGCGACGGCGATGCCTTCATCGGCGGCGGGCTGAGCGGCTTGAATGCCGTAGGCACCGCGCAGCGCATCGACAACCTCAGCGCCACCATCGACATCGCCGGCAACCTGGACATCAACGCGCTGGCGGTGAACAACATCCGCGAGAACGTGGTGGTGGAGCAGAAGACCACCCAGTACGGCCCTGTCACGCTGAACCAGCCGGGCTGGTTCAAGAACGGCAACAACACCGGCGCCCTGCGCAACACCTCCAACTTCCAGCCCAACGAGGTCTACTACCTCAACCCGGACGACATCCTGGAAGACAGCGCCTACATCACGCCCGACGGCCAGCAGATCCGCCGCGCCGTGGTGCGCCTGACCGCCAACACCAGCGCCTACTACTTCGCGCGCGGCGGCCTGTACGGGGCACGCGGGGAGCGCTCGCGCCTGACCGTCCAGGACGGCACCGTGGTGATCTACTACGTGGGCCGTTCCGACAACCGCAACAACCCCGACCAGCTCGGTGCCGGCGCCGAAGATCCGTTCCGCGACCTCTCCGCGAGCCAGCCGGGCAGCCCGGCATTCCGCTATGAATCGGACACGCTCAGCTACAACAACGCGTACGGCACCTGCACCACCAACTGCGTGCAGCTGATCACCTATCCGGACTACGACAATCCGGACGCGATGCTGATCAACATGCAGCGCCACCCAGAGGAGACCAGCGGCAACGAACAGCGCCGCGTGGCGACCCGCACCACGGTGGAAGACGTGCTGGTCTCGGCCGGCGCCGAGGCGGTGATCACCGCTGGCGGCAACATCAACATCGCCACCGACGCGCTGCTCAACGAGTACGCCAGCATCGCTGCCGGTCGCGACTTCAGCATCCGGGGGCTGAACGTCGCGACGTCGTCGGTGATCAACCGATCGCGCACGCTGGAGCGCACCGACAGCTTCAACAACGTGTCCTACACGTACGGTGGCTCATCCAGCCGCTGGAGCGCCGCGCCGATCACCCAGACCCTGGGTGTTCTCGGCACCGAAATCACCGCCGGCGGCAAGCTCACCATCGACGTGGGCAACCTGCGCAACGAGAACGTCGGCAGCAGTGGTCCCAGCGTAGGCAACGGCAGCGGTACCTCCAACCTCAACACCGGCGGCCCTGGTGCAGGCTCGGTGGGTCCGGGCGCCGGTGCCGTACAGGGCCCCGGCCAGAGCGCCGGCCAGGGTGCGGGTCCGGTGAGCGCGCAGGGACCGGGCGCGGCGTCTGCGGCCCAGGGCGAAAACGGCACCGTCGTGCAGGGCCCAGGCAGCGCGGGCGCGCAGCTGGCCGACACCGCGACTGGGCAGGGCCCGGGACAGGTTGGTTCGGCCGGCCCCGGCAGCGGCGGTGCACAGGACATCAGCGCCGCGCAAGCAGGTCAGGCCACGGCCAACGGCCCAGCGGCCGTGCAGGCGGGCAGCAGCAACGGCAGTGGCGGCAACGCGGCCTTGGACCGCAAGCAGGCCGTCGCCGCCGCCGGCGATGACCCGCACGTGGTGGTGACCGCCACTCCGAACGCCAGTGCGCCCAGCGCCAGCCTGTTCAACGTGGACGCCAACCGTGGCAATTATCTGGTCGAGACCGACCCGAAGTTCGCCAACTACCGCAGCTGGCTCAGCTCCGACTACCTGCTGCAGCGTGCCGGGTTCGAGCCCACCCAGACCCAGAAGCGCCTCGGCGACGGCTTCTACGAGCAGAAGCTCGTGCGCGAGCAGATCGGCGAACTCACCGGCCGCCGCTTCCTGGACGGATACGCCAGCGACGAAGACCAGTACCGCGCGCTGCTCGAAGCCGGTGCCACCGTGGCCGGTGCCTGGGGCCTGCGCCCCGGCGTGGCGCTCACCGCCGAGCAGATGGCGCGCCTCACCAGCGACATCGTCTGGCTGGTAGAACAGGACGTCACCCTGGCCGACGGCTCGGTCACCCGCGCGCTGGTGCCGCAGGTGTACCTGCGCGTGATGCCGGGCGACCTCGACAGCAACGGTGCGCTGCTGGCCGGTGCCGACATCGATATCAAGCTGCGTGGCGATCTGGTCAACAACGGCGACATCGCCGGCCGTCAGCTGGTCAGCATCGACGCCGGCAACATCCGCAACATCGGCGGTGGCCAGATCAGCGGCCAGCAGGTCGGCCTGAAGGCCAGCGGCAACATCGACATCATCGGCAGCACCGTCACCGCAACCGACGTGCTCGCACTGAAGGCCGGCGGCGACATCACCGTTGCCTCCACCACCCGCCAGTGGAGCGACAAGGGCGACATTCTGCACCAGCAGACCACCACGCTGGACCGCGTGGCCGGCCTGTATGTAACCAACAAGGACGGCGCCGGCGTGCTCAGCGTCAACGCCGGGGGCAATGTCGAGCTGCGCGCCGCGCAGCTGGCCAATGCCGGTACCGACGGCCTGACCGCCGTCGTCGCCGGTGGCGACATCAACCTGACTTCGGTCACCGAGCAGCGCAGCGTCTCGCTGACCCACGACGCGCGCAACTTCACCAGCCAGAGCCAAGTGACCCATATCGGCACCACCATCACCGGTGCCGGCGATGTGGTCCTGAACGCAGGCCGCGACCTGAACCTTGCCGCCGCCAACGTCTCGGCCGCCAACGCCCTGGTCGCCCAGGCCGGCCGTGACATCAACAGCGTCGCCGTGGTCGACACCCAGAGCTTCGAGAGCGGGGCGAAGAGCAAAAACCATTCGCGCGAAGTGACCGCCGCGAGTGGCTGGGTGCTGGGCAACCAGCTGAGTGGTGGCGAAGGCGTGGCCCTGCAGGCCGGACGCGACCTCACCCTGCAGTCCACCACGGTGGACAGCAGCGACGGCGGCGTGGTGCTCTCGGCTGGCCGAAATGTCGCCCTGACCACCACCCAGGAGACCCACGACCTGGTGGTGGACGAAACCACCCGAAAGAAGAAGACGCTCTCCAGCACCACCACCACCACCCACGAGCAGAGCGCGGCCAGCTACGCGGTCGGCTCCAGCGTGGGCGGCAAGACCGTGGACATCATCGCGGGCAACGACGTCTCCATCACCGGCTCCACCGTGCTGGCCGACAACGACCTGCGCATTGCCGCGGTGAACAACATCACCATCGAGTCCGCGCAGGACACCCTGAGTGAAGCCAGCAGCTTCAGCCAGAAGAAGTCGGGCATCACCGGCGGCTTCGCAAATGGCGTGGCCTCGGTGGGGTACAACAGCTCGCGCAGCAACAATGAAAGCGCCAGCCAGTCCACTACCCAGGTGGGCTCGGCAATGGGCTCCATGAACGGCAATGTCCAGCTCAATGCCGGCAACCAGCTCACCATCGCCGCCTCCGACGTGGCCGCCGGCCAGGACCTGACCCTGATCGGCAAGGACATCAACCTCATCGCCCGCCAGGACACGGTGGACACGCAGAGCAGCCAGTCCAGCAAGTCCAGCGGCTTCTCGATGGGCGTCACCTACGACCCGACCAAGGCCTACCGCAGCGCCCGCGACTCCACCACCGACGGCATGGCCGACAGTGGCTCGATCATGGGCGACATCACGCGCAACGCCGAGGGTATGGCGTCAGGGACGATGGCAGCGGTGTCGGTGGCGGTGGTCACTGCGGGTAGCCAGCGCGCCAGCGGCAACCAGACCCACTCCACCAGCGACGCCCGGGTAGCCCAGCTGAGTGCAGGCGGCGACATGACCCTGATCGCCAATGGCGGCTCCATCACCAGCCAGGGCGCCCAGCTCTCGGCCGAAGGCGATGCGCTGCTGCTGGCCACCAAGGACATCGTGTTCGACGTGGCCCACAACACCGAGTCCAGCACCAGCCAGAGCAGCGGCAAGGGCTGGGGACTGGCCACCAATACCAGTGGCCTGCCGGTCGGTACCAACAACTCGCGCAGCGAGGGCACCGGCCAGAGCGACACCATCACCGGCACCCAACTCTCCGTGGGCGGCGGCGTGCGCATGGCCACCACTGAAGGCGACATCACGCTCACCGCTGCCAACATCGCTGCAGAGAAGGACGTCACCATCCGCGCCGCCGGCAACCTGACCGTGCAGAGCGGCCAGGACACCGTCAGCAATGCCAACACCGCCGACAGCAAGGCGATCGGCACGGTGCAGATCTCCGACACCGAGAAGTTCGCTGGCTGGCATCGCCAGCAGCATGAAGATGACAGCGGCATGGTCTCGCAGGTGGCCAGTACCATCGGCAGTCTGGGCGGCAATGTGAACCTGGGTGCAGGTGGAAAGTACACGCAGGTGGCCAGCAACGTAGTGGCCGCGCAGGACGTCAACATCACCGCTGCAGAGATCGAGCTGCTCACCGCGGATGAGAGCGGCTACAACTCGCAGAGCGACAAGGACCTGAAGATTGGTGTGTTCGCGCGGGTCAAGTCGCCGTTTATTGATCTGATCAACAACGTTGATGCCGCCCGCCAGTCCGACGGAAGACTGCAGGCGATGCAGGGCATGGCGGCGGGCGCCAACGCCTACCAGGCAGGCAGCGCCATCGCCAGCGCGGCCAAGGGGGGCGGCGCCTCCCTGTTCAGTGCCGAAGCCGGCATCGGCTTCAAATCCTCCAGCAGCAGCGCTGATGGCAGCAGCACGGTCTCGCGCGGTTCCACCATCCAAGGCGGCGGCAACGTCAACCTGACCAGCACCAGCGGTGACATCCACGTGGTGCAGGGCAACCTGAGCGCCGGCAACACGCTGACGCTGGACTCGGCGCGCGACATCCTGCTCGAGGCCGGCCAGGCCAACCTGCAGAACAGCAGCAAGAGCAACAACGCCGGTGCAGAAGTCGGCGTGGGCGTGTCCGTGGGCGCGCAGACCGGTGTGTACGTGTACGCCGAGGCCAGCGTAGGCAGCAGCAAGTCCAACGCCGAGAGCAGCACCTGGCAGAACACCACGCTGGCCGGCAGCAGCATCTCGCTGAAGGCGGAAGGGGACACCACCCTGCGTGGCGCCACAGCCACGGCCGACCGGATCGACGTGAAGACTGGCGGTACGCTGACCATCGAGTCGCTCCAGGACATCGCCGAGAGCATGTCCAAGGAAAGCCAGGTAGGTGGCCGCGTGCAGGTTTCGTTTGGCACGGCGTGGGACGCCAGCGGCTACGCCAGCGCCGCCAAGGCCAACGGCAGCTACAAGGGTGTCGGCCAACAGTCCGGCCTGTTTGCCGGTGACGGCGGTTACCACGTCGACGCCAGCCACGTGAACCTGGTGGGCGGCGCCATCGCCAGCACCAACGCGGCCAACAGCGAGCTGACCGCCGAGAGCTTCGCCTTCAGCGATCTCAGAAACGAGATGGATTACCGGGCCAGTTCGGCCGGCGTCAGCGGCGGCTTCGGATTCACCGGGAACGCGGCAACTGATGCCGCAGGCAATCCGGTTGCGGCGCCGAACGCTGCCGGCCAGATGAAGGACATCGGCCACACCATCGCCAATGGCGAGTACGGGGCCGTCAACAATACCTCGTTCAGTCCGGGCATTCCCATGTCCGAGAGCGGCCACGACGGCTCCACAACCTCCGCCACGCTTACCGGCGGCAACATCACCATTGGCGGCAAGACGGTCAGCGCTGGGGACCTGGGCGTGAACACCAACGCCAGTACTGCGCACCAGGCGCTTGAGACGCTCCCGGACCTGCAGAAGATGCTGCAGGAGCAGCGGGCGATGGCGCAGGCGACGGGTACCGTGGTGGATGCGGGGATGCGGATACGGGCTGACATCAATGCATCCATCGACGTAGTGAAAGCGCGTGGCGATGAAGCGCAGAAGTTGCTGGACGATCCGGCAACCAGAGACTCTATGACAGCTGAGCAGCAAGGTCAGCTACTCGCGATCGCGGTGAATGCAAACCATGAGATAGAGAGGCTGCAAAAGGTTGGAGTCTTGGTAGGCGCCATCACGGGCGGCATGGCCGCCTCGTCGGGTAGTGCCGGCCAGATTGCGGCGGGTACACTTGCCCCGTCTATCTCCTACCAGATTGGTCAATATTTCAAGGAGAACGCCGCTAGAAACGAAATGGACAATGGCAACAGGGGCGAAGAAGGTAGCGCCACACATTTGCTAGCGCACGCCCTGCTGGGCGCGGCGGTGGCATCAGCAGGTGGAGACAATACGCTGCTCGGCGCATTGGCAGCAGGCGGAGCTGAAGCCGCCGCACCTTCCATCGCCAAGTTCCTGTTCGGCAAGGACAGCAAGGATCTAACAGCCAGCGAACAGGAAACGGTGAGCTCCATCGCGGGCATTGGGGGGGCGCTAGTTGGCTCATTCCAGAATGGACTGCTAAGTGCAGCCGCAGGAGGCACTGCAGCAAAGAACGCCGTCGACAACAATTGGGGCGAAGTTGGGCACTACTCCACCATGGCGACCATCCTCTATTTGGCAGGCTTCAACGAGAATGACGCTAAGGCAATCGCGCTTGCGGCGTGGTCACCTGACACTGACTACAGAAACGCAATCACTTTGGCCAATGTGATGCTGGGAACCGTACCAGTGATGCCTCAGAAGACCGATCATCTTCTGAACGGACAGAAAGACCCGGTTAAAGTGAAGGCCGATCAGGAGGAACTGGCCGGAGTGGTTGCCAGCATCCTGGCAAAGATGAAGGAGTATGAGAACGATCCGATCAAGAAGCGGGAGCTGCTCAAGGACAAAAAGACGCAGCGCGCACTCCACGCGTTTGGGGACTCCTTTGCGCACGTGAATGAAAAGGGTGAGCATTTTGGCCCGGAAAAGGGCCACCTTCTGGCTTCCCTGTTCGGCAAGGAACCGGACAATCCATACTCCAACAAAGAAGCCTTCATCAACTACGCTAATGCGCTCTATGCGGCGGCTTCCAGCACCAACGGTCAGCCAAGGCGCGATGCGGAGTACGTTGCAGAAATGGCAAAAACGATGACCGCCTATGAGAGCGAGCAGTACCAGAAGGAAATCCTTTCTGGAGCAATGCAATTGCTGAACGGTGGGTGGCCAGTTGGACTGGTGAACAGTCCTGTTCCAGAGTGCGGAAAGTGGGAGAACTGCGTATTGCGTACACCAAACAACACTGTGAACCCGGTGATTGATGGGATCTACGGAATAGGTAGGAAGCCGATTACTGCTCCCGTGCCGGTGGTCGACTGGTCCAAGCTAAACAACTTGCCAACGAGGTGACATGCACGTTCAATCTCACATAGCGGGGACTCCATGCGAATGCTGCTGAACATTCTGTACTACGTTGGATGGTTGGTGTGTGCCACACTTTTTGGAGCGGTCGCATACAACCGATACACGTCAGGGGCGCTCGGACTCTTTGAGCTCTATGACCTTAAGCCGGAGCTTGTAATACAAGCAATGCAGTTTGGGGTCGTGCTCCTACTAATACAGACAATTTTGATCATTGTCAGGGCGACGCGTTGGAAGAAGGAACGAGTTGTAGAGGTTGTATTCGCGCTGCTCGCATGGGCGCCATTTATCTACAACTTCTCCTTCATCCGGGGATAACCCTCGAGGCATTTGTGCAAACCAGAAAAACATAAAGCTGGCTTTAGACGGGCAGTGCCTTGATGGTGAGTTGGAGGAGCAATTGCAGAGTCTCCGGCTCGTTGGCCGAATAGGAAACATAAACTGGACGAAGACATGGGGCTGTGGTTTCTGGTTAGCGCTCCAGCGGGAATCGTCTGGAGTGCTTCCGACGGCCAAGAGACTTGGACATAGATTGAGAGGTTGACGATGCTTCCTCCTGATGATCCAAAGATCATCTGGGATTTCTCAGCATTGAATGACCGCGCCAACTGCCTGCGTTGATGCGTTGTTGCCCAGCGCAAGACCTCCTCATCCAGGGTGGTGGAAGCGTCAACCTGGCCAGCACCAATCGCGACATAGATGGGCACGGGCAGCTCAAAGCTGCCAAGCCGCAGCAGGTCCAGCAACGATGAAGCAAGAAGTGAGGGATCTATGGTATGGAGTTGAACATGATCTAGATGAGTACAGGAGAGTCAGTGGCAACATTCGGCGAGCGCTGATGTTCTGTGAGTCGCGAGCGGCGGAGCTGATCAAGGAAATCGGATTGTCTAGTTACGAAGGCGCAGGTTTGAAGTTCGACGAGCTTCGATCCTTGCTGGAGAATCTGTCTGCCGCGAAGTACAAGTTTGACTTCCCTTTGGGGGACAGGCTTGAAGGCCTGGTCTACCATATGGATCGGGACGATGAATACTCGCGCCGGTTCTGGCATGGGAAGTTCAGTGAAGGACTCGAATGGCCGGTTGATGCGGAATGACCACCTTCTAACGCGTGCGGCGGAAACACCCTCATCGCCAACGGCGGCTGCCCCGTGGTCCATCATCCAGAAACAGGCTTTTCCTCTCCTGTTGAACCAGCACAAGCAAAGCGGTGACAATGCTGAGTACCAATGATTCAATAACCCCTGAAATTGGCTATAGCGCGATGGTCATTTTCCTTGAAAGGTATTACGACAGAGGTGGTGGCGCCGACTCGCTCGCTGATGTAATGAGTTCCATCTCTAGCTTCCTGTGGGGTGACGGCACTCCCAATGATCCTGCGATGTGGACGGACTGGCTAGACGCGATTGAGTTGGCGAAGAAGAGCGAAGAGGAGCAAAACCTGGACCAGTAGTTGGTTGGGGCCACGGCGCCGGGTCTTACCTAGCGCGCACGGAGGCAGGCTCAGTGTTCACCGAGCTTCGATCATTGCTTGAAATGCTGCCTGTCGCGAAGGTGGTCGCCGGCCAAGACCTGACCCTGATTAGAAAAAACATCAACCTCATCTCCCGGTGGGGCGTTCAGGACACGCAGATCAGTCAGTTTCTGTAAATGCACGTTACCCGGCGCGCATGCGCTTGATCCTGGGTTCGTGATCCGTCAGGTGGTGCCTGACGGGTACGGTGGGTTTTCCGTGTCCAACAGCGGGTGGGGTACAGGCTGCAGTCCGTTCAGCAATTCCGGTTCCGGGCTGATGACTGTGTGGGCGCCCAACACTTGCGACATAGATTCCCAGGTTGACGATTTTCAGTGGCCGTGGAGCGACTTTCCATCAAGGGAGAAGTGCATGAGTAGTCGGGATCCGCAGGTAAAATTGATAGAGGTCTTCCAGTGAACCAACGTATTGCGTTTTCGAAGATTCTAGCGGTTGGGCTTAGCACCGGAATCTGTGGTTCGCTCCTGATTGGCCTGCCACTGAGCATCAATATAGGGACGGCACTTGAGACAGTCTGCTTTTCTTTAATCACAGGCATGGTGGCAGCTGCATTTGGCGTTGTTCTTGGCTTCCCAGCCATTCTCTTTGTTGATGCTTTGCTACCTAACGTGAAGTTTCGTCATGTCGCGTTGGGTGCCTTTTGTGCGGCGCTCGCTTGGCTAGTAGTTGAGGGTGCGTTTGCGCGTGACGCGTGGAGTAACATCTGGACAAGCAGCAACTTCTGGCTTGAGCGGGCGCCAAGACGATTTGCGGCTTTTGCCATCATAGGTCTGCTGTCGGGCCTCCTTTACGCTTTCATATGGCCCCGCTTGCGGCGAAAGCTGACAGCGGGTAGGTGCGCGTGATTGGAGTGGGCGGCACCCCATGGCATGTCGCCATGCGCGGTCAGGGACGAGTACGGGCTACGCATCGTCGTCCCAATGCCTGGGGGCTGAGCGGACGCGACCCTGTTCAGGACCTTGACTGCATGACCGAGGCCGAGGCGGGCAGTCATCGGTGTACGTTGTCTCGGGCAAGGTCCGCCCTACATGGCATCGCCTGTGGGCTGCCCTCGTGATGCAGGCTAGATTCTGGCGCAAATTCTACTGAAGCCGCCATGAAAACCATGGCGACTGCTGGGGCGAGAAGATTGACGAACGCGTTTGTCCGAGTGAGTCTCAAGGCTGCCGATTGGCTGCACCTGCTGCTTTGGGTCGTCTCAATCTGCTACCTGCTGCTTGTCAACCTGAATCGAGCGGCGTTTCGCGATCCGACCTTCTACGGGATGCATGCAACCAGTTTTGTGAGCTACCACGCCGCAGTATTCTGGTCCGCACATCTTGCGGTCCTTCTGCTGACCGTTGCAGTGATCGTTCGAATCGGAACCAGGCGCCGCACGGCGCCTGCTGAGTTGCTGGCGGCGCTTTTCGGTTGGGGAATGCTGCTCTGGAGCCTTTCGTTCGCGTGGTCCTAGTTGAACTGGCGTAGGGCTTGGAGTGCAGCGCTTGGCAGGATCCAGCCAAGCAGGGCGTGGCTCTACCCATTGACGCTATGGCGCACAATCTGCCCTGTTCGCGATCGGCCTGCTCGCCGGGTCGGCTGTCAGTACGGAGCTGGTTCGGTGCGAGAATGCGGTGCTGATTTGAAGAGTTACGGGATCGAAATGGGTGAGGCCAAACGAACGCTTTTGGAATGGCTCTATCATTCCCTATGGTTGCTCTGCCTTCTGGTGGAATCGGTCTCAGCCTATTCCCATTGGAATCGACGCTCGAGACTGGCGGCAGAACTACTATCCGCTCCATACGGCGACTGGGTTCGACTGGCGGGGATAGTTGCCACACTGTCACTGCCGGTGCTGTGTTGCATCCTGATGGCGCGTATGAGGAACTTGAGATGGGCACGCGCCTGGGAAGTCGCCTTGGCACTCATTGTCATTTCCATGTTCCTGTACAACGTTTCATTCATCAGGTCGTGAGATTGCAGGCTGCGTCGTCGGTAGCCTCGCAGGGCCTGGCTCTACGCATTGGGGCGGCTTATGAAGCACAATCAAGCCATGCGCCGATTCCGACTCCCGCTCGTGCTGCTCGCCACCGCCCTGCTCGCCGGGTGCGCCACCAGTACCGACATCCGCAGCCCGCTGGCCACCTGGGTGCCGTCGCCGAACCATAACGTGCGCAGCCCGGTCATCATCGTGCTGCACCACACCGATCAGGACAACGTGCAGCAGAGCCTGCACACCCTGCGCACCGCCAACAGCGGGGGCCGGGTCAGTTCGCACTATCTGGTGGGTTCCGATGGCCATATCTACCAGCTGGTGGCCGACAACCTGCGCGCCTGGCATGCCGGTGGCGGCCGCTGGGGCAGCATCACCGATCTCAATTCGGCCTCGATCGGCATTGAGATCGACAACGACGGCAACAGCCCGTTCGCGCCCGAGCAGATCGCCGCGCTGATCCGCCTGCTCACTGACGTGTGCACACGTCTGGACATCCCGCGCAGCCAGATCATCGCCCATGCCGACCTCGCCCCCGCCCGCAAGCAGGACCCCAGCCGCTACTTCCCGTGGCAGCAGCTGGCGGAAGCCGGCTTCGGGGTGTGGCCGCGCGCCAGCGACGGCCCGGCGCCTGAGGGCTTCGACCCGTGGCTGGGCCTGCAGGTGTTCGGGTACGCACTCGACCACCGCGCTGCTACCGTAGGCGCGTTCCACCGTCGATTCCGAGGCCGCGACGACCTGCCGGCCACCCTCGACGCGGAAGACGCCCGCATCCTGCATTCGCTGCTGCTACAGACCCGGTGACATGACCAAGCTTTCTGCCTTCGCCCTCCTGGGCCTGACCCTTCTCACCGCCTGCAGCACCGTTCCTCCTACCAAGCCAATCGCCGCCCCACCTACCAACACCTATGCAAAGGCCGACTGGAAGGCGCTCCCGCAGGTTGCCGATGCTGACCTGGAGGCCGGCTTCGCCGCCTGGCGCAGCGCCTGCCCGCGCCTGAAGAGCGATGCGGTCTGGGCCTCTACCTGCGCAGCCGCCGCGACCGTGCAGAACACCCCAACGGCGATACGCCGGTTCCTGCAGGACAACCTGCAGGTGTACGCACTGCGCGCTGGTGGCCATCGCGCCGATGGCCTGATTACCGGCTACTACGAACCGGTCTACAGCGGCAGCCTTACCCGCACCGCCAAGGCCACCGTGCCGGTGTACGGCGTGCCGAGCGACATGGTCAGCGTGCAGCTCGATGACCTCTATCCCGAACTCAAGGGCAAGCGCCTGCGCGGCCGCTTGGAAGGGCGCGTGCTCCGGCCCTACGACGATTCGGCAAAGATCAGCGCCCAGGGTGCCAAGGCACCAGTACTGGCCTGGCTGACCAACCCGATGGACCTGCAGTTCCTGCAGATCCAGGGCTCGGGCCGCATCCGCCTGGACGACGGCCGCCAGCTGCGCATCGCCTACGCCGACCAGAACGGCCACCGGTACCGCCCCATCGGCCGCTGGCTGGTGGAGCAGGGCGAGCTGAAGAAGGAAGACGTCACCATGGACGCCATCCGCACCTGGGCCAACGCACACCCGGCGCGCGTGCCCGAGCTGCTGGCGAGCAACCCCAGCTATGTGTTCTTCACCAAGGGCCCGGACGGCGACGAAGGCCCGCATGGCTCGTTGAACGTGCCGCTCACCGCCGGTTACAGCGTGGCGGTGGACCGCAACGTGGTGCCGCTGGGCAGCCTGCTGTGGCTGTCCACCACTCGCCCGGACGGCACCCCCGTAGTGCGCCCGGTCGCCGCGCAGGACACCGGCGGCGCCATCGCCGGCGAAGTGCGCGCCGACCTGTACTGGGGCACTGGCGACGCGGCCGGCAAGCTGGCGGGCGACATGAAGCAGAAGGGCAACCTGTGGCTGCTGTGGCCGAAGGGTGCAGCGCTACCCACTTCCACTGCTGTCGAGTAAGGACGCGAGCATGGTCTTCTTCTACGCGATGGTTGCGGTGATGGTGGTGGAGATCGTGCTCATGCTTGTTTGGAGCCCGCTCTACTTCGGGCTGGGCATCCGGTTGTTCAGCGAGCGCATTCCGGCCACGGCGGAGATGCGTGAACGGCTGGTGCTGAACTGCCTTGAGCGCGACGTGGCTACCCAGGAATGGATTCCACTGGTGTTCCGCGCATTGCCTGATGGCCGCATGGCGTTCCGCGAGAGCTTTTTCCTGGCCGTCAGCGGGCGTTATTACCCGGTGATGCGTGGGCTGGTGGTGGTGGACGCCAAGCGCAACCAGGTACGCGTGGAAGGCATCTGCAACTGGATGACCCTGGGCTTTGCGGTGCTGTGCATAGCGATGCCGATGGTGGCGACGTCCACATGGCCGATGCTGCTGATCCTCGGGTTGTTCGTGTATTGCTACTTCATCCAACGCCGTCGTTACCACGAAGTGGCCGAAGCGCTGCGCGAACAGATGCGCACGGAATTGCCCGAAGCCATCATGCAGTTGCGCCGCCGGGTGGGGTGATGACACGCATGGCGTGTCACTACGCGTAGACCCCAGGACAACGCGTGCAACCGCGTAGAGACACGCCATGCGTGTCCCGCACAATCCCAAACGGAAACCACGGTAGTGCCACGCCCTGCGTGGCAAACCGAAGCCAGTAAATCTACTGCCCCCCAATCAGTGATTACTCGCAAGCCCCCACCACGCCCCAGCGCTAGCATTTCCCCACCAGGAACTGCCGCGACCCCACCATGCACGAAGGCCTCCTAAAAAGCTGGAACGCCGGCCACGCCCGCCAATCCATCATCGCCTTCATAGCCCGCGTCACCCAGGAAGGCGGCCCCGAGTACGTGGCCCCGGCCGCACGCATCGCCGTCTTCGACAACGACGGCTGCCTCTGGTGCGAAAAGCCCATGCCAATCCAGGTCGACTTCCTGCTCCGCCGCATCGCCGAGCAGGCCGAAGCCGATCCTACCCTGCGCGAGAAGCAACCCTGGAAGGCGGTATACGGCAAAGACCAGGCCTGGCTGGGCAGCATCATTACCCGCCATTACGAAGGCGACGACTCCCTGCTCAAGCAAGCTGCCGAAGGCCTGCTCTCCGCCTACGTAGACGACGAGGTCGAAGCGTACTCTGCCAAATCCCTGCAGTTCCTGCTCAACACCCACAACCCGGTACTCGACCGCCCTTACCTCAAAACCGCTTACGCGCCCATGCGTGAGCTGCTCAGCTACCTCGAAGCCAACCGCTTCACCAGCTACATCGTCTCCGGCGGCGGGCGCGACTTCATGCGGCCCATCACCCAATCGCTGTACGGCATTCCCCCAGAACGCGTGGTCGGCACCTCGGTGGTGCTGGATTACCGCGAGAAGGACGGCATCGGCACGCTGGTCCACACCTCCAAGCTCGAGGTATTCGACGACGGCCCCAACAAGGTCGTACGCATCTGGAGCCGCATCGGCGCCCGCCCGATCTTCGCTGCCGGCAACTCCAATGGCGACATCCCGATGCTGCAGTTCGCCACCCAGGGTGAGGGCGCCTCACTGGCCCTGCTGGTCACCCACGATGACGACGTCCGCGAGATCGCCTACGCCTCCGGCGCCGAGAAAGCCGTCGCCCTGGCCGCCGAAAGCGGCTGGCCGCGGGTGAGCGTGCGTGATGACTGGTCCAAGGTATTTGTCGACTAGGCTCGAAACCAATGTCATCCCCACCTCACCTCGGGAGCTGATGACGGGTTAAGACGTCCATGGAAGGCGCAGAACAGCCAAAAGTGACTCGCTTGCTCTTCTTGATTGCACTTCGCGGAAGGCGGATACAAGCGTTGACGGATGCGCCATGCATCGAGCCGGCGGAAGCAACCGCCGCACGCGATAGCATGGGCCGAGCCTAAGCACAGGATGGCCCCCCAGGGAACACGTTGAGTAGATACTTCAGCCCTTTGAGGGTCGGTGGCCAGCCTGTCGATTTGTCGCACCTTGAACCCTTCACGATCATCATCCAGAGCGAGAAGGTTGGTAAGCCTTTACGAACTGCAATCACCTTCACCAACCACTGCTTCAGCGCTTCGCACGGCGATCTTCCGCATCCTCCAGGAGATGAGGTGATCTGGGATGGCGGGAAGATGCGCACCTTCTGCGCTACGCGGTATCGGCTGTCGCACGCCCTGCCACAAGTGATCCGGTCGTTGCCGGAGCGAAAAGTGATACTCGCTGCGCACGGGACCACCTGGGTTCACACCCTCACAGTCGAGAACCCGGATGGGCCATACCATCTGTTCCTTACGATCAAGCGCAGCCCGAAAGAAAAGCGCGCCTGGCAGGACATCGATGTGATTGTGGAGAGTGCGTATCCCGAGACGCGCAACGCCCCGTCGACGACCGGCAGTTGGCGGCCGTTCGTGGTGGTGTGCGGCGATGCCTACTTGTCCAACCCGCAAAAGCCAAAGAAGAAGCGGCGGAGATAGCAGGCAAAAGAAAAGGGCGCCGAAGCGCCCTTTTCCGTGTTCAGACCCCGGGGACCACTTGCGAGGCATCGTGGATGCCTACGGCCGAAGCCGCTGGGAAGCGCTCTATTTCACCGGGTCAGTCGCTTCGTCTTGCATCACCGAGTATACAGCGGGTCGGACCCTCGGACGACCCCCTTGGCACCATGCCGTTCATCGGCACCCTTGCGGCACAGGCAAACAGCTCCGAACGCCCCGTTTTGCACTACATTGGTGCAATGACCGCCGCAGCACCGTCCCCGTCCCTTGATGTCCTTGGCACCCCGGTCGCCTGGGCCGATGCCGAAGGCCGCGTCACCGGCTGCAATCCCGCCTTCGCCCGCTGGCTGGGCGTAAGCGTCCGCCGCCTGCTGGGCCAGCCGCTTGCCTCGCTGGAAGTGCAGGGCGAAGCCCTGGCCCACTTCCTCGCGCGTGGCGAACGCGACACCCTGCGCCTGCACCGGCTGGCGCTGGCCCTGCCCGGCGAGGCGCCACGCTTTGCCGAAGGCTGGGTCAGCCGCCATGACGACGATGGCTGGCTTCTGGAGGCGCACCCGGTGGACGAGTTCCCCGGGCTGGACCCCACCCAGGCACTGCCGAGCGCGCTGAGCGCGGCGCTCAAGGGCCTGGCCCACGAGCTGCGCAACCCGCTGGCCGGCCTGAAGGGCGCGGCCCAGCTGCTGGCCCGGCGCAGCACCCAGCGCGACCCGGAAGAGCGCGAACTGATCGAGCTCATCGGCTCGGAGATCGAACGCCTGAACGGGCTGCTCGAACAGCTGCTGTCGCCGGCCCCGGCCGCGCCGCATGCGCCGCTCAACATCCACGCCTCGCTGGAGCGCGTGCTGCGCCTGGCCGAAAGCGAAGGCGGCTGGGCGGTCCGGCTGCAGCGCGACTACGACCCCAGCATTCCCGAATTCGACGGCGACGCCGATCGCCTCACCCAGGCGGTGTGGAACCTGGTGCGCAATGCGATCCAGGCCGGTGCCGGAACCGTCACGTTGCGCACCCGGGTGGAACACGGTGTCCGCATCGGCGACCAGCTTCAGGCCATGGCGCTGCGGCTCGAGATCGCCGACGACGGCCGTGGCGTACCCGAAGCGCTGGCCGAACACCTGTTCCTGCCGCTGGTCAGTGGCCGTGCCGAAGGCACCGGACTCGGCCTGGCGCTGGCCCAGCAGGTCGCACGCGAACACCGGGGCACGCTGACCTACCGTTCGCGCCCGGGCCATACCGTATTCACCGTGCAGCTGCCGATCGGGCAGGGCACTCCCGCAAACGAGGAGACCGCGCATGGCGGCTGACAGCCAGGCCCAGCGCGTCTGGGTCGTCGACGACGACCGTGCCGTGCGCTTCGTCCTGAGCACCGCCCTGCGCGATGCCGGGTACGCGGTGGAAGGATTCGACGGCGCCGCCGCCGCGCTGGAGATGCTGGCCAGCCAGCCGCCGCCGGACCTGCTGTTCACCGACGTGCGCATGCCCGGCGACGACGGCCTGGTGCTGCTGGACAAGCTCAAGGCCGCGCATCCGCAGCTGCCGGTGATCGTGATGTCGGCCTATACCGACGTGGCCAGCACTGCCGGCGCGTTCCGCGGCGGTGCGCAGGAATTCCTGTCCAAGCCGTTCGATCTGGACGACGCGGTGGCGCTGGCCCAGCGCGTGCTGCCGGCGCCGGACATCGCCGTGGCCGAACGCAGCGCCCCCGCCGTGGAAGCCACCGCCGACCAGCGCCCACAGCTGGTCGGCGACACCCCGGCCATGCGTGCCCTGTTCCGCGCCATCGGCCGGCTGGCGCAGGCGCCGCTGTCGGTGCTGATCAATGGCGAAACCGGCACCGGCAAGGAACTGGTGGCGCACGCGCTGCATCACGAGTCGCCGCGCGCGCAGGGCCCGTTCGTGGCGCTCAACACCGCCGCCATTCCTTCCGAGCTGCTGGAAAGCGAACTGTTCGGCCACGAGGCCGGTGCGTTCACCGGGGCGCAGCGCCGCCACGTCGGGCGGTTCGAGCAGGCCGAAGGCGGCACGCTGTTCCTGGACGAAATCGGCGACATGCCGTTGCCGCTCCAGACCCGCCTGCTGCGCGTGCTGGCCGAGGGCGAGTTCTTCCGCGTCGGCGGCCGCGAACTGATCCGGGTGGATGTGCGGGTCATCGCCGCCACCCACCAGGACCTGGAGTCGCTGGTGGCGCAGGGGCGGTTCCGCGCCGACCTGCTGCATCGGCTCGATGTGGTGCGGCTGCGCCTGCCGCCACTGCGCGAGCGCCGCGAAGACATCGTGCAGTTGGCCGATACCTTCCTGGCCGCCGCCGCGCACAAGCTGGATACGCCGCCCAAGCGCCTCACCGCTGCCGCCCTGCAGGCGCTGCGCGAGCACGACTGGCCGGGCAACGTGCGCGAACTGGAAAACGTGTGCTGGCGCATGGCCGCGCTGGCCGCGTCCGACACCATCGGTGTGGCCGACGTGGACAGTGCGCTGCATCGCGGCCAGGCGCCGCGCAGCCGCGCGCACGGCGACCCCGGCCAATGGGAAAGCCTGCTCTCGGCCTGGGCCCGGCAGCGCCTGGCCGAAGGTGCCGAAGGCCTGCACGCGCAGGTGCGCGAGCGGGTGGATCAGGCGTTGCTGGAAGCCGCCCTGCAGATCACCCACGGGCGTCGAGCCGAAGCCGCCGCGCGTCTGGGCATGGGCCGCAACACGCTCACCCGCAAGCTCGGCGCCGGTCGACGGCGCGGTAGCTGAACGCCTGTTCATGCGATGTAAGCGCCGCGTCGCGGCGTCTTTCATGATGCGTGGACGAGCCAGACGTTAGTTTGCCTATCAAGGAGTTACCCGATGCGTCGTTCCCAACTCGCCCTGTTGTTGCCGTCACTGCTGGTGCTTGCCGCCTGCGGTACCGCGCCCGAGCAGCGCACCGCGCCGGCGCCGGTGGTGCCGGTCGTGAGCGTGGCCAAGCAGGCCGAAGCCAACCTGGCACCGGCGTCGGCCAGCATCGTCAGTGGTCGCCTGGTGCTGGTGCCGGACGCGCGCGGCGTGCATATCACCGGCACCATCGGTGGATTGCAGCCGCTGCAGACGGCCGCGTTCCACGTGCACGAGCGGGGCGACTGCAGTGCCGTCGACGCCAGCAGCGCGGGCCCGCATTTCAATCCGGCCAACCAGCCACATGGCCGCAACAGCGCCGGTGCGCATCACGCCGGCGACATGGACAACCTGCGTGCTGATGCGCAGGGTAGGGTGAGCGTCGACGTGCGCCTGCCCGCGGTAACCCTCGGTGGCGGTGCCGCCACCGATATCGTCGGCCGCGCGCTGGTCGTACATGCCAACGCCGACGATTACCGCAGCCAGCCCGCCGGCAATGCCGGCGCCCGTATCGCCTGCGGCGTGATCCGGGCTACGCGCTGAGCGCGTTGCCAGGCTTCGTCGCTTTTCCGTTCGTTACCCGCAAGGAGATCCACATGCGTCTGATCCATACCGCGTTGTTCGCCGCCGTTGCCGCCGTGGGCCTGACCGCCTGCAACAAGCCGGCCGAAACCACCACCCCGGAACCGACCCCGGCCACCGACACCGCGCCGGCCGCCGATGCGGCCGCTGCCGCCAACGACGCACCGCCGGCGATGACCAGCGAAGCGCATGCCAACCACACCGCGATGGCGGAACTGGCGCCGACCCAGGGCAACAACGTCAAGGGCAACGTCACCTTCAGCGTCGTTGACGGCAAGGTCCACGTGAAGGGCGCCATCAGCGGCCTGAAGCCGAACAGCGAGCACGGCTTCCACATCCATGAGAAGGGCGACTGCAGCGCGCCGAACGGCGACAGCGCCGGCGGCCACTTCAACCCGTCCAAGGAAGACCACGGCAACGTGGCCACCACCCCGCACCACGGTGGCGACATTCCGAACATCAAGGCCGATGCGCAGGGCAATGCGGTGGTTGATGCCGACGTTTCGACCAACGTCAATATCGGCGAAGGCAATGACTTCGACATCATCGGCCGCGGCCTGATCGTTCATGCCGATCCGGATGACTACAAGACCCAGCCGACCGGTAATGCCGGTGCGCGCCTGGCGTGTGCGGTGATCAAGGCCGCGCCGTAATCCATCGGCGGTTCAGCCACGCAGGGCGTGGCTCTACCGGGTGGTTGATGCAAACGAAAAACGCCGGCATTGCCGGCGTTTTTTTTATCGCGTCAACAATGCCCGCGCGTCCTGCCCGGCTTCGCAATGCACGAAGAGGACCGGCAGCCCGTGGGCTTCCAGCACCGCGGCCATCTGACGCTGGCGCATCAGGTACTGGTCATAAATGCCCTGCAGGCGCTCGCAGTTGCCCTTGTCGTGGTTGTAGAACGCGCACCAACCCGCCGGGTCGAACAGTGCCATACGCACTTCGCCGTCAGCGTATCGAAGCAGCGGTTCTGGCGATTCATCCAGCCATTGTTCCGACTGTGGTGCCATCAGCGCCGTTTCGATCAGCGGCCACAGCGCGGCCAGGCCCTGGTTGTCGTACTGCATCGACATCATCGCGGCCAGGTCGTTCACCGTGAAATAGCGCGCGTGCTCGATCTGCGCGCCAAACGCGTTCTGCGCCAGCAGCGCGGTGTCGGCCTGGGCCATGCCCTGGGCCAGCAGCACGTCTTCCAGCGCGTCGGCTACGGCGGTGGTCTGGGCCACTTCGGTGCCGGTCAGCAGGAACGGCACCACCCGCAGGCCGCCGCCGGTAAGGCTGGCATCGGCCTGGAACGGCAGCGGCACTTCACCGTCGGCGCCAGCCCCGAACGCCAGCAGGCGCGGGCCTTCATTGCGGCCGGGCGCACGCATCTGCAGCTCTTCCAGGCGGCGGTGGATCGGCCAGCCCGGGCGCAGCACCTCGGCCGGGTCGAAATGGGCGCCGGCGAACACGAAGTCCAGCCCGCTCACGCCAGGAACCAGCTTGGCCAGGTCGCGGCCAACGCGGTCGGCCAGTTCACCGGCCTGTTCAGAGCCCAGGGCGGCGTTGCGTGGGGCGTCTCCTCCAGCCAGTTCCAATGCCAGTACGCCAAGGGCATTCATGCCGGGGTCGGGTTTGCTCATGGGATCACAGTTGGCCCATCACAGGGCGGCAGCTACACTTGCCCCCATTATGCCTGCTCCTTCGTGCAGGCCATGTTGCAGACACCCTTCCCATGCCAGGTATCTCCATGCCCAACGCTCGTCCCGTCGCCATCCTTGGTGGCGTCCGTATCCCGTTCTGCCGCCAGAACACCGCCTATTCGGATGTTGGCAACCTGGGCATGTCGGTGCGCACGCTGGGTGCACTGGTCGAACGCTTCGGCCTGCACGGCCAGCAGCTGGGCGAAGTGGCCATGGGCGCGGTGATCAAGCATTCCAGCGACTGGAACCTGGGCCGCGAAGCCACGCTGTCCTCGGGCCTGTCCCCGCTCACCCCGGGCATCACCATGCAGCGCGCCTGCGGCACCTCGCTGGACACCATCATCAACGTGGCCAACAAGATCGCGCTGGGCCAGATCGAATCGGGCATCGGTGGCGGCTCGGACACCACCTCCGACGTGCCGATCGTGTACGGCAAGAAGCTGCGCGCGCGCCTTCTGGCCGCCAACCGCGCCAAGACCACCGGCGACAAGATCAAGGCGATCCTGAGCGGCTTCAAGCTTTCCGAGCTCAAGCCGGAATTCCCGGGCGTGGCCGAGCCGCGCACCGGCAAGAGCATGGGTGACCATTGCGAAGACATGGCCAAGGAATGGAACATCTCGCGCGACTCGCAGGACGAGTGGGCGGTGTCCTCGCACAAGAAGCTGGCCGCCGCCTATGAGCGCGGCTTCTTCAACGACCTGATCGCCCCGTTCCGCGGCGTGGAGCGCGACAACATCCTGCGCCCGGACACCTCGCTGGAGAAGCTGGCCACGCTGAAGCCGGCGTTCGACAAGGTTTCCGGCCGTGGCACGCTGACCGCCGCCAACTCCACCCCGCTCACCGACGGCGCCTCGGCGGTGCTGCTGGCCAGCGAGGAATGGGCGCGTGCGCACGGCCACGAGCCGCTGGCCTACCTGCGTGATTCGCAGGTCGCGGCGGTGGACTTCGTGCATGGCGAAGGCCTGCTGATGGCGCCGACTGTCGCCGTGCCGGAAATGCTCAAGCGCAACGGCCTGACCCTGCAGGATTTCGACATCTACGAAATCCACGAAGCGTTCGCCGCCCAGGTGCTGTGCACGCTGCGTGCGTGGGAAAGCGAGGACTACTGCCGCAACCGCCTGGGCCTGGACGCGCCGCTGGGCAGGATCGACCCGGCCAAGATCAACCTGGTGGGTTCGTCGCTGGCCACCGGCCACCCGTTTGCGGCTACCGGTGCGCGTGTGATTGCCACGGCTGCCAAGCAGCTGGCCGAACGCGGCGGTGGTCGCGCGCTGGTGTCGATCTGCACCGCCGGTGGTATGGGCGTGGTGGCGATCGTCGAGCGTTGAGTCGAACGAACTTGAAATGAAAATGGCCACCCGAGGGTGGCCATTTTTTTTGAGTGTGCCGGGGGGCCGGCCGGTGGCCGACACCACCGGTTACGGGATCCGTGGGTTTCCGAATGCGTCGCGGTCGACCGGATGGTCCAGTACGGGCGCCGGTTCGCTCATCAACGATTGCTCTTCAACGGTTGCGCGCTCCGGGACCACCGTCGCCAACGGCGCCGTCGTCCGAACCAACGCCACGCGCTCTTCGCCACGCTGCTGGCGCAATGCATTGCCGTAGCACTGCGCGGCCAACGCCGGTTCGCCGCGCGCGATGAACACCTCACCCAGCGCTTCCCATGCATCCGGGCCGGCACCGGCGGCGATCGCGCGGTGCAGGTAATCCTCGGCTTGAACGTGGTCGCCCTGGCGTACTGCAATGCGGCCCAGCGCCAGCAGCAACGCTGGGCTCGACGGCTGCTGGCCCAACCAGCGCTGCAGGTTGGCCTGGCGCGTCGCCAGTTTCTCCACCGGCATCTGCCCGTACAGGGTCACCAGCGATTCGTCCCAGCGCGAATCCAGCGCCTGCTCCAGGTTGAGCAGGGCCGGTTCGTCCCAGTCCAGCGCCACGGCGCGCAGGGCGTAGGCGGAGACCACGTCCGGGTCGCTGCGCAGCGCCTTCGGGGTCGCTTCCCACTGCGCGGCCAGCGCATTCACGTCGCCCGCTTCCAGCAGCGACTGCGCGGCCAGGCGCACTTCCAGTTCCGAAACCGCCTCGTCCGGCAGCACCTTCTGCTTGCGCAGCGCGCCGAGCTGGCCATACGCCTCATGCGCGCGATCCGCACGCGCCAGCGCTTCGGTGCGCAGCCACAGGCCGCGCGGCGGCAGCGGCTGGATGCCCGGGGCGTCCAGCGCGTTGATCGCATCCACCGGGCGCTCCTGCCGCAGCAGGCGTTCGGCCTGCATCAGCGCGTAGGCCGTGGCATCGGAGGTGGACAGGCGCTGCAGGTACTGGTCCACCGCCGCCTGGTCACCGCGTGCTTCTGCACTGCGCACCGCCGTGGTGTACGCCACCGCAGTCACTTCGTCGTCTTCGGCAGCAGTAGCCAGCAGTTTCTCCGCGCGCTGCCAGTGGCCGTACTCATGCGCCTGCAGGCCTTCGATCAGGCGCGCGCGGCCCTGCTTGCGACGGTAGCGGCCCCACGCCCGGAACGGCGAGGCCACCAGGCTCCACAGCAGCCACAGCACCAGCAGGGCCACCAGCGCCATCAGGGCCACCTGCGGCACGGTGGAGCGGTAGTCGTTGCCGCCGGCGCGGTAGATCACCTCGCCGTACTGGCGCAGCGATTCGGTACCCAGCCATTGCGCGGCCACCACGCCCAGCACCACGGCCAGAAGCAGCACCACCACGGAATGAATCGGCTTCATCTATCAACTCCCATCGCGCAGGGTGCGCAGTTGCTGCAGGGTGCTGCCCAGTTCGGGCAGCGGCGGGCGTAGCACTTGGGCGCGCAACTGCTGCAGTTCAGCACGTTGCTCGCGCAGGCCGGGTGAATCCGGCCACAGGCGCGGCATCCACAACGCCACGCGGTCCAGCGACTGTTCAAATTCCGACTGATTGCCGCGTTCCACGGCAGCACGGGCCAGCGTGAGTTCCAGCTGCAGCGAGTCCCACGCGGCGGTGCGCTCGGCACCGGTGAGCGGGCCCTGCGCGGCGGTGGGCGTAATGGTCACGAACGGTGCCAGCACCTGGTGCCACCACGGTGTGGAGGCGCTGCCGGCGGCCGGCACGATCTCTTCGGGCAGCGCGCCCACCGCCTGCGCGAAGCGGGTCAGGCGCTGGTTGATCTCCGCGCGCGGGCCCGGGCCCAGCGCATCCACAGCATTGCGCTCCTGCATCAGCGCCTGGCGCAGGTTGAGGAACTCGGTGCCCTGCACTTCGTCCAGCGCGGCCGCTGCCAATGCGTACAGGCGGCGTGCGCCGTCCACGTCGTCGGCGAAGGCCAGCCGCTGGCCGGCCTGGCTGAGCAGCAGCTCGGCTTCTTCCAGCTGCAGCGCCTGCGCGTTGTGGCGGGTGCTGTCGGCCAGCCGCGCCAGGTTTTCTTCCAGCAGCGCGTTGCGCTGGCTCAGGCCCAGCATTTCATCGCGCAGTACCCGGTTGGTGGCGGCGGCGTCCTGGACCCGCTGCGAGGTGGAGCGCTGGTCGCGGCGCAGGGCGTCCACGCTGCCGGCCAGGCCTTGCACCAGCACGTTGGCATCGGCCTCGCGCTGGGCGCTGCGCGCCTGCTGGGCCTGCCACTGGGTCCAGCCCCAGACGGCGCCGCCCACGATCACCGCTGCTGCGGCAATCGGCAGGATCCAGCGCAGCGGTGAATGGGTCGGGGGCGAAGCGTCTTCGTTCATGCAGTCTTCCTTGTCGCCCGCGCCGGTGCATTCACGAGCTGGCGGGCGCTCAGGCGTACAGCATCGCTCGCCGCCCAAGGGACCTGCAAGGCCGGAACCGACCCCTGTTCAGCAACCTGCGCCGGTGGTGATCGCAGCGTGTGCGGCCGTCGCCAGTTGGGCCGGCATCGGGCCGTCGGCCAGGCGTACCCGGGCGATGCCGGCCTCCTGCGCGAGCGCCACCAGGCGTGGGCTGGCGGCCACTACCTGCTGGCTGTGCAGGCGCGCCAGCAGGTCTTCCGGAAGCTGCTCCAGCAACAGACCCAAGGCCTCGGCACTGCTGAGCGCCAGCACCCACGGGAAGGGTTGGCGACGCAGGCGCTGCAGCTGGCGGGGTGGCAGGCGCAGCGGCTGGCGGCGGTAGACGTCCACCCGCTGCAGCTTGGCGCCACGGTCCTGCAGGGTCTGCGCGATGATCCCGCGCCCGCCCGGGGCGGTCACCAGCGCCGCGCGCAGGCCCTGCAGCTGGGCCAGGGCAGGCAGGTCGAGCAGGCCCTCGCTGTCCATCCGCTGCGGTGCCTGTATATCGGTAGCGCCGTGCGCGCGCAGCGCCGCAGCAGTGCCAGCGCCCACCGCCAGCCAGGTGCCGGGGTGCGGCGCATCCAGCGGCACCAGCCGCGCCGCCGCGTGCACGGCGGCCGGGCTGCTGAACACGACCCGGTCGTTGCCCAGCGCCTGGGCCAACGCGGCACGGGTGGCGTCATCGCGCTGCGCCACCAAAGCCCAGGGCGAAAGGCCCAGCACCTGCGCGCCCAGCGGTGCCGCAGCGCGGCGCAGCGCCGCGTGCTGGCCGCGCGGGCGCAGCGAGAGCAGGGTCCATTCCGGCACATGTGCGGGGCGCTTCATTGCGGGCATTATGCGAGGCCTTCGCCGTAACGTCGCCGTACCGATGTCCGAATCCGATTCCCCCACCGCGCACCTGGCCGCCCTGCAGCAGGTCCTGGAGCGCATGCCGCCGGTCGCGGCCATGCAGATCCGCGTGGATGGCTATTCAGAAGGCGTGCTCTCCCTGCGCGCGCCGCTGGCCGCCAACGTCAACGACAAGGGCAACGCCTTCGGCGGCAGCCTGTCCTCGGCCCTCACCCTGAGCGGCTGGGCGCTGGTCACCCTGCGCCTGCGCCTGGCCGGGTTCGACGCCGATGTGTACGTGGCCGACAGCCACGTGCGCTATCTGGCCCCGGTCTACGAGGACCTGCAGGCCCAGGCCCAGGCCGCCGACGAGGCCGACTGGGAGGCGTTCCTGGCCACCTTCGCCCAGCGCGGCAAGGCCCGCATCGAGGTGGTGGCCCGCCAGCCCGGCGAGGCCGGAAAACCCGCAGCTGAACTGAGCGGACGTTTCGTTGCCTTCGCAAGGCGGTAGGATGGGCGCCTTGCCGATTGGGGAATTCGCATGCGCCGTACCTTCCAGATCCTGCTGTTGAGCCTGCTGGCACTGACCAGCATGTCCGTGCTGGCCGCCGACCCGAAGAAGATCACCAAGGGCCAGCGCAAGCAGCTGGAAGAGATCCAGATCAAGTACGACTCCACCATGCGCTGGGGCACCGTGGAAGACGCGCTGCCCTACCTGGACCCGGAAAAGGCCAAGGAGCACCCGCTCACCGACCTGGAGCTGAGCCGCTTCGAGCAGGTGAAGATCTCCAGCTATCGTGCCGGCGAGAACGTCCCGCTGCCGGACGGCACCATCGGCCGCAACGCCGAAGTCCGGGTCATCAACCTCAATACCCAGTCCGAGCGCACCGCCCGGGTCCGCGAGATCTGGCGCTGGGACGCCGAGGACAAGCGCTGGCTGCAGGCCAACGGCCTTCCGGACCTCTGGCAGGACCGCTGAGCCCCCGTCGGGGCCCCGCAGGGCGCCGGTTCGCCCGCATGTGCGACAATCGGCGCCCGCTTATCGACCCGTGATCTGAGTGAATTACGAAGAGCTGCTGGCCTTTGCCGGCCGAAACCCGATGTTGTCGATGGCCTTCGTGGGCCTGACCGTAGCCATCCTCGTCACCGAGGTGCGTCGCCTCATGCGCGGCTACAAGTCGATCAAACCGGCTGAACTGACCCAGCTGATGAATGCCGGCGGCGCGGTCGTGGTCGACCTGTCTGCGGGCACCGATTTCGAAAAGGGCCACATTGCCGGCAGCCGCAACGTGCAGCCTGCCCAGTTCGGGCCGGAGCACAAGCTGGTGGTCAACGCGAAGCAGAAGCCGGTGGTGCTGGTGTGCCGCACCGGTACCGCCTCGGAAACCGCCGCCAAGGCGCTGAAGAAAGCCGGTTTCGAGCAGGTCCACGTGCTCGATGGGGGCCTGCCTGCCTGGCAGCAGGCCGAGCTGCCGCTGGTCAAGGGCCGCAACTAATTTGACGGATTTGGCCGGCACGCCTTGTGCGCGCCCGCACACGCCCCCATCGCAGGGCATGTAACAATCCATTACTACTGCATTTATTTTTTGGAGCATCAGGAAATGTCCGAAGACACCATCACCAACGGCGCTGTCGCGCCGGCCGACGCCGCCACCGGCCCCGCGTTCACCGTCGAGAAGATCTACGTCAAGGACGTTTCCTTCGAGTCCCCGAACGCCCCGGGCGTGTTCAACGAAGCCGTCCAGCCGGAACTGCAGCTCAACCTCAACCAGCGCGTGCAGCGCCTGGGCGAGAGCGCCTTCGAAGTGGTGCTGGCCGTGACCCTGACCTGCAAGGCTGGCGACAAGACCGCCTATGTGGCCGAAGTGCAGCAGGCTGGCGTGTTCGGCCTGGTCGGGCTGGACCCGCAGTCCATCGACGTGCTGCTCGGCACCCAGTGCCCGAACATCCTGTTCCCGTACGTGCGTTCGCTGGTGAGCGAGCTGATCCAGGCTGGCGGCTTCCCGCCGTTCTTCCTGCAGCCGATCAACTTTGAAGGCCTGTACGCCGAAACCCTGCGCCAGCGCCAGGAACAGGGCGAAACCTCGCTCGCCGATTCCGAGCCGGCCGGCAACGCCTGATCGGCGCTGCAGTGGTACCGATGAACGACACCGCAGACAAGATCGCCGTTCTCGGCGCAGGCTCCTGGGGCACCGCCCTGGCGAGCCTGCTGGCGCGGCACGGGAAACAGACCGTGCTGTGGGGGCGCGACGCGGCGATGGTGGACGCCATCGACCAGCGCCACGAGAACACCCGTTACCTGCCGGGCATTCCGCTGCCGGAATCGCTGCGTGCCACCACCGACCTGGCTGCGGCCGTCGAAGGCGCCACGTGGATCCTGGTGGTGGTGCCGTCGCACGCCTTCGGTGAAACCGTGCGCGCGCTGGCGCCGCTGCGTCCGGCCAACGCCGGCGTGGCGTGGGCGACCAAGGGCTTCGAGCCGGGCTCCGGCCGTTTCCTGCACGAAGTCGCGCGCGAGGTCCTCGGACCGGACGTGCCGCTGGCGGTAGTAACCGGCCCGTCGTTCGCCAAGGAAGTCACCCAGGGCCTGCCGACCGCCATCACCGTGCACGGTGATGACGCCGAGTTCGCCCAGCAGGTGGCCGAAGCCATGCACGGCCCCGCCTTCCGCGCCTACACCGGCGACGACATGGTCGGTGCCGAGCTCGGTGGCGCCATGAAGAACGTGCTGGCCGTGGCGACCGGCGTGGCCGATGGCATGCAGCTGGGCCTCAACGCCCGTGCCGGCCTGATCACCCGCGGGTTGAATGAAATGCTGCGCCTGGCGGCCGCGATCGGCGCCAAGCCGGAAACCCTGATGGGCCTGGCTGGCCTGGGCGACCTGGTGCTGACCTGCACCGGCGACCTCTCGCGCAACCGTCGTCTCGGCCTCGCGCTGGGACGCGGCCAGAGCCTGCAGGACGCCGTTCGCGAAATCGGCCAGGTGGTCGAATCGGTGCAGACCGCCGACGAAGTCATGCGCCAGGCCCGCCGCCACGGCATCGACCTGCCGATCTCGGACCGGGTCCGCGCCGTACTGCACGGCCAACAGACCCCGGAAGAAGGCCTGCGCGCGCTGCTGGCGCGAGAGCAGAAGCCGGAGTATCCGGATACGCTGTTCAAATGATGCAAAAAGAAAACCCGGCGAAAGCCGGGTTTTTTTTGAAGCGCGATCACAACACGATCCCGGTTCAACTACTTGCAATGCCGCGCGCCGGCTGGCCACGCAGAATGTGGCGCAATGAATGACTTCTCGAACCGCAAACAACCAACACGTGACCAGGCAATCGAAGCTTGGTTGCGCGACTGCGTGCTTCCAGCGGCGCGCGCGCTTGAGGCCGACCCAACCCAAGCCATATCCCTGGAAGATGCCCGCAAGTATCTGGCCAAGCGAAGAGCCGAACGCTGCCCGGCCGTTCGGAACCCCAACTGGTAGAGCCGGGCCCTGCCCGGCTGCTCGGAACCCCAAAACCGCCTATCCCAAAAAAGCGAAGCCCGGCGGAGGGCCGGGCTTCATGACGCGTGGGAGAGAGGTCACACGCCATCCAACAACGTACCGTTGTCTTGTTGCATTACCAGGTGAAGCGCGGGCCCACGAACCATTCCTTGTCGCCGCCCTTGGCCAGCTTCACTTCGCCGCTCAGGCCCCAGTTCTGGTTGAACTTGGCCTGGGCGCCCACGCGGCCGTAGAACTCGCCGTCCGGGTTGATGCCGTGCTTCTTGCTGAAATCTTCGTAGCCCGCCAGCGCGTAGCCTTCGATCATCGGGGTGAATGCGGTGCGCACGCCGACTTCGGTGGCGTAGCCGTTGAAGTCCAGGCCGTGCTTCGGATCGAACTTCTGGTACGCGACGCGAGCCACCAGGTCGGTGGTCGGCGCGATGCCGTAGTTGTAGCCGACGCCCACGCGCCACTGGTCAACGTCGGCGTTGCCGCGCTTGGTTTCCTGCGAGTTGTAATCGCCAAAGACGTGGAAGTTCGGCGCAATGGCAACCGAGCCCTTCGCGGCCCAACCATCAGCGTCGCCACCCTTGGCGTCAGTGTTCACGTAGCCGCCTTCAACGTAGTTGTAAGACAGGCCATCGGCGGCCGAAGCAGCGAACGGCAGTGCAGCGACCAGACCCAGGGCAAGCAGGGAAGACTTCATCATCGGGAACACACCTTTTTTATTTTGGTTTTGCCGGCCGCCCCCTCTGGGGGAGGGGAGAGAGAAGGGCGGTCGACAGGTGTAAATTATCCGTTAGCCGACCTAATCGACCCTGAATATTGAACTGACCGGTACATGAATAAGGTGCGCGTTCAGGAAACTATTCCGCGGAACAATGAGCACGCAAGAACCATCGCACGCTTCTGGTCCCGACCCAAGGACAAGGAAGAACTGCTTTTCGTACTGACAACGTCGTCGAGTGACACGGCAAGAGCACAGGCCATGGCCTCCATGGCGCTGGTCGACAAGGTCAAGTAGTCATTCAGATCGAATCTGATGTGACTGCAACCGCACGCCATCAACACTGACGATGGCGTCCAGCCGGATCCGGCTGCCGTCGTCCAGCAACATGTGTTCCTCACCGTTGTGGGCCTGCAGGTCAGTGATGCGCGCTTGCGCGGTCTGCTGCTGGCCGGAACTGTCGAGGTACTCGATCGCCACACGGCGGCCAGTGGTCGCCGTTGCCTCAAGCACGTCGTGGAACTCGCAATCGATGGGAACGTAGGTAGCGTTCATTGCCGCAGTCTCCTCAGATTGTGCTGGCCGGAAACACCGGCCAGCCCGTTGTACATCCTTCAACGCAACTTCACGCCCGGGAAGTCCACCGGCACCGCGAACGCCACGTTGACGTAGTTGGTGAACAGGTTCAACGCAATGTGCGCCAGGATCTCCACGATCTCTTCGTCGTTGAAGCCCACGCTGCGCAGCTGCGCCACGTCGCTGTCGTCGATCTGGCCGCGGCCTTCCACCACGCGCAGCGCGAAGTGCAGCGCCGCAGCCGTCTTCGGATCGTCCGACTCGCCGCCCTGCGCGGCGCTCATTTCCTGGCTGCTGGCGCCCGCCTTGCGGCCCAGTGCGGTGTGCGCGGCCAGGCAGTACTCGCAGGCATTGCGGTTGGCGATGGCCACGGCGATCTTTTCGCCCAGCGCGGCCGGGATGACGCCGCCGCCGAGGGCGCCGAACGAACCCCACATGCTCTTCAGCGCGGCGGTGGAATTGGCCACGGCGCGGAACATGTTCGGGGTGGCACCGAAGGCGGAATGGATCTGACCGAGCAGGGCCTGGCGTTCGCCGGTGGTGTCCTGGGGGGTGACAAGGGGGATACGGGACATGGCTTGGATTCCTGTTGAGTGCCGGCGCGGTGTGGCCGGTTGATGGGCATAATAGGAACCCGTTCGGGACGTTTGGTGTCTGTATGTCGCTGATAGATGTCAATTCGTCCATTACGTCGATTGACCGGCTCAGCCCGGTGCTGGAGCGCTTCCGGGTCGACGCCACCCTGTTCCATGCCGGCCCGCTGTGCGGCCACCAGACCTTCGACGCCCAGCCCGGGCGTGGATTTCTGCACGTGCTGCGCCGGGGCGAAATGGATCTGCTGTACCGCGACGGCAAGCAGCTGGCCAGAACCCACCTGTGCGAAGCCACGTTGCTGCTGTTCCCGCGCGCGGTGCACCACGAGTTCATCAACCCGCCGGTGGACGGCTCCGACTTCACCTGCGCCACGCTCGATTTCGACGGTGGGCTGCGCAACCCGATCGTGCAGTCGCTGCCGGATGTGATCCTGCTGCCGTTGCAGGCCATCGACGGACTGCAGGCCACGCTGGACCTGCTTTTCGCCGAGTCCGACCGCACCCGCTGCGGTTCGCGTCTGCTCGCCAACCGGTTGTTCGAAGTGGTGCTGATCCAGGTACTGCGCTGGATCATCGATCACCCCGAACAGGCGCAGGTCTCGCCCGGCATGATGCTGGGCTTGTCCGACCCGCGCCTGGCCAAAGCGTTGATGGCGGTGCACGCCGCGCCCGACGCAGAGTGGACGCTGGAGCGCATGGCCGCGCTGGCCGGCATGTCGCGCAGTGCGTTCGCGGCCGCGTTCAAGACCGCTACCGGCACCACGCCGGCGGCGTATTCGCTGGACTGGAAGCTCAACGTGGCCACGTCATTGCTGCGTGCCGGTCGCCCGGTGAAGCAGGTGGCACTGGAGTTGGGCTTCGCCGATGCACCGACGTTCTCGCGCGCCTTCCGCCGCCGCACCGGTGACTCGCCGCGCGAGGGGTTGAACACGCGCGGCGAAGCAGGTTGAGCACGCTTTACTTGTTGAGGAACGCCACCAGCGCAGGCATGGTCTGCTCCGGCGCTTCTTCCATCAGCCAGTGGCCGGAGCCTTTCACCAGCACGCCTTCCACATTGGTATCCACCAATTTGGCCTGGTCGATCAGGAACTGGCCACCGGCCTTCTCGCCCGACAGCACCAGCATCGGCATGTGCAGCGGCGTCTTCGCAAAGCCCGCAAAGTCCTTGGCATCCTGCTCGAATGCCTTGAAGTACTCGAACCCGGCACGCATGCCACCCGGGCGCGCGTATTCGCTCGCGTAGAACTGACGATCCGCCTCGGGCACCGAATGATTGCGATCAGCCGCGAAGTCATTCCAGAAGTGCTCGAAGTACGTGCGCTCGCGCCCGTCCACCAGCTTCAGCGGTGTCTCGCCATAGAAGTGGAAGTGCCACAGATCGCGCAGCAGCCACACGTGGGTCCAGTCGCCCACGCCGGGCAGGAACGCATCCATCAGCACGATGCTGTCCACTTCATCGGGATACTGCGCCGCGTACGCATACGCCACCATCAGCCCGATGTCGTGGCCTACGATCTTCACCTTCGGGTAGCCCAGCGACTTCACCAGCGCGTGGATGTCCTGCGCGAGCGTCTTCTTGTCGTAGCCACCGTCAGGTTTGGACGACTGGCCCGCACCGCGCAGGTCCGGTGCGATCACTACATGGTTGCCGGCCAGCTGCGGCATCAACGGGCGCCACATGTGGCTGGTTTCGGCGTAGCCGTGCAGCAGTACCACCGGCGAGGTGTCGCCCTCGCCAGCCTGCAGGTAATGCAGGGTCACGCCGTTGACCTCGGCGTTGTGGCTCTGGATGGCGCCGGCGCCAGCGGCGTGTGCAGTGCCCTGCACGGCCAGCAGCACCAGCAGGGCGCTGGCGGCGCGGCGGAACGAACGGGAAAGCAGGTTCATGACAGTCTCCGAGGGATGAACAGGGTTACAGCTGGCTCATGCCGCCGTCGGCAATGATCTCGGTGCCGACGATGTAGGCCGATTCAGGCGAAGAAAGGTGCAGCACGGTGGCGGCGATCTCTTCCGGCGTGCCGAAGCGGCCCAGCGGAATCTGGCTCTGGATCTGCGCGGCGGTGGCATCCAGCGCGGCCTTGTCCAGGCCGAGCTTTCCGTAGATCGGTGTGCTCACCGGGCCCGGGCTGAGTACGTTCACGCGCACGCCGCGCGGCAGCAGTTCGGCAGAGAGCGTCTTGGCCAGCGAAATCACGGCCGCCTTGCTCGCTGCATACACCGAACTGTTCGGCATGCCGATGCGCGCGTTGATCGAGCCGTTGATCAGCACCGAGGCGCCGCTGTTGAGCAGCGGCAGCAGTGCCTGCAGCTGGAAGTACGGGCCCTTGATGTTGGTGTTGAAGGTCAGGTCCCACAGTGCTTCGTCCACGTCCGGGTAGGCGGCGAATTTGGCCGCGCCGGCGTTGAGGAACACCGCGTCCAGCCGTACCTGCTGGTCGGCCAAGGTCGCGGCCAGGGCGCGCGCGGCGGCGAGGTCGCCGGCGTCGTTCACCACCGCGATGGTGTTGGCACCGAGTGCGGCACGGGCCTGCTCCAGGGCGGCCGCATCACGGCCGGTGATGACCACCCGGGCGCCCTCGGCGATGAAGGCGTGGGCGGCGGCCAGACCGATGCCGCTGCTGCCGCCGGTGACGAGGACAGTCTTGTTGTTGAAACGGTTCATGCTGATCTCCTTCGATGGTGGCGTTGTGCCGTGAGCCCATACTGCGCGGGCGTTCCCCTGTTTCCGTGCCACAATCGCGACGAACTCGTTCGAAAGGATCGAACATGTTGTCTGCCGACGAACTGGCCCTCCTCGACGCCATCCGCGAGACCGGCAGCCTCTCGCGCGCGGCTGCCCGGCTGGGCAAGGCGCCCTCCACGGTCTCGCACGCCGCCCGGCAGCTGGAGGCGCGCCTCGATGCGCTGCTGTTCGACCGCCGCCGCTACCGCCTGCAGCTCACTCCGGCCGGCCAGCTGCTGGCCCAGGAAGCGGCCCGGCTGATGCTGGACGTCTCCCGCCTCACCCGCCGCGTGAAGCAGGTGGCGGGTGGCTGGGAAGACCGGCTGTGGATCGTCACCGACGAGATCCTGGAGTTCGACACCCTGCTGCCGGTGATCCAGTCCTTCGACGCGCTCGACTCCGGGGTCACCCTGCGCATCACCCACGAAGTGCTCACCGGCACCTGGGACGCGCTGCGCGATGGCCGAGCCGACCTGGTGGTGGGGGCCACCAACGAGCCGCCGGTGATCCCCGGCCTGCGCTGGTTCGAGCTGGGGGTGATGGAGTGGGTGTTTGCAGTGGCCCCGCATCACCCCCTGGCCAAGGTGGAAGAACCTTTGGATGCAGCCACCCTGCAGCAGCACCGCGCGGTGGTGGTAGCCGACACCTCGCGCAAGTTGGAGGTGCGTGGCTACGGTGTACTCGGCGGGCAACCTTCACTGGCGGTGCCCACCATGCACGCCAAGGTCCGCGCGCAGTGCGCTGGGCTCGGCGTGGGCTGGCTGCCCCGCGAGCGCGCCGCCGGCCTGCTCGCGCATGGCGAGCTTGTCGAAAAGCGCGTCGCCAACCCGCGCGAACCGAACCTGCTGTACGTGGCCTGGCGTGGCGACCACCAGGGCAAGGCGCTGGACTGGTGGCTGGCCCAGTTGAAGCAGGAACGGCTTGCCGCACGGCTGGTGAAGGGAATCGCGATCAGCTGACACGGCGATGCCCCGCGAACGCAATGCTCATGCGCTGCGCTCTTCTTCAACCGCGGCACTTGCAGGCAGGTGTCGCTCGATCCACTGCTTGAAGTCGCGCACCACGCCCTCGCGCCCCACGTCGTTCAACAGGTCATGCGCGTGGTCCTTGTACAGCAGCAGCGTCTTATCTGCCGACCCCGCGTTGTCCTCGAACACCTGGCTGCCCGCCGGCACGGTGACCTTGTCGGCGGTGCCATGCGCGATCAGCACCGGCAACCGCAGGGTGGGGAATCCGCGCTTCAGCCGGTCGATGCCGACCAGCATCTGCGCCACGGTCAGCGCGGTCTGCTTCTCGTTGGCGATCAAAGGATCCGCATTGAGCGCGGTCACCACTTCGGGGATGCGCGAGAACTCCTTGTTCGGCAGCTTCAACACGCGCAGGGTGGGGAACGGGCCGCTCAGCCAGCGCACCAGCGACAGCACCGCTTCCGGCGCGGGCACCTGGAAGGCGTAGCTTTCGCAGATCAGCCCGGCCAGTTCGTCCTGGTGCCCCAGCGTATAGGCCGAAGCGATCACCCCGCCCGCGCTGTGCCCGAGCAGGAACACCGGCAGCCCCGGTTCACGCGCACGCGCCACGTCCAGCAGCGACTGCACATCCGCCAGGTAGTCGTCGAAGTGCTCCACATGGAAGCGCGGCCCGGTGGACTTGCCACGCCCACGAAGGTCCACCGCATACACCGCCAGTCCCATCGCCGTGAACTGCGCCGCCGCCCACTGGTAATGCCCGCTGTGCGAGTTGAAGCCGGGTACGATCGCCAGCACCGCACGCACCGGCCCGCTCGGCCGCCAGCTGCGGATGAACAACTGGCTCTCGCCACCGCTGATGAATTCCTCGGTGCGCGAAGGCGCCGACCCACGCGGCTCGGAGGGAACCGCATGCAAAGCTGCAGGGGGAACAGTGTTCATGGCCGATCCTCGAAACGTGGGGGAGGGAGGTTCAGCTTTGCAGGAACGAGAGCAGGTCCTGGTTGAGCTGGTCTTTCGCGGTGTCGCCCAGGCTGTGGCCGCCGCCCGGGTAGATCTTCAGCTGCGCGCCCTTGATCAACTTCGCCGAGCGCAAAGCAGCCGCCTTGATCGGCACGATCTGGTCGTCGTCGCCGTGGATGATCAGCGTGGGCACGTCGAAACGGCCCAGGTCGTCGGTGAAGTCGGTTTCCGAAAACGCCTTGATGCAGTCGTAGGCGTTCTTGTGGCCGGACTGCATGCCCTGGTTCCACCACGAGCGGATCAGGCCTTCAGAGACCTTCGCGCCGGGCCGGTTGAAGCCGAAGAACGGGCCGGTGGCCACGTCCAGGAAGAACTGCGCACGGTCGGCAAGGTAAGCCGCACGGAAGCCGTCGAACACCTCGATCGGCAGTCCTTCGGGGTTGTCGGCGGTCTTGAGCATGATCGGCGGCACCGCGCCCATCAGCACCGCCTTGGCTACGCGCTGGGTGCCATGGCGGCCGATGTAGCGGGCCACTTCGCCGCCGCCGGTGGAGTGCCCGACCATGGTCACATCGCGCACGTCCAGGTGTTCGAACAGCTGCGCCAGGTCGTCGGCGTAGGTGTCCATGTCGTTGCCGTCCCACGGCTGGCTGGAGCGCCCGTGGCCGCGCCGGTCGTGCGCGATGCAGCGATAGCCGTTGCTGGCAAGGAAGAACATCTGCGCTTCCCAGGCATCCGCGTTGAGTGGCCAGCCATGGCTGAAGGACACCACAGGGCCACTGCCCCAGTCCTTGTAGTAGAGGGTGGTGCCGTCTTGGGTGGTGAACAGGCTCATGGGCTGTCTCGGCGGGGAAGTGGGCGGTCTACGCAGCCTCACATGCAGGCGTGGCACCAGCATCTGTCGTTCGGGCGCGCGGGTCGTCCCCCATCCGGGGGCAGTGGCGGCGGCGCGGCCACGCCTATGCTTGGGCCGTGGCCTGCACAGGGAGCCCGCTCATGCTCGACCGTCTTGCGGTACTGGATGAGATTCTGGAATGCCATGCCGGCGTGCTGGGGCGGGACTACCACCCGTACCGCAACCACACCTACCGCGTGGCCAACTTCCACTGGTGCATGCTGCCGGGCTCGCTGGAAGACCTGTACGTGCTCTCGGTGGCGGTGGCGTTTCACGACCTCGGCATCTGGACCGCCGGCACCTTCGACTACCTTGAGCCTTCCGAAGCACTGGCCCGGCAGTACCTTGAGGAGCGCGAGCGCCCCGAGCTGATCGACGTAGTACTGGCGATGATCCGCGAGCACCACCGCCTCTCGCGCATGCCGCGCGACCAGGACCGGCGCATCGAAACCTTCCGCCGCGCGGACTGGATAGACGTTTCACTGGGCGCATTGCGCTTCGACCTGCACCCGGACGACTTCACCCGTATCGTGCGGCGCTTCCCGCGCCTGGGCTTCCACCTGCGGCTGGTGCAGTTCTCGTTGAAGCACGGCCTGCGCCATCCGCTGCGGCCGCTGCCAATGCTGAAACGCTAGCGGCTACTCTTCCAGCCGCACCAGCCCACGACGCAGCGCGATGTGGATCGCCTCGGTGCGGTTGCGCGCACCGATCTTCTCGAAGATGCGCGCCAGGTGCGACTTCACAGTCTCGGCGGAAATGCCCAGCGTGTTGGCAATGCGCTTGTTCTCCCAGCCCTGCGCCAGCGCCGAAAGGATGGATAGTTCGCGCGCCGTCAGCGCTTCCTCACCCAGGTGCTGCGCGATCTCTTCGGAGATCTCCGCCGACAGGCAACGCTTGCCCTGTGCCACCCGGCGCACCGCGTCGATCAGCTCGCCGCGCAGCGAGCTCTTCAGCAGGTAACCGCAGGCACCGGCCGCCAGCGCCTCGCGCGCATTCGCATCGCCGCGGTAGGTGGTGAGGATCACCACCCGCGCGCTGGGAAACTCCGCGCGCAGGCGGCGGGTCATCTCGATCCCGCCAACGCCCGGCATCTGCAGGTCCACCAGCGCCACGTCCGGCAGCAGGCGCCGGAACTGTTCGAGCCCCTCATTGGCATCGGAGGCCTCGCCGACCACGGCCATGTCCGTCTCCACCTCCAGCATCGAAGCGATGCCCTGGCGGATCAGCGGATGGTCGTCGACGGTGAGGATGCGGATGGTCATGGGCGGGTCCGGGTCAGGAGTGCACCGTGCCGCCAGACGCGCCGCAACGCAAGCGTAGTTTCCGAAGCCCGCCGCTCAGTCATCGCGCCGGCCACCACCGGCCCGCCAGCGCGGCAGCTGCAGCCGCACCCGGGTACCGCCGCCGGGCAGCGCCTGCACGTCCAGCGTGCCGCCGCACAGCGCCGCGCGCTTGCGCATGCCGGGCAGGCCCCAGTGACCCTCCGCGCCGCCCTGGGCCAGCACCTCGTCCTGGATGCCGCAGCCGTCGTCGTCGATCTCGACCGTGGTGCGCAGCAGCCCGTAGGTGACGCGCACGGTGATGTGGGTGGCGCTGGCGTGGCGGCAGGCGTTGGCGAACGCCTCGCGCACGATGCGGTACACCTCGCCCAGTTCAGGCTGGCGCCAGCGACGCGGGCGGCCGTGTACTTCCAGCTTGAATTCCACCTGCGCAGGCAGTTCCAGCAGCGCGGGCAGGGTGTTTACCGCCGCTTCCAGGTCATCGCCGGTGGCCTCATCGCGACGCAGTTCGCGTATGCGGTCGCGGCCTTCCACCAGGCCCGACTCGGCCTCTTCCAGTGCCTTCGCCAATCCGGTCTCGGCGGCTGCCGTGTCGCCGGATGCCAACCTGCGGCGCGAGGACTCGATACGCAGCATCAGCGCCTGCACCGACTGCAGCAGCGTGTCGTGCAGGTCGCGCGCAATGCGCTCGCGCTCGCCCACCCGCGCCCGATACACCCGCTGCATGCGCTGGCGCGCCACTGCCACCCGCCAGCGCACGAACAGCCACACCAGCACGGCGCCCAGTGCCAGCATCGCCAGCGCGAACCACGCGGTCTGCCAGAACGCGGGCAGCACGGTCACGTTGAAGGAGGCCTCCTGCTTCGACCACGCGCCGGTGTCGTCGCTGGCAATCACCCGGAACCGGTAGCTGCCAGGTTCCAACCGGCTGTAGAGTGCCTGGCGGCGGGTACCTGCTTCGCGCCATTCCTCGTCCACCCCATCCAGCCGATAGCGGAAGCGCACCCGCTCCGGCACGCGCAGGGCAGGTGCGGTGTAGTCCACGCGCAGGTCGCGGCTGCCGGCCGGCAGGCGCAGGTAGGGCGAGAGGGGTGCCGGCTTGTCATCCACCTGTAGGCCCAGCAGCGTGGGCGGCAACGGCGCCGTGGAAGGATTGCGCGCGATATGGCGCGGGTCGATCCAGTGCACGGCCCGGTTGGTAGCGAACCAGATGCGGCCCTGTGCATCGGCCAGGATCGAGGGCAGGCTGCCACTCTGCTCCGAGCTGCCGCGCAGCCCATCGAGCACGCCGAAGCGCTCGAACGCTACTGCATGCGAAGGGTCCTTGCGCCACATAAGCACTTCCGCAGCCGGTACGCGGGTCAAACCGTTGCGACCACCCAGCCACAGCTCGCCATCGGGCAGCAGCACGATGCCGTTGGTCTTCTCGAAGGTTTCGCCATCGCGGCCGAGCAGCCGGTGGAAGGTTTCGTTGGCGCGCATCGAAACGCCGCGCGCGCCGCCTATCCACAGGGTGTCGCCGTAATACTGCAACGCCGAGATGCGACCGATCTCCGGGCCGCCTTGGTTAAAGTCCTGCTTTCGGCCGTTCTCGAACATGCGGATGGTCTGGCCCGCGTCGCTCCAGATCCGCCCTTGCGAATCTTCAGCCAAGGCACGTGGCGTGGAGCCTTCCTGCATGCCGTACTTCGCGTTCTGCGCTTCCCATTTGCCATTGAAGAACCGCAGCAACCCGCCATGCAGGCGGCTCACCCACAGCCCACCGGCGCGGTCGCTGGCGATCATGGTCACCACGCTGTCGCCGGCCAGCTCGGGGGGCAGCGGTACGCGCTCCAGGCCGGTGGCGGTCACCTTCGCTATCCAGCCCGTAGCGCTGCCCATCCACAGGGTGCCGCTGGCATCGCGATGCAGCGCGCTCACGCGTCCCATCGTCGGCCCGCCCAGCTCCTGCACTTGGCCACCGTTCGGCGCGGCCGGGTCTGGCGTCACCCACATCGGGCCGCGGTCCGCATTGCCGACCAGCATGCGGCCACCGTCGCCCGGCGCCATCACGAACGACTGGTCGCGGCGCGGCAGTGCGATCGCCGCCAGCGCGTTGTCGCGGAAGCGGTCCAGTCCATTGGCCGTGCCCGCCCAGACGTTGCCTTCGCGATCCTCGAACAGCGTCCACACCACTTCCGAGGTAAGCCCCTGCGCCGGCCCGAAGTACTCCGGCTTGGGCAGCGTCACGCCGGGGCCGGGCGCACGCAGCGAGCTCGCCTCACGCACGCGTGCAATGCCGCCCTCGGTGCTGAGCCACATGCCGCCATCGCGGTCGAAGCGCACGCCTGCACCCTTGAAGCCAGGGTCCAGCCAGCTGAGAGTGGCACGGTCATGGCGCGGGTCCGGGTTGGCATGGGCCAGCGGTCGTGCCCCCCAGTAGTCCACCGCCCAGACCGTGCCGTCGGCGGCCTGGTCGAAGTAGGGAATCTGTACCGCCTTGGGGTAGGGCGCGAACCGCGCAGCGTGCGGTGCCAGGTAAGCGATGCCGAACGTGTCGCCATGCGTGTAGCCGATCCACAGCCCGCCCTCGCGATCAGCGAACATCCGCTCTGGCTGCCACGCCGGGTTGAAGCCCATCGCCTCCCCGGTCTTCCAGGTATCGTTGTCCGGGTCCAGCCAGACCAGCGCCGCCGGCGTGATCGCCCAGAGCCGCTTGCCGGCATCGCGCGCGAAGGCCATCACCGAGCCCAGCGGCACATCATCGCGCTGGTACTCGTACTGGCTGGGGTGGGGGCCACCGAGCCGGCTCATGCCGCCGCTGAAGTAGCCCACCCATACCGAGCCATCGGGCTCGGCCAACAGGCTGAGCACATCGTCATCGATCAGCGCCTTGCCACCGGCCTGGGTGATGCGTTCGAAGCGCACGCCGTCGAAGCGGAACAGGCCTTGGCGGGAACCGATCCAAAGCAGACCATCGGGGGTCTGGGCGATGGAGAAAATCTGGGCGGGGGCGCCGTCTTCAGCGGTCCAGCGGTCGTGGCGGAGCTGGGAGAGGGCGCGGTCTGCGGAGAGGGCTTGGGCTGACAGAGCGGTCAGGGCAAGCGCCAGGCAAAGCAGGATCCGAACGGCGCCACGCAGGGGCCAGTTCGTAACGTGCACAGAAGCAGGACGAACCGGAAGCCAGGGCATGGTGGCGGAACCAGTGGGGTGAGGGTGCGGGATCGGCGGAGTATGCCATGGGGCAAACGTGAAACGGGAGCCAGGGACCCGAGGTCGCACGCGTTCCCAACTGCATGGTTGTGCAAATGGATAGGCATCCGGATCCATGGACGCTCGGCTACGTACAAACAGGGCTGCAAGGTAGGGTAGGGTCGGTTCCCAAACGACCGGCGATAACAACAATCGGCGCGGCTGACGCATGAACTCGGCCGAAGAATCACGTCAGGCTCGATCTAACCTACACTCCAGAGCCACTGTAACCACAGCCGCAGAGGGGCCACATGACCGTGCAGAAATTGCTGATTGCGGCGGTACTCGGCGGTGCAGCAGCAGGCTGCCAGAGCGCCGCTACAAAGCCCATCGACGATGTCGGTGAAGCGCAGGTGGAAGTCGAGGGCGTGGTAGAGATCTACTCCGGTGGCCATGGCCTTGGCTACATCACGCTGGATGACGGCAAGTGCTATGACCTGGCACTTCCTGCGAACGTACTGAAGAACAGCCAGCGTTGGGACACGAAGCGCGTGTTGATCAAAGGCTCACTTCAGTTCCGGCCCCGATTGGACGAAATGATGTGGTTCGACATCAAGGATCGAAAGATCGAAGGGTTTGGCTGCTCGGAGGATGTGATCTACGTGGAGTCCATCAAGAAGCTCTAATGCCATTGCGGGAGAGTCCGCAGGGATGCTTGGATATGCAAGAACGAGGAAGCCATCACGAGCTTCCTTCACTGCCGCTGAGATGGTTCCGCTCATCGCGGCGGGGTATCATCCTCCCGCTCAAGAAATCGCCAAGGATGGACCTGTGGAAAACCCCTATGAGTCGTCGAATGCACATGTCCCCAAGAGCCCAAGGCGGTGGAAGGACACTGCACATACTGTCATCTCGGCGCTGATCGCCACATTCTGTTCGTTGCAGTTTCTCGCGATGCTTCTGTTTCTCATCACGCAAGCGGGTTCCAATTACGCCGATGCGCCTCCAACTTCGCAGCTTGCATATGCCGCGTTCGTATCATCATCGTTGTTGTTAGGCGGCATTGCGCTCCTGCTGCGCCGACGGATCTGCGTTTTCTTCTTCGCAGCATTCATTGTCAGCTATGTAATGAGGAACGGAACCACCGAAGCGTTCAGCCCAAGCTCCATGGCGGTTTGCTTTGCGTTTCTGGCTTACGCTTCTTGGCGTTGGAAGCTGGGGCACCTCAACGGCTGGCCAGGCGGCTGAGTTCTGCAGGGCGTAAAGCGACCGGTCGACGGGCCCTTCGCGATCATTCGTCGCCCAACAGTAGGGACGCTAAGGCTCACCATGGAATGACCGTTCCTGGCCGAATGCGGACGCCATGAAGGAGGCTCAACAGCGAGGCGCTCTATGCCGAGTATCCTTACTCTGACTCCTGCCCAGCAAGCTTCATAACCCAGCCAGGCACCACAGGCTCTCCCTGGTAGAACGTCTTGGGCATCTTCTCAGCCATCGCCCATCGCTGTACCCAACTGATTCCCGCACCGCCGTTGTAACCCTCGGGCCGCAGGTAAGCCGGATCCTCCATCGCAGCCTCAAGGGTGATGAATCGATACCCCCGGCGGCGCGTAGCGGCAACCAGTTCCTCAACGGTGTCCGCATTGAGCGCGTTGGCATGCATCAGCCATACCTGCGCTGGCAACCTACCCAGCAACTCCTGAGAGCGCTGCTCGTAGTAGTCCAGCTTGTTGAGCATGTAGGGCACATACCCACGACGCAGCTGGCGCAGTCGCTTTTCACGCGCAACAGGGTCCGTCTCGGTATCGCGCACCTGGTCATACGCGAACGCCCAGATCCACTCCGCGTTGTCCACGGTAACCGGGGCGATACGATAGTTGTGCCGCTGCAGGAACGCGGCCAGCTCGGCGCGCGCCTCCGGCGATCGCCCCGCCTGCAGGTACGGGTGCCGGAACCAGCGAAGTGTCTGCCCGTTCTCGGCGAGCAGCGGTCGCAGGATGACTTCACCGCGCAGGATGTCCTGCTCGTACTGCTCCAGCGGCACCGCATGCATGGAGACGTGGCTGAAGGTGTGGTTGCCCAGCTCGAAGCCCGTGCCGAGCCAGTCGCGAAGCATCTGCACCCGCGCGGGTTGCACCTGCCCGTTGACCTCGAGCTTGCCTTCGTTGACGAAGCCCACGACGGGCACTCCGGTCTGCTTGAGGGCGGCGATCAGTTGGGCGTGCTGCGCATCGAGCTCCGGCTCGGCGCGTTCACCGAGCCGTTGCCACGGGAGATCATCGATTGTCAGCGCGATGCGGCGGTCTGGTTCGGCGGCCTGGGCGAATCCTGCAATGCAGAGGAGCGCCAAGGCGCCACATCGAAGTAGTCCACTACGCATGTTCGGCCCCTTTCCAGTGATGGCGGAGTATAGCGTCGGGCTGCTGGTGGAGCCTTACGCACTGGAGAGCGACGGTGCTTCCGGTGTTGGTCCAACGCCGCTGGTATTCCAGCGAGTCGTACAGCAGTATTCACTACTGCAACAGCCCATTCGTCAGGTCGCACAAGGAGTGCTCCCAAGTGAAGAAGTCCCAGGTCGACGCAGTGGCTGACGCCATCCTTGAGCCGCATCTCCGTAGCCAGCAGGCAAAGAGCGAAGAACTCCGTGCCAGGCAGGCCGCTAGTGAAGCGCTTCAAGCGCGAAAGCGCAGGTATGCACAGTTCGCGTTGGTCGGGGCGGGCATCGGTGGTGGCTTCGCGTACTTCGGCGGGTTTCAAGTAGCTCAGGGAGTCATTTGGGGCGGTATTGCAGCCAGCGCCGCCGGTTGGCTCCTAGGCCTTCGTCGGACCTGACATCGGATCGTCCAGCGTATGGGGGCATCACATTGCCGACCGCCGATGCGCGGTAGCTGAACACCCCCGGGCCAGTGCGTCGCGTCTGAAGCTGGCCCTGAGATCCATACCGACCTAACCGGGCTGAGGGCGGACAGCAGCATGTGACAGGGCCGCCCCGTGCGGCCCTTTTTCATGGGCCGAGGTTTACAACCTACTGTTTTTCTTAACCATTCACGCTCGACCCTCGCCATCTGCAGAAAAAGCTAAAGATCGGCCCCCCTCTGCCGCTTATGTGATGCACCGCACACTTTCATGTTTTCTTAACCAAGTGCGTCATCAGGGGATCAGAAGTTGAACAAAGTATTCAAGGTGGTATGGAGCAAGGCCGTGGGTCAGTGGGTTGTGACCTCGGAATTCGGGATGGCCGCAGGTGGCCGCACCCGTCGCACGACCAACCGGCTGACCACCGGCCCTCTGGCGGCCCTGAGCCTGATGACCGCGCTGGCGCTGTATGGTCCCTCCGCGATGGCCGCAGTGGACATCACCAACATCGGGTTTGAAGACGGCACGTTGAGCGGCTGGACGTATTCCGACACCGGCACCCAGGGCTCTACGAGCTATAGCGACACCGGTGTCGGCGCCGCGGTGGTCACCGGCATGACCGATTTCCAGGCCGACAACGGCACCCATACCTGGACGGTGACGCCGTTCGGCAACAACATGGCCTCGTTGCAGGCGGGTAACGGTTCGGACTCGTTCGCCACGGCTGCGAACGCACTTGGGCTGGACGCTGCAAGCCGCGCGCTGGTGCAAAGCACGATGGCTGGGGCGCCCACGAATGCTTCGTGGCTCTACCAGGACCTGACCCTCGCTGCGGGCGACTTCTTCAGCATGGCGTGGCAGTACGTCTCGACCGACTACGAGCCGTTCAACGATGCTTCGCTGACCTCGCTGATCAATCTCGGCGACGCCTCGGTGTTCGCGACGGTGAACAACCAGAACGCGCAGTACGCGCTGCTGGGGGCCACCAACATCGGCACGGGCAGCTACTCCACCGGCAGTTATGGTGCGACCGGCTGGCAGGTCGCAACCTACCAGGTCAGCACGGCCGGCACGTACCGCCTGGGGTTCATGTCATTGAACCTGAAGGACACGGCGCTGAGCCCCGTGCTGTTCGTGGACCAGGCACCGGGCCTGACCTTCGACAAGGGCGTGCCCTTCGGTCCGGTCGCGCCCAACCCGGGCAGCGGCGCGCCGACCACGCCGACCACGCCGACGACTCCGACCGGCCCGATCATCATCGATGGCCCCAAAGGCACCGATGAGCTGGGCAACGAAGACGAGGCGTCGTTCGAGGGCGGTACGCTGGTGGTCGACAAGGACACCAACGTGGATGTCGACTTCAAGATCGACGACAAGCCCGGCACGATCGATCAGAACGGTCACGACTCGACGTTCACCGGCAAGATCGAAGACTCCACCGCCGGCGTTCCGGGCTCGCTGATCGTCAAGAACAGCGGCAACGGCGGTTCGGTCACGCTGACCAACACCAACGGCTACACCGGTACCACCGAGGTCGACGAGAACACCACGCTGGCATTGTCCGGCAATGGCTCCATCGACAAGTCCAAGAAGCTGGTGATCGACGGTACGCTGGACGTGACCCAGGCCGCTCCGGTCGTGAACATCACCTCGCTGGACGGCAAGGGCGATGTGGCGCTGGGCAACAACACGCTGTCCATCACCGATGCCAACGATGAGTTTGAAGGCACCATCGGCGGGCAGGGCGACGTGGCCATCAACGGCGGCACGCAGGTGCTGTCGGGCACGAACACCTACGCTGGCGGTACCTCGGTCAGCAACAACGCCGTCCTGCAGGTAAGCAGTGATGAGAACCTGGGCGACGCTGCAGGCAAGCTCACGCTTGACGGCGGCACCCTGCACACCACCGGCGACGTCAACAGCGATCGCGACGTGGTCCTTGCCGGCAATGGCACCTTCACCATCGACACCAACACCACGCTGACCAACAGCGGCGAGGTGTCCGGCAATGGCGGCCTGATCAAGAACGGCGAAGGCGGCCTGGACCTGACCGGTACGGTGAGCCACAGCGGTGGCACCACCGTCAACGAAGGCGAGCTGACCCTGTCGGGCCAGAACACCTACACCGGCGGCACCACGCTCAATGGCGGCGTGCTCAACGTCAGCAGCGACGGCAACCTCGGCGATGCCGCAGGCGGCCTCACCTTCAACGGCGGCGAGCTGCACACCACCGGCGACGTCAACAGCGACCGCGACGTGGTCCTTGCCGGCAATGGCACCTTCACCACTGACACCAACACCACGCTGACCAACAGCGGCGAGGTGTCCGGTAATGGCGGCCTGATCAAGAACGGCGAAGGCGGCCTGGACCTGACCGGTACGGTCAGCCACAGCGGTGGCACCACCGTCAACGAAGGCGAGCTGACCCTGTCGGGCCAGAACACCTACACCGGCGGCACCACGCTCAACGGCGGCGTGCTCAACGTCAGCAGCGACGGCAACCTCGGCGATGCCGCAGGCGGCCTGACCTTCAACGGCGGCGAGCTGCACACCACCGGCGACGTCAACAGCGACCGCGACGTTGTCCTAGCGGGAAATGGCACCTTCACCACCGACACCAACACCACCCTGACCAACAGCGGCGACGTGTCCGGTAATGGCGGCCTGATCAAGAACGGCGAAGGCGGCCTGGACCTGACCGGTACGGTGAGCCACAGCGGTGGCACCACCGTCAACGAAGGCGAGCTGACCCTGTCGGGCCAGAACACCTACACCGGCGGCACCACGCTCAACGGCGGCGTGCTCAACGTCAGCAGCGACGGCAACCTGGGCGATGCAACGGGCGGCCTGACCTTCAACGGCGGCACGCTGCAGGCAACCTCGTCGATGACCACCGGCCGCTCGATGGTGCTGGACAGCGTGGGCGCGCTGCGCAGCAGTGAAGGCAGCACCCTGACGGTAACCGGCCCGATCAGCGGCGGCGGCACCCTGGTGGCGGACGGCCAAGGCACCCTGGTGCTTGGCGCGGCGAACACCCACGCTGGCGGCACGTTGATCAGTGGCGGCACGGTCGTGCTGGCGCATGCTGGCGGCCTGGGCTCCGGCGCCGTGGCAATCGATGATGCGACCCTGCGCACGACGGTCGACACCCAGCTGTCGCAGTCGCTGCTTGTGATGGGCGAGGCCACCCTGGATGTGGCGTCGGGCACCACGACGCAGCTGACCGGCACGCTGGACGGTTCGCGAAGCACCGGCTGCTTCATCAAGAGTGGTGCGGGTCGCCTCAACATGGCAGGCACCGCGATCCTGGCCAATGGCACCTGCGTCAACGAGGGCACCCTCAGTGCCAATGGCGTGCTGCTGAGCGACGTGCAGGTGGAACGTGCCGGCACGGTCCGTGGCACCGGCGCCATCGCCGGCAACATGCGCGTCGATGGCACGCTTGCCCCGGGCAACTCGCCGGGCACGCTGGCAGTGACGGGTACCGTCACGCTGACCGACGACGCCACGCTGCAGATCGATATCGACGGGTACGGCACCGGCGCCGGGGCCGGCAACTATTCGCGCCTGGTGGTGTCCGGCGCGGCCGGTCGCTTCGTTGCCAACGGCACCCTGCAGCCGCTGCTGCGCGGCATCAGTGGCAATGCGAGCAATACCTTCACCCCGAAGGTCGGCGACATGTTCCGCATCGTGAGCGGCGAAGGCGGAGTGACCGGTACGTTCGACAGGCTCCTGCAGCCGACCGAGGGCCTGGCCGCCAGCACGCGCTTCCAGGTGTACTACACCACCGGTTTCGACATCGACCTGTACGTGACACCGACGGCCTACAGCGCTGACCTGGTGGGCAAGGTCAACGGCAACGGCCTGGCCACTGCGGCTGCACTGGATGCCCTGGTGGAAGCCAGCGACGCCGGCACCACCACCGCGGAGCAGACCGATCTGCTGCGCGCGGTGTGGCAGCAGGACGCGGCGGAACTGCCGGTGCTGGTGACCGCCCTGACCGGCGAGAACCACGCCAAGCTGGCCGCGCTGGCGCAGTCCAATGCGACCGCACTGGCCGACGATGTGACCGGTCGACTGGGCCAGGGTGTGCTGGTGGATGCATCCAGCACGCGTATCGAACAGCTGCTGTGGGCCAACATCGGCTACGGCGATCTGTCGGTTGACGCCGATGCCAGCGCCGATCGCTTCGATGCCCGCCAGCGTCGTGCCACCGCCGGTATCGACGTGTACCGCTCCTCCAACGCGGCGTGGGGCGCCGGCCTGGGCCGCACGACGTCGGAACTGGAACGCAGCCCGCTGGACAACACGATCGACAGCAACGCGTTCTTTGCCTATGGCGCCGCCAGGGCAGGTGCGGTGGTGCTGGACGGCATGCTGTCCTACTCGGCCGACCGTTGGGAAAGCCAGCGTCCGGACGTCCTCAGCGCCGGTGGTGCACTGTCCGGCAAGGCCTCCGGTACTACCCGGATGGTCAGTGCCGGCGTCAGCCTGCCCTTCACGGCGGCAGGCCTGAACTGGCAGCCCTCGCTGCGCGGCAATTGGCAGAAGGTTGAGCGCAATGCCTACCGAGAAGGCGGTGACTCGCTGGCGGCGCTGGACGTTGCACCCCTCAATTCCGAAGGCAGCCGCGCCACGCTCGGCCTGTCGGTCGGCTCGCTGGTGAACGATCCGCTGGCGGCGCGTGCGACGTGGCAGTTTGGTGTGCAGGCGGGTATCAACCACGGCCAGGTTCGCCAGGCCACGGTGACAACCGTGCTGGCTGGCGAGCAGGTGGACCTGTCCGCCGCCGACGCGGGCAAGGGCTTCGGTCGGGCCCAGCTGCAGGGCACCGTGCGCCTGGGCGCGTCGAGCTACCTGTACGGTGGCGTCAGCACCGAGCAGGGGTCGGGCGTGGAGAACAACAGCGTCAACGTGGGTATCCGCATCGCGCTGTGATGGCCAGCAGCGGGAGGGCCTCGCCTTCCCGCTGCGGCGTGCAACCGAGGCCGCGCAACCCACTGGGGTGCGCGGCCTTTTTCATTTACTGGGTCGAAGGCAAGAGGCTACCGGCAATCGTTGAGATTACGATTGACCAGTTTCGTGTGCTCTGCTCGGTACCGGCGGACCATGGAAAACCCTGCCCCGTTTGAGCCTTCCGAAGGCTTCGAGAGAATCACCAGTGGGCCATCTGGCTGCAACCACCGTGGTCACGTCCCAGCTGAGAGAAGCGTGTGGCCCATACGCTTCAAGCGGCTGCCTCGGATAGCGATCTTCGAGCACCGCCTTCAACGCCGAATGCGTGGCTTCTGCGTACGATCCCAAGAACGATGCGGCAACGGGTTCGCCAGTCGTGGCCAGCGTCGAGAGACTCGCCACATTCATGCGCGTTGTTCCGATCATGCAGACACCCTCGCGCGCGAACACTGAGCGGGTGGATGTCGCGGGAAGGCACGTGTCAGCCGGCATCGGCTCCTCGGCGTCACGCGGCAGCGCATTGAAAGCCGCAATCAGCTGGTCTTTCGAAAGCGCTGCGGCCAAGGGGCACTCCGGCAGGACGGGCAAGTCCGCAAGCGGCACGGCGACCACTGGGTGTGCATCCGGCTCCAGCGAGGCGAAGAAGGTGGCGGCCGCCTGTTTCATTGCCTCGCATTCCGACGCGGAGGTCTCAACGGAAAGCAGAATGGTGCCCGCCTTTGTGCGGACGCTCTGGCTGGCTGCGCAGGAAGTCGCGGTCTGAATGTCGTGGGCGATCCCGGGCAGCCCTCGATAAGTGAAGCGGGTAGAGGTCGCGCCCGGGATAGGCCGCTCGAAATTCACCTGTCCTGTTGCGGCGTCGCGGTCCTGCCCACGCATGGCCATGAACTTCATTCCGTCGTGCCCGCAGCCGAGCATGTCGGCCTGCGTAAGGCTCTCTGTTCTGGACCGGAAGGTGAAGTCATTAAACAGGCACGGCAGTCGAACCGAGTAGCCGCCGTTCGTGGACGTTGCCGTGGTCCAGCCATCTGGCCCCAACGTGCCGGCCCCCATGCGATGCATTTCCAGCCCCTCAGCCGGGCCGTTGGCAATGGCCGGGGCAACGAAGCCCGGCAGCAGGGCGACGAGCAGCCAAAGGCGGTAGGGCAGTCGGCCGTGAGGAACGAGGCGGAGTGAGAGCATCAGCGAGTCCATTCGGAGAGCAAAGGTAAGCAGGATACAACGACCTGTGCGAGGTGTTCTTTAGCGGAAACCATGAGAACCCAGTGCTTCTGGCCGGAAGCGGACATGCAAGTTGGAAATGACCAGGATTTCGCTTCAGGGGCATCGCCCTGTTACCACAGTCACTCCCCTGCCCGCGCTGAAAGGCTGTCCCAGATCCGCCCGTCACGCTGCGCTTCAGTGGTGACGTTGAATACCGCCTGCTCGCCCAGCCGATCACGCAGTTGCTGCAGATAAAGACTGCGAGGTGCCACCACCTTGCCCATCGACTGCACGATCCCTGCTGGCTCCTCCGGCGGGAATTTCCCAGGTTCAATAGTGCCAACCTGCCCCACGCTCCAGTTCATCGCGAAGGGCGGCGCCTGGACGACGTAGATATCGTGTTCGGTGTTCCAGAACATCTGCTGAGCGCCCGCCCATCCATGGCCAGTTCCGCTGTAGCGGCGGTTCTGTGCCCGCAGCATGTATCCCTTGGTATTGTCGTACAGAGTGCCGGTGGACCAGCGGTGATGTGGACCACTGTCATTGCTGTCGCCCACGGCGAGGCAGTCCAGAAACACATTGGGCCCGGGCACCCGTGCACCGATGACGAAGGTATGCCTGCCACCTTGGTTGTAGCAGCGCTGGGTCAGATTGAAGGCAGCGTTGCCTTCGTACAGGAACACGTAGCGGCGGGCTCCCTGGGTCTCGCCATACCTTGGGTCAAGATAGGCAATGTCCTGCAGGGTATTGAACCGCGCGCCGTTTCTGGTCACGAATCCATGCGACACATAGCGCACGGTGACATCGCGAACCCATGAATTGTAGGTTGCACCCAAGCGGAGCGCGGTAAAGGGCCCGGAGTCGGCAGTGCCATTGATCGTGCCCGTCTCGGGGTTACCTTCAAGACGAAGGTCCTCAATGCCGACCTGTGAGATACGCATGGGATCGGTGCGGTAGACGCTGCCACCACCGAAGCGCGCCTCGATGGCATCCATGATGGGGGCATCAAGGGTGATCGTGTGATGGTCTATGGCGGTGACGACGCGCTCGCTGTACCCGGTATAGTCGCTGGGCGTCCATCGGTATCGCGCGGTGTCGATGCCCTCGGGGCCGAGCCAGCGGGCATTGGGCTCTCTCACGATCGACACCGTGTCGCCCACCCGATAGCCGGCAGCGGAGGTCACCGTAATCCGCATCGCCCCCACCGGCACGTACTCCATGTTGATTGCGGTCCGGCGTGCGTCCAGTGCTGCGCGGGGCACCGCAGACTCGCTGGTCCCCACGTCAAGGATCTTGCCCTGCTTATCGCTGACGTCGGAGCGGATTACAGTGCCGTCTGCGCCTCGACCCTCCCCGCGCAGCACGACGCCGCTGGCCCGGATGGTCAGTGTCCTGCTCAATCTGTAGTGGCCGCGCCGCAGCAGCACTGCGCCGCGCAAGCCGCGGCTGTCCTTGGCACGTACGGCCACCGCGTCGACGGCTGCCTGGATGCGCGGGTAGTCGTCACTCCCGGTACCTGGCTTGAGGACCTTGATAACTGGGATGCTGGTGCGGGTAGGCAGACTGACGCCGCCTCCCTGGTAGCCGGCGCGGGAGAAGTCCGGGACGATGTTGCGCGCGTGATCGCTACCCCTCTCCGAATACAAGGCATACCGCAGCATGCCGTCTCTGCCCAGACTTACCAAAGGGGCGTCCCTGGCATTGTTGATGGGATAGGTAAAGGCGCTGGCCTCCGAAGCAGGCGCTGCCGCTGAAAGAGTGGAGAACACGCAGACGGGCAACGCCACGAGCGTAAGCGTGAGGACTCTGGGAAACGCTGGCAGTGAAGTCATGCGGGCGACGAGGGCGCGCAGCGCCTCACCAGAGCAAGGTGGCTTGAACCTGGAAATCTCCATCACAGCGTCGGCGGCTCCGCACAGCGCTCGGCCACCACACCGCCATCCACGAACGCGCCGACCGCGGCAACGAAGCAGTGCGGCGCTACCAGAGGAAGCAGATGCGCGCCTCGTTCCACCGTGTGGAAGGTGACTGCCCCCGACTTGCCGAGTGTGGCAGCATGCTCCACCGCACCGTCATACGAAGTGTTGGGATCAAGCGTGCCTTGCAGAATCAGCGTACGCGGCAGGGCTTCGGGGCTCTTACCAAACCACGCATCGCGCGGATAGCGCGGAACGCTGCCGCTCACGAGCAGGCCGGGAATGGGACTTACGAACAATGCGTCCTTCGCCTCTTTCTCGACCATGGAAAGGGTCAGCTCCGGGCGCGCGCTGTTCTCCGAGGCGGCGATAAGCATCACCAGCGGCAAGGCTGGTTGATCGTTGCCACTCTGCCCGAGCTTCCCGAGCGCAAGTTTCCAGTCTTCGGTAGACGCGACCAGCGATCGAGCGTCGCCGTCCGAAAGATCCTGCACGATCTGTGGAATACGATCACGCAGTCCCGGGAAGCTCAGCAGGGCGGCAAAGTAGCGGCGCAGATCACCGCCCGGCACGACGTTCTGCCAAGCCGCATCCTTCACCGTCAATAACTTCCGATAACGCTCGAGGCCTTGCTCATCCATGCTCTGTCGACCCACTTGGTCGACCAGGGCCGTGCGTCGGCTGAGGTCCCATGTCTCGGTGGTTTCAAGAGGCACCAACCCATCGAGGATCAGGCCATCCACCTGCAACGTGTTGACCTGGAGTGCCCGTAGCGCCAACTGGGTGCCGTACGACACCCCGTAAAGCAGCACGTCACCGTTTCGATCCGCACCTGACATCAACTCGCCAAGGTCCTGCGCAGCCTCGGTAATGGAAAAGGCCGAGGTGCGCCGCAGATTGGCGTACATCTCACCGATGCAGGGGCCCCATTCCGCTCCCGCCAGCCCAGTGCCGTCAGGGCTATCGGGCGATTCCTGGACGGGGCAGATCCGCGCCGACCGACCCGTGCCCCGGTGATCGGGAATGACCAGATCAAAACCGGGAAACGCACGCTGGTAGGTCTGGATCGTCGGGTAGAGCGACGCCCCTGACTCGCCCGGGCCGCCGGAGAGCAGCCAGACCTCGCCACGCTTGGCGTGCCCGGAGGTTGCCGGTATGCGCCGCACGAACAGCGAGAGCTTTTCACCCGAGGGTTCCGCGTGGCGCAGTGGTACGTTCACGGTGAAGCATTGGGAGCCACGCAGGGCAGGCGCTGCGTCATCCTCGCAGGCTTGTGCCTCCGGCGCCGATGCGTGAGAGATCAAGGGTGAGGCGGCAAGCAACAACGTCCACAGCGCCTTGCGATACATCGGCCTTCCCCTGGCTTGAATGAGTACCAACACTGAGGGGAGAGCAGGAACGAAGCTACTGCCGGAAGTAATCCCCGACGTTGCCGCTCTTTGCGCTGTGCGTCCCAAGGGTCAGGACAACGTGCGCCACACCTCGTCCGTCGGCTCGCCATTCAAGGCCAGGTGTGCTGCTCTCGCAGGCGGTCTGATCGCCGCTGCCAGATCCCCCAACGTATAAGGCTTCCGCAGTAGCGCGAACCCATGGTCGGTTTCCCGCGCAAGCAGCTCGCTGTACCCACTGGTCAACACCACATGCAGATCCGGGTAGAGTCCGCGCAGTGTTTTTGCCAGCTCCAGCCCGCTGATGCCGGGCATCACCACATCAGAGAACACCACGTGGTAGCGCGCATGGTTCTTCTCCAGCTCCACCAGCGCATCGTCGCCATTGCGCGCCAGGCATACGCCACAGCCCAATTCCCGCAGCGCCGATACCGCGAACTCGGCAACGTCCACGTTGTCCTCTACCACCAGCACGTTCAATCCCCGCGCGTCCTGCAGCGACTGCGCGCCTGAAGCATCGTCAACAGCCAGCGCCTGGTTGGTCAGCGGCAGGTAGAGCACGAACGTGCTGCCCTTGCCCACGGTGCTGGTCACATCCACCTCGCCCTCGGACTGCTTGACGAAGCCGAACACCTGGCTCAGCCCCAGTCCGGTCCCTTCGCCCACGCCCTTGGTGGTGAAGAACGGATCGAATACCTGACTCATCACCGCTTCTTCGATGCCGCAGCCGTCATCGCTGACCGACACGGCAGCGAACGCCCCTTTCAATGGCGGCGCAAAGCGCACCGAGGGCATTGCCTCAACCCGGCGCACGCAGACGCGTACCGTGCCGTGCTCCGGGATCGCGTCGCGCGCATTGACCGCGAGGTTGATCAGCGCGGTGTCCAGCTGTGTCTTGTCCAGCAGCACATGCAGCGGCTCGTCGGGAAGCTCAAGCTCCAGCCCGACCCGGCCGCCGAGCAGAGTGCGGATGATATCGCCCAATCGTTCCACACCGTTGCCCAGCTCGAACACCTGCGGTGACAACGTCTGCCTGCGCGAGAAGGAAAGCAGGTGAGACACCAGGCTGGTCGCGCGATCAGCTGCCGCGCCGATGGCCTCGATATGCCGGCGCTGCCGCTCGTCGCGGGGAATGCCATAGCGCAGCATGTCCACCGAGCCGCTGATGACCTGCAGCAGGTTGTTGAAGTCGTGGGCCACGCCACCGGTCAACTGGCCGATCGCTTCCAGCTTCTGCGATTGGCGCAACTGCTCGCGCGCCCGGACCAGCTCGGCATGCGCCTGCCGTGCCTCCTCGCTGATGGCCTCGACTTGGCGCGAATGCTCGTTGCGCTCGGAAACGAACTCGGTCTGGTCACTGACCACGCACAGGATGCCCCCGACGGTGCCATCGGCCACGCGGATGGGGGAGTACGAGAATGTCCAGAATGTCTCCCGTCTCGTGCCGTCGCGGTCCATGAAGACGCGCAGGTTGCGGAAGCTGCGATGGGTGCCGGCCATGGCGTCGGCAATCGCGCCGCCCAGTTCGTCCCACACGTCATGCCAGACGATCCTGACCGGGGTGGCCATCGCGCCCGCCAGCTTGTTGCCCATCCACGGCACGAAGGCATCGTTGAAGTAGAACAGGTTGTCCGGGCCCCACGAGATCCACAGCGGTTCGGGGCAGTCGAGCATCATCGTCAGCACGGTGCGAAGCTCTTGCGGTGCCGCCTCGGCCAATCCCGCATGAACCCAGTCGCTGTCCTGGAGCAGGCGATAGGCTTGGGACTCGGGCGAAGACACCGGTAGATCGCAATGCCGCATGTGAAGACCTGTTTAGCGCGATATCACAGGGTAAGCGGAAACCGTTGACGGTGCGTGACGGCTGCGCTGCACGCTTGTACCCTCTGTGGGTTGCTGCCCATGCAACCCACAGAGGTGAGGCAGTAGGAGACAGGCTCAGCGCCGGTCCGTCTGCTGGCACGCTTTCAAGGCCCGGTCGTCACGCTCAGGTCGATGGACTTTGGGTTATCGGCCATCGCGATGTAGCTGCAGATCATCTGCCGCAGCAGCAAGGACGGGTTCTGGTTCAACCGCCATGCCGCCAGGCGGAACTGATAGAGCACTACCGGGCTCAGCTCCACCTTGATCGCAACGCGGCGGTTCACCGCGTACAGGATGCCTTCGAGGTTCACATCAGGCTCCCGTTGGGACAGATGGGCAGGCGGTCCGCTTCCACCATGGTGTGGTGGATCTGGCGTTCGAGCGTTCGCGGTACGCCCGGGCGCGGCAGCTTGGGGTGGTCCAGAACGGTGAGGGTGATGATGCCGTCCTGGGCGTCGATCTTGAGCTTGGCGCCTGCATTGAACCCCATGTCGCGTAGCCAGCGGCCGCGCAGTTTCAGGAAGGGGATGGTGACTTCGTCCTCGAATTCCGGCGGTGGTGAGCAGGACTTCGCGGTGCCGTTGCAGCTGTGTTCGGTCTCCGGCCGCGGTGGGCGCGGCGTGCGATCGAATGAGGGTGCTTCTTCCCAGTGCCTTTGCATGATGGACCTCCTGTAAGGATCACGCCTTGCCGGGATGGCGAGGCGGTCGGGAGGTTGGAAACCGACTAGCAGCATGCGGCGGGCGTATTTCCCCCGTGAGGGTGTTGTATTAGCCACCCTCCCGACCATGGGACGTCCATCATTCTGCTGCTAGTCGGAGTTTCCACGCTCCTTGTGGTCACCTTGCGCCGTGGGGCACGAGGGGAGAAGTTGTTTTTATTCATCGATTTGCGAGATCCGGTAGGCACGATCAATGAACGACGCTATCGACCTGTCGTGGTCAGCGATTCTGGGATGGAGTTCGCGATTGTGTGTGCCGTAGCAGTCGGTACGATCAATAAAATCGATTGCTCTCGGGCGATGCAGTCAACGGTAGGGTCGTCTGGGGAGCGACCCTACCGGGGTGGGGCGTTGCTTGTCCGGATCAGGTCGCCCTTCAGACTGGCGTTGTCACCGTTGACGCGAACCTTGGCTACGTCTGCCGGTAGACCGGAGATCAGGAACCGTGCGCCGTACTCGCAGATGCAGGCTGCTGCATCGCCGCCGCTGCTGGTCAGGGTGTAGCTCAGCTTCAGCGTGTCGCCATCCACGTGGGCCTTGCCGTTGCTGCCTTGGTCGAAGCCGCAGGTGGCTGGGTTGCGGACAAGGAAAGTGGCGGCGTCGCGGGTGCCGCTCGATGTTGCTTCTGGTTCGAGGGTGTCTTCGTTCCAGTCGCCTGCGCAGCCCAGGTATTCGAATTCGGTGAGCAGGCCGGTGCCGGCTTCGGTGTGTGAGGTGCAGGCAGTCGTGGTCATTGCGACGGCGAGAAGCGTCAGGACCATTCTGAGTAGTTTCAACAATGCAGGTTCCTTTCCATGTGATGCCAGAATCCGGGTGGACCCATGCCGTGCCAGGACGTCCAGGCGTCACGGTGGAACGGGGCGGTAGAGTCGATTTCCAAACGACTGCCGATAAGAATAATCGGCGCGGCGAACGCAAGGGCCTTCGACGGGGAACAGCGTTACCCCGGCCAAGGTCATGCCTCCCAGCATCGATCACCGTTATCGGCGGTCGTTTGGGAAGCGACCCTACCGTCGCCGTGCCGGCCCCGGCCCCCCAAGCATTCTCCCCTGTTGCATCCTCCAACCTAACACTGTTAGATTCGCCCCCTAACAACGTTAGGTAACCACGACCAGTGCGCCAGCCCATCGCCCGGGACAACATCGTCGCGGCCGCCTTCAAGCTTCTCGACGAAGCCGGCATGGAGGGAGTGACCCTGCGCAAGGTGGCCTGCACCCTCGGTATACGCGCGCCTTCCCTGTACTGGCACTTCAAGAGCAAGCAGGCGTTGGTGGATGCCATGGCCGACGCGATGATCGTGGACGTCGCCCGCAACATCCCCGAAGGCCAGCCCTGGCGGCAGACCCTGCTGCAGATTGCGCGCGAGTTCCGCACCGCGTTCAAGGCCCGTCGCGACGGCGCGCGGGTGTATGCCGGCACCTTCCTGGCCACCGAGAACGTGCTGCGGGTTGGCGAAACCAGCATCGCCGCGCTGGTTGGTGCCGGGGCCTCTGTCCGCCTGGCCGCGACCGCGCCGATGGACCTGGTGTACTACACGATGGGCTTTGTGATTGAAGAACAGTCCTGGCCCGGTGACGGCAGCATGGAGGCGCTCGGTGAGTCCTTCATGGCGCTGGCCGAGGCGCGCTTCCCGCATTGCTGGAGCGCGCGCGAGGTCTGGAGCGAGGTCGACTTCGACACGCGCTTCGAACAGGGCCTGGGCCTGCTGCTGGACGGCATTGATCAGCGCCTGGCCAGCGCCGCCTGACCCCCATTTTTCCTCACTACCGCTGCTCCGACACGGAAGCTCACTGATGCGCGCCTCTCTTCTCCGCTGCACTTCCCTCCTGCTGGTGGCGGTAACGCTCGCCGCCTGCGGCAACAAAGACGACAAGGCCGCCGCCGACGCCGCGGCCAGCTCCGCGCTGCCAGTGTCGCTGGCCCCGGTGCAGCAGCAGACCATGGCGCGCACGGTGCTGGTCTCCGGCCCGGTCACCGCCTATGAGGAAATGCAGCTGGGCGTGGAGATCAGCGGCCAGCGCGTGACCGCATTGCCGGTGGACGTGGGCCAGTGGGTGAAGAAGGGCCAGGTTCTGCTGCAGCTGGACCACCGCACGCTGGACAGCGAGCTGGCCCAGGCCGATGCCTCGCTGAAGCAGGCGCAGGCGGCGCAGGAGCTCGCGCGCTTGAACTTCCAGCGCAGCGAGAAGCTGGCGGCGCAGAAGCTGATCAGCGAAAGCAGCCTTGATGAGCTGCGTGCCAACCGCATCAATGCCGAGGCGCAGACCGCCACCGCCCGTGCCTCGCGCGACGCGGCGCAGCTGCGCCGTGACTTCGCCGACCTGCGCGCGCCGGCCGATGGCCTGATCTCCAAGCGCCTGGTGCAGCCGGGCCAGGTGGTGCAGGCCGGGACCGAGCTGCTGCGCCTGATCCGCGACGGCCGCCTGGAATGGCGCGCCGAGCTGCCCGAAGACCAGCTTACCGGCGTGGCCGTGGGCAACACGGTGGAATTGCCGTATGCCGACGCTGTTGTCACCGGCCGCATCCGCGCGGTCACCCCGGGCGTGGACGCGCAGACCCGCACCGGTACGATCTTTGCCGACCTGCCCGAGCCGGGCACGCTGAAGCCGGGGGTGTACGTGGAAGGCCGCATCGTCATCGGCGAAGGCCCGGCGCTGACCGTGCCCACCGCTGCGATCGTGCAGCGTGATGGCCACAGCTACGTGTTCACCGTGAACGACAAGCAGCAGGCGGCGCGCCTGCGCGTGCGCACCGGCCAGGCCGTGCAGGGCCGCACCGCGATCCTGGAGGGTCTGAAGAAGGGCGACCGGGTGGTGGTGGAAGGCGCCGGGTTCCTCGGCGAGGGCGACCGCGTGCGCGTGGTGGCTGATGCCAAGGCAACCGCCAAATGAATATCTCCGCCTGGGCGATCAAGCGCCCGTTGCCTGCGCTGCTGATTTTCTTCGTGCTGTGCGTGGCCGGCCTGTGGGGCTTCTACCAGCTGCCGGTGGCGCGCTTCCCGGACATCGCCTTCCCGATGACCACCGTCACCGTGACCCAGCCGGGCGCCTCGCCCAGCCAGCTGGAAGCGGAAGTCACCCGCAAGGTGGAGGACTCGGTCGCCACGGTGAACAACGTCAAGCGCGTGATCTCCTCGGTCAGCGAAGGCGTGAGCACCACCACGATCGAGTTCCAGCTGGAGGCGGATCTTGCCACCGCGCTGGACGACACCCGCGACGCGGTCACCCGCATCCGCACCGACCTGCCGCAGGACATCCAGGAACCGGTGATCTCCAAGGTCGACATCGGCGGCTCGCTGATGACCTATGCGCTGGTTGCGCCGCACATGACGCCGGACGAAGCCAGTTGGTTCGTCGACCGCGACATTTCGCGTGCGATGTACGGCGTGCCGGGCGTGGCCCGGGTGACCCGCGTGGGCGGCGTGCAGCGCCAGGTGCGGGTGGACCTGGACCCGAATGCGTTGATCGCGATGGGCATCACCGCCGGCGACGTCTCGCAGCAGCTGGCCCGCATCCAGGTCGAACGGGCGGGCGGCAAGGCCGAAATCGAAGGTGCGCAGCAGACCATCCGTACGCTGGGTACGGTGGGTGACGCACAGCAGCTGCGCGACTACTCCATCGCGCTGCCGGACGGCCGCGCGGTGCGCCTGTCCACGCTGGCCACGATCACCGATGCTGCGGCAGATCCCACCGAAGCAGCACTGCTGGACGGCGAAAAGGTCGTTGCCTTCTCGATGTCGCGCACGCGCGGTTCGAGCGAAGTGAAGGTGGAAGCCGGCGTGCACGAGGCGCTGGACAAGATCAAGGCCGAGCACCCGGGCATCGACTTCCGGCTGGTCACCACCGCCATCGATGAAACACATCGCTCCTACGATTCGTCGATGACGATGCTGTGGGAAGGCGCGCTGCTGGCGCTGCTGGTGGTGTGGCTGTTCCTGCGCGACTGGCGCGCGACGTGGGTGTCTGCGCTGGCGTTGCCGCTGTCGATCATTCCCACCTTCGCGGTGATGTACTTCTTCGGCTTCACGCTGAACATCATCACGCTGCTGGCGTTGTCGGTGGTGGTCGGCATCCTGGTCGACGATGCCATCGTGGAAATCGAGAACATCGTACGCCACCTGCGCATGGGCAAGCCGCCGCTGGAAGCGGCGCGTGAGGCGGCCGGCGAGATCGGCAATGCGGTGATCGCCACCTCGCTGACGTTGGCCGCGGTGTTCGTGCCGGTGGCGTTCATGCCCGGCATTGCCGGCAAGTTCTTCCGCGAATTCGGCTGGACCGCAGCGACGGCAGTGCTGTTCTCGCTGCTGGTGGCGCGCCTGCTCACCCCGATGATGGCCGCGTACCTGCTCAAGCCGCATGGCGAAGAGAAGCCCGAGTCGAAGTTGATGACCTGGTATCTGGGCTGGGTGGACAGGGCGCTGCGCTACCGGGGCCGCACGCTGTGGCTCGCGACCGGTCTGTTCGTGGCCTCGCTGGCGCTGGTGCCGCTGATCCCGGCGACCTTCATTCCGCAGTCCGATCTGGGCCGCAGCAACCTCAATCTGGAACTGCCGCCCGGCACCCGCCTGCAGGAAACCGTGGACGTGGCCGAGCGCGCCCGCGCGCTGCTCAAGGACATGCCGGAGCTGAAGCAGGTCTACACCGCCGTGGGTGCAGTGCTCGACCTGGGCGACCCCAGCGCCACCGGCGTGGGCGAACCGCGCAAGGCCACCCTGATCCTCGACTGGGGCGTGGCCGATGACCGCGACCGCGACCAGCGCGCGCTGGAACGCGATGCGCGCGCCCGCTTGGCCAACCTGCCCGGCGTGCGCGTGAGCTATGTGAGTTCCGAGCCGGGCAATCTGCTGCAGCTTGTCCTCTCGGGCGACGACCCGCAGCGCCTGCAGGAGGCCTCCACCGCGCTCGAGCGCGATCTGCGCGGCATCCAGGGGCTGGGCAGCGTGACGTCCACCGCCTCGCTGCTGCGCCCGGAACTGCAGATCGTGCCCAACGCGGCGCGTGCGGCGGACCTGGGCGTGGCCACGCAGGACATCGCAGAAGCCGCGCGTATTGCCACGGCCGGTGACTACGAACAGCGCCTGGCCAAGCTCAACCTGCCGGATCGCCAGGTGCCGATTCGTGTGGGCTTCGCCGAGGCCGACCTGGCCAATCCCGCGCTGATCGGGCAGCTGCGCGTGCCCGGCCGCGACGGCCCGGTGCCGCTGGCGGCGGTGGCGGAGATCCGCCAGGGCAGTGGCCCGTCGCAGATCTCGCGCTATCAGCGCCAGCGCAACGTGACCCTCACCGCCGAGCTCAATGGCCGCCCGCTGGGCGATGTGATGACCGAAGTACAGGCGCTGCCCAGCGTGAAGCAGTTGCCGCCGGGCGTGACCTTCCTCAACACCGGCGATGCCGAAGTGTTCGTGGAGCTGTTCATCGGCTTCATGCTGGCGATGGCCGCGGGCCTGATATGCATCTACATGGTGCTGTTGTTGCTGTTCAACCACGCGCTGATGCCGGTGACCATCCTGGCGGCGGTGCCGCTGTGCGCCGGTGGTGCCTTCGGTGCGCTGCTGATCACCCAGAACATGCTGTCGCTGCCTGCGTTGATCGGGTTGCTGATGCTGATCGGCATTGCCACCAAGAACTCCATCCTGCTGGTGGACTACGCGGTGATGGCCGAAGACGAGCAGGGCATGAGCCAGCATGACGCGTTGATCGACGCCTGCCGCAAGCGCGCCCAGCCGATCGTGATGACCACCCTGGCCATGGGCGCGGGCATGATGCCGATCGCGTTGGGCTTTGCCGGTGATTCCAGCTTCCGCGCGCCGATGGCGATTGCGGTGATCGGCGGGCTGATCACCTCCACGCTGCTCAGCCTGATCGTGATCCCGGCGGCGTTTACGGTGATGGACGACCTGGGTGAGTGGATGTCGAAGAAGTTCCGCCACAAGTCCACGCACAAGACCGCCTAACCCGCGGTCGGTGTGGCGCGGCGGGTGCGCAATGCACCCGCCGTGACGCGGACAATCAGCGCCCCGCGCGCTGGATCAACTTCCAGCCATTGCCAGACGGATCGCGGAACCCCGCATCCACCGTGCCATAGCGCTCGGTAGGCTCCTGGTTGAACTCCACCCCGGCCGCAGACCAACGCTCGTACGTGGTCTTGCAGTCGTCCACGGTCATCACCAGCGGCGGCATCGCACCCTTGGCCACCAGCGCATTCAACGCCTGCGCGGTCGCGGCGTCATGCACCGGCGGGCCCGGGCGGAACAGGCCCAGCTGGAACCCCGGTTGGTCCGGGTGCTGCACGGTCAGCCAGCGGTAGTCGCCGTTGCCGGCGTCGGTGTGCACGCTGAAACCCAGCTTGCCCACATAGAACGCCAATGCTTCTTCCTGGTCGCGCACATACACGCCGACCACTTCAATGCCCTGCTTCATGGAACCTCCGGTGTTGTGGGTGGTTCCTTTTTACGCCCCCCGCCGCCCGTCCGCTTCTCCGAAACTGAGGTATTGAGATCCGGCCGGCTGGCGGCGCGGGCAATGCACTCCGGCGCCTGCGCGGCCGTACCCGGCAGCAGGCCGGCGCGCAGCTCGCCGGGGCTCTGCCCAGTGATGTCGCGGAAGATCCGGCCGAAGGTGCCCAAGCTGCTCCAGCCGGTCTGCAGCGCGATCTCGGTGATCGGCAGGTCGGTGTCGCGGCACAGCGCCACCGCGCGTTCGATGCGCCGGGTGAGCAGGTAGCGGTGCGGCGGCAGCCCGAACGCCTGCCGGAACTGGCGCGCGAAGTATGCCTCCGACACCGCGCTGACCTGCGCCAGCCGCGCCACCGGCCACGCCTCGTGCGGGGCGCGGTCCATGTGGTCCTTGGCCCGGAGCAGCCGGCGCAGCAGTTCGGGGGTCGGGTTCATGCCGCCAAGGCTAGCGCGGTTTGAGCTCGGCCCCTTCATGGCTGGCCGCGGTCCACGCGCGCAGGCCCATCACGGCCAGGCCGATGAACACCAGGTACAGCCCGGCGGTGACGTCCAGCGACTTGTACAGGTACATGGCCACGTACACCACATCCACCACGATCCACAGCCACCAGGTGGCCACGTGCCGGCGTGCCTGCCACCACTGCGCCACCAGGCTCAGCGCGGCCAGCATGGCGTCCAGCCACGGCAGCGCGGCGTCGGTCCAGCTGTGCATGGCAAAGCCCATCGCGATGCCGAACACCACGCCCACGCCCAGGTCACGCAGCAGCTGCTGGCGTGGCAGCGGAACGATCACGATCGCGCCGTCCTGTTCGGCATGCCGGTGCCAGCTCAGCCAGCCGTACAGCAGGAAGCCACCGAAGGCGACCTGCAGCAGGCTGTCCGAATACAGGCGCGCTTCGATGAACACCGTGGCGTACAGGCCCACCGCGACCAGCCCCATCGGCCAGGCCAGCATGCGGCGGCCGGCCATCAGCCAGACGCCGAGCAGGCTGGCCACTACCGCCGACCATTCGAGCACGGCCGCGCTCATAGCCCGAACGTGACCGACAGGCGCGCCTGGCGCGGTGCACCCGGGAACAGGTAGTAGTCACCGGCGGTGCTGCCGGTGTCGCGCCAGTAGAAGCGATCGAACAGGTTGTCCACCGACAGGCTCCAGGTCACCGGGTGCTCGCGCAGCTGATGCTGGAAGCGTACGCCGGCGTCGAATACGGAATACGAAGGCGCCTTCACGCTGCCGTCCACCGTGGCGGCATTGGAGGAGGCGTAACGCCAGCCGCCGCTGACCGCCAACCCTTCAACGAAGGGCAGGGCGTAGTCCACGTGCACGGCGGTACGCACCTTGGGAACGTTCACCAGCTGCTGGCCGTCGTAGTACGCGGTGCCGGCATCGCGTGCCCGCGCCTGCAGCAGGCTGGCGCTGGCATTCACGGTAAGCCGTTCGGTGACCTGGCCGTTGGCGGTGAGCTCCAGGCCCGTATGCGCTTGGGTGCCTTCCTGCACAAAGGTGAAGCCCGCATCGCTGTCGTCCGGCTTGGCGTACTGGAACGGCTGGCTGATGCGGAACACCGCCGCGCCCAGCATCAGGCCATCGGCCGCGGCGTACTTGATGCCCACCTCGCGCTGGCGCGACTGCATGGCCGGTAGGAAGGTGCTGCCGTTGCTGGTCCAGAACGGCGCTTCCTGGCCCAGGGAAAGGCCTTCCACATAGCTCGCATACACGTTGACGCGCTCACTGGCCTGCCAGATCAGCGCGGTCTGCGGCAGGAACTGCGACATGCGGCTGTGCCGCTCCGGCGTGCCGCGCTTGTCATAGGCGCGCTCGTCCAGGCGCACGTAGCGGCCGCCGGCCAGCCACTGCCAGTTGTCGCCGAAGTGCATGCGGTCCAGCGCGAACACCGCGCGCTGCCGGCTGTCCAGGCGCCGCGCGGACGGGCCCGGCTGCAGCGGTGAAGGATCGAACACCGGCACCTGCGCGTCGGCGATGTTGGCGGTGCCCACGTATTCGTTGACGTTCTGGCGCTTGTCCACGGTGCGGTGGAACGCGCTCAGCCCGAACGAGAGTTCATGCCGCACCGAGCCGGTGGCGAAGCGGCCGCGCAGTTCGCCGCGCGCTTCGTCGTTGACGCGGGTGTCGTCGGGGCTGCGGTAGTCGTAGATGTCGTAATCGCCATTGGGGGCGAAGTAGTTGCCCGGCACGCTGCCGTCGGCACACCCGGCGGCGTAGTAACAGCCGTAGGCGAAGGCGACGTTGTCATCGATCACCGAGCGGCTGTGGCCGACGGCCACGCGCGACTGCCAGTCCGGGGTGAAGTCGAAGGTGTGCAACGCGGTGATGTTGGTGCTGTCGATGCCCACCGGCTGCTGCCAGGGCTGGTGGCCGAGCATGCGGCTGCGGTCCACCCCGCGCGGCAGCACGCTGCCGCCGAGCAGCTGGTAGCCGCTGGCCGAACGCTGCGCGCTGGTCTGGTAGTTGGCGTCCAGTTCCAGCTTGCCGCGCTCGCCGATCAGCCAGTCGGCCGCCACCGAGTAGAAGTTGCGGCGACCGTCGGCGTGGTCGATGTAGGACGCGGTGTCGTCCCAGGCGGCATTGACGCGCACGCCGAAGCGCGGCGTGATCCAGGTGCCGACGTCGGCGGCGACATAGCGCGAGCCTTCCTGGTCGGTGGCGAGGGTGACGTTGCGCACTTCGGCCGGGCGCTTGCCCACGTAGTTGATGATGCCGCCCGGCGCCATCACGCCGGCGGCCAGGCCGGCCTCGCCCTTGAGGATTTCCACCTGCTGCACGTTCTCCAGCGCCAGGCGCTGTTCGCCGGCGATGGAGAGCCCGTTGAAGCGGTAACCCGTGGCGGGGTCCAGTGTGAAGCCGCGGATGGCGATGTTCTGGTAGTAGCCCACCGGTGCGTAGCTGTCGCCCAGCGAGGCATCGTGCCGCGCCACCTCGGACAGCGTGCGCACCTGCAGCTGGTCGAGCAACGCACGGTCCAGCACGTTGACCGAGGCCGGGGTGTTCTTCCAGTCGGCGTTGCCGAAGCTGCTGCTCGGCGCGGGGGGCGCGGCCGGTTTGTTGGCCTGTACGCGCACGCCGGCCAGGTCGGTGGGCGACCGTTCGGCGGCGTGCAGGGGCAGGGCGGCGCAGAGGGCGGCGGTCAGCAGCGTGAGGCGGTAGCAGCGGTTCATTCGATTCGTCATCAGCCAAAGGAGACGAAGCGAAGGCACGCGCGCACACCGGCCCGGAACGGGGGTGCGCCTGCTGCTCAAAGCTCCCTACGCCGGTGCAAACCGGATCAGGTTCCAAGGGACTCTCTCAGCCTGGCAGATCCAGGCACCCCCGCTTCAGTGGTCATTTTCACACCAATCGGCCGCCGTGGCGAGCCCACCGGCTCAGGCGGCGGCGTGCAGGGTGTCCAGCAGGGCCCAGCCGGCGTCGCTGGAGAACCAGTCGGCATGGCCGAGCAGGAAGGTGTGGTAGGCCACGTCGGCATTCGCCGGGGAGCCGGTAATTCCTTGGAAATACTCGACTTCCGACAGGGCGAAGTCGAAATGCACCAGCGGCAGCAGGTCGGCCAGCAGGTGCACCTGGGCGGCGGACAGCGGCCGTACCTGACGGTAGCCGGCCAGCAGGGCCAGGGCGATGTCCGCGTGGGCGACCGGGCCGCCACCAGCGTCGTCCAGCCACGCCACGGCGTTGCGCTCGATCGCGGTGGCCAGGTCGAACAGCGCACTGGCCGGGGAGGCCAGCCCGAAGTCGAACACGGTGGCCACCGTCGCGTCCGGACCGTGGCCGTGCCAGAGCAGGTTGGAGACATGCCAGTCGTTGTGGCCCCACAGCACCGGCTCGTCCTGCAGGTGCTCGCCGAGCGCTGCATGCCATGGCAGCACGGCGCGCTGCAGGTCGTGTTCCCACGGCTGCCGCGACAGGTAATCGGCCAGCGCCGGCCGGGTCGGCAGTTCACTGCGCAGCAGTGCCAGCGGATCGCACGCGCGGATCAGGTCGTCGCGTGCCACCAGCAGGTGGGTGCTGCGCTGGGGCGCGTGGTAGTCGCTGGCGGCCAGGTGCAGGCGCGCGAGCATGACGCCGGCCGCGTGTGCATGTGCGGGGTCGTGTGGCGGTGTCCAAGAGGGCGTGTCGCGATACAGGTCGTGGCCGTCGCCCTGCGCATGCAGTTCGTAGGTCCAGTTGTCGCGTTCGAGCGCACTGGCGCCGTCATGCGTGTGCAATACCTGCACCACCGGCAGCCCGGCAGCCGCCAGGTGCGCGATGAAGCGATGTTCTTCACCCAGCAATGCAGCGGTGCGCACGCTGGCGTGGTGGCGCTTGAGGAAGAAACGCTGCGCGCCACACTCCACCAGCGCCGCAGCGGAAAACGGCCGCGGGCTGTGCCAGAGCACCTCGCACGCGCCTTCCAGCGCAGGGTAGTGCCCGCGAAGCCACGCCAGTTCGGCGTCGCTGATCGCAGGCCAATCGGCGGCCACCTGGTCGTTGTCCAGGCCCTGTACGTGGTGGTGGTCGTGCATCACGCGCTGGAAAAAACCTTAGAGCTTGTTGTCGCGCATGAAGTCGAACAGTTCCGCGTCGCTTCGCAGGCCGAGCTTGAGCATGGCATCGCCTTTCTGGCGGCTGATGGTGCTCATGCTCTTGTGCAGCTTCTCGGCGATCTTCTTGACGGTCATGCCACTGCTGAGCAGGCGCAGCACTTCCACCTCGCGCGGCGACAGCACGCGCGTGCGGTCGTCGCCGATGGACTGGGTGCCGACCCGGTCGATGATTTCGCGGAGCTTGCGGCTGACATACGGTTGGCCACGCGACACGGCCTGGATCGCCAACGGCAGTTCTTCCACCAGCGAGCCCTTGTCGAACAGACCGAGCACGCCGTTGTTGACCACCATGCGCAGGATCGCGATGTTCTGTGTGACGCTCATGAGCAGCACGCGCAGGTCCGGATAGTTGCGCCGGATTTTCTGGATCATGTCGATTCCGTCAACCCGTTTGCTCTGTGGCATCGAGTAGTCGGTGATGAGCAGATCGCACTCGTGCTGCTCCAGCGCAGCGAACAACTCGTCTGCGTTGCTGGCTTCAGCCACCAGTACGCCCACCCCACTGGCTTCGATGGCCGCTCTGGCGCCGACCCGGACCACCTGGTGGTCGTCAGCGATGATTATGCGCAAGGTCATGGACTAGTATTGCCTTGAAGGCAGCGGCCCCAACGGGGCACGTCGCGTGGGCGGATCACTCCTGGGAGAACAGACAGCATGCGTACCTCGCTTGTTCGCTGGCTGGTCGTGCTGTGGCTGGGTTGGGCGCTGGGCGGTGCAGTTGCCGTGGCGGCGCCTGCCCCTGCCCCTTCGCTCTCACCGCGCCAGGCCGACTGGATCGAACGGAACCCTACCATCCTTTTGGGCATGTACAACAGCGGATGGCCACCATTCGAAATGATGCAGAACGGCCGACCCGACGGGCTTGGCCATGACTACCTGATGCTGTTGACCCGGCAGCTGGGTGTGCAGGTGAAGGTGCGGGTATACCGTGATTGGGCCGCCGTGCTGGATGCGGCATGCCGGGGGAGGTCGACGTGGTGATGAACATCACCCTGACCCCCGACCGGACCCGCTGCATGGTTTACACGGGATCCTATGCCGACGCCCCGCTGGCGCTGGTCGGCCGGGTCGGCGACACCCGCACCTCGACCGACCCCGACCTGGCCGGGCTGCGGGTGGTGACCGAGCAGGAATTCCTGACCAGTGGCCAGGTCCGGGCCCGTTTCCCGGCCGCCCGCCAGGTGACGGCGGCTAATACCCGCGCGGCCCTTTCGATGGTCGCCAAGGGCGATGCCGACGTGTACATCGGCAACGCGCACGTGGCCAGCACCCTGATCCGGCAGGACGGGCTCGACGGAATTGCCCTGCTGCGACCCAGCGACCTGCCGCCCGAGCGGCTGCACTTCGGGGTGCCCAATGCGCGCCAGCCGCTGGCCGAAGCGCTGGACAGCGCGCTTTCCACGGTCACCCAGGCGCAGCGCGAGGCCCTGTACAAGCGCTGGCTGCCGCCGCTGCAGTGGTCGTCGCAGTCGCGCCTGATCCTCGGCGAGGCCGAGCGCCGGGTCCTGGCCACGCCGCTGCGCATGGGCTATGCGCCCACCGGTGCGCCGTTGTCGTTCATCGACGCGGCCGGCGAGCCCAGCGGGGTGGCGGGCGACTACCTGCGCCAGCTGCGCATGGTCGGCGCGCAGTTGAACCGGGTACCGGCGCACGACTGGTTCGAGGTGCGCGAACAGATGCGCCGGGGCGACGTGGACGTGGTGATGGGCATGCCCAACGACGCGCACTATCTGGGCGACGACTGGGTGTTCAGCCAGCCCTTCATCAGCGTGCCCAACGTGATCGTCACCCCCAACAACAGCCGCTCGGTGCTGGGCCTGGGCGACCTGGACGGGCGCAGCATCCTGCTTTCGGATCCCGAGCGCCTGCGCGGTTACATCCTGCAGTACGCGCCCAAGGCACGGATCGTGCCGGCGCGCAGCGTGGACCAGGCATTGTCGCGATTGGCCAATGGGGATGCCGACGCCTACGTCGGCAACCTGGCCATGGTCGACCGGGTGGTGCGCGAGGTGTACCCGGCCAAACTGCACGTGGCGGCCCCGGCCGGTTTCAGCGACCAGCTCTCGCTGGCAGTGAAGCGCCAGTACGCGCCGCTGGCCACCACCTTCGATCGCGTGCTGGCCAACATCACCCCGCGCGAACAGGCGGCGATCCGCGGCGACTGGCTGCTGGCCGAATACCGCACCGGGCTGGACTGGCGTTCGGTGGCGCGCTGGGCCGTACCGCTGTCGCTGGTGCTGCTCACCGGCATCGTCGTGCACGGCTGGGGCTACTGGCGCCTGCGCCGCGAAGTGAGCATGCGGCGCAAGCTGGAACAGCGGCTGGTGGAAGTGACCGACAACCTGCCGGCGATCGTCTACCAGGCGCGCCGCGACAGCGATGGCCGGGTCACCTTCCCGTACATCACCGGCGACCTGCAATCGATGTTCGGGGTGAGTACGCAGGAGGTGATTGCCGATGAAACCCGCCTGGCCGACAAGATCGACCCACGCGACCGCGAGGCGGTGCACGCCGCGCTGATTGAAGCCGCGCGCGACTTTTCCGCGTTGGACCTGGAATTCCGCACCAGTCCGCACGGGGTGGTGCGCTGGGTGCGCACGCGCGCGCTGCCGTATGCGGCTGCGGACGGTGCGGTGCTGTGAAGCGGTTACTGGGTGGACGTGACCGAAGCGCGCGCGCAGGCCGACGCATTGGCGGCGGCGAAGTCTGCTGCCGAACGCGCCACGGCGGCAAAGTCGAATTTCCTGGCCACCATGAGCCACGAGATCCGAACGCCGATGAGCGGGGTGCTGGGTATGGTGGAAGCGCTCTCGCACACCGGGCTGGACGGCGAACAGCGCCGCATCATCAGCGTGATCGAGGACTCGGCGCAGATGCTGCGGCAGATCCTGGACGACATCCTCGACTATTCGCGCATCGAAGCCGGCGCGCTGCCGCTGGAGCCGCAGCCGGTGGCATTGCGCACCCTGCTCGACAACGTGCAGCAGCTGCTGTCGCCGCAGGCGTCCAGCAAGGGCCTGGCGCTGAGCCTGGAGGTCGACGCGGCGGTGGGTCCACAGCACCTGGCCGACGGCATGCGCCTGCGCCAGATCGTGTTCAACCTGCTCAGCAATGCGATCAAGTTCACCAATGAGGGATCGGTCAGCATCGCGCTGTCGGTAGACCGCGCCGACGAGATCTCGCAGACCCTGCGCCTGAGCGTGATCGATACCGGCATCGGCATTTCAGCCGAGCAGCGCGAGCGGCTGTTCAAGCCGTTCGCGCAGGCCGACGTGGCCATTACCCGCCATTACGGCGGCACCGGGCTGGGGCTGAGCATCTGCCAGCGGCTCGTCGGCCTGATGCGCGGGAAGCTGGAAATGCAGAGCGAACCGGGCAAGGGCACCCGCGTGGACGTGGTGGTGAGCCTGCCGCTGGTGCCGGCCGACGCGGTGGCGCGCGATGACCAGCGCGCCGGCGGCGAGGTGGAGCCGCTGCCGGCCGGGCAGGCGCGGCGGCGCGTGCTGGTGGTGGAAGACCACCCCACCAACCAGGCACTGATGCGCTGGCGCCTGCAGCAGCTGGGCCTGCAGCACGAGGTGGCGGTGGATGGCGAAGCGGCGCTGGCGCTGCTGGACGCCGCGCACTTCGACCTGGTGATCACCGATTGCCGCATGCCGGTGATGGATGGCTACACGCTGACCCGGCACATCCGCGAGCGTGAACGTGGCAGTGGCCAGCGCATGCCGGTGCTCGCGCTGACCGCCAGCGCGCTGGCGGAAGACGTGCAGCGCTGCCGCGAAGCGGGCATGGATGACCTGCTGGCCAAGCCGGTGGCGCTGGCCACGTTGCGCCAGGCACTGCGCCGCTGGTTGCCCTCCGACGAAGGCGACGCCGCGCCGGAACCGGAGCTGCCGCTGGCGGCGGCGGTACCGGCAGCGCCGCCGACGCGTGCGGCGATCGTGCGCCGGTTCGGCTCCGAGCACGTGGCGACGGTGCTGATCGACAGCATGCGCGAAGCCACCGCGGACGACCTGCAGCGCGGTCGGGACGCCCGCGCGCAGGATGACATCAACACGGCGGTGGAAGTCCTGCACCGCATCGTGGGCGGGCTCGGCACGCTGGGTGCGGAGGCGCTGGCCGAGCAGGCGCGCGCGCTGATGCAGCAGATTCCGGAGCAGGGGATTGCGGCGAGCGCGGCGGACATCGCCGCGTTCGAGACCGCACTGCAGGCCTACCTGGATAGCCTGTAGCAGTTACATTCCCGAATAGTTCGGGCCGCCGCCACCCTGCGGGGTCACCCACACGATGTTCTGGGTCGGGTCCTTGATGTCGCAGGTCTTGCAGTGCACGCAGTTCTGCGCGTTGATCTGCAGCTGTTCCTGGCCTTCGCCACCGACGAACTCGTACACCCCGGCCGGGCAGTAACGTGCTTCCGGGCCGGCGTACTCGGACAGGTTGATCCGCACCGGCACGCTGGCGTCCTTCAGCGTGAGGTGCGACGGCTGGTCTTCTTCGTGGTTGGTGCTGCTCAGGAACACCGAGCTCAGCCGGTCGAAGGTGAGCACGTTGTCCGGCTTGGGGTAGGCGATCTTCGTGTGCTGCGACGCCGGCTCCAGGCACGCGTGGTCCGGCGTGCTGTGGCGCAGGGTCCACGGCGGATTGCGGATGCCCAGCTTGGGCAGCAGCCACTGCTCGATGCCGGTCATCAGCGTGGCGACGTTGCGGCCCTTCTTGAACCACTGCTTGAAGTTCTTCGACTGCTTCAGCTCGTCGTTCAACCAGCTGCTTTCGAAGGCGGCCGGGTAGGCGCTGAGTTCGTCGCGCTGGCGGTCTGCAACCAGCGCGTCGAACGCGGCGTCGGCGGCCAGCATGCCGGTCTTGATCGCGGCATGGCTGCCCTTGATGCGGCTGGCGTTGAGGTAACCGGCTTCGCAGCCGACCAGCGCGCCGCCCGGGAACACGGTCTTGGGCAGCGACAGCAGGCCACCGGCGGTGATCGCACGCGCGCCGTAGCCGATGCGCTTGCCGCCTTCCAGGTGCTTGCGGATGGACGGGTGGGTCTTGAAGCGCTGGAACTCCTCGAACGGGCTCATCCACGGGTTGCGGTAGTCCAGCCCGACCACGAAGCCCACTGCGACCTTGCCGCCGTCGGCGTGGTACAGGAACGAGCCGCCGTAAGTATCGCTGTCCAGCGGCCAGCCGGCGGTGTGCACCACCAGGCCCGGCTCATGCTTGGCCGGGTCGATCTGCCACAGTTCCTTGATGCCGATGCCGTAAGCCTGCGGGTCCTTGCCGGCGTCCAGCTGGAAGCGGGCGATCAGCTGGCGGCCGAGGTGGCCGCGCGAGCCTTCGGCGAAGACCGTGTACTTGGCGTGCAGCTCCATGCCGCGTTCGAAATTGGGACCGTGCGAGCCGTCCTTGCGGATGCCCATGTCGCCGGTGGCCACGCCCATCACCGCGCCGTTCTCGTCGTACAGCACTTCGGCGGCGGCAAAGCCGGGGAAGATCGCCACTTCCAGCACTTCGGCCTGCTGTGCCAGCCAGCGGGTGACCTCGCCGAGGCTGATGATGTAGTTGCCTTCGTTGTGGAAGCACTCGGGCAGCAGCGCATGCGGGGTGCTGCGCGCGCCGTCTTCGGACAGGAACAGGAACTCGTCGCGGGTGACCTTCTGCTTCAGCGGCGCGCCGCGTTCGGCCCAATCCGGGAACAGTTCGGTCAGCGCGCGGGTGTCCATGATCGCGCCGGACAGGATGTGGGCGCCGGGTTCGGAGCCCTTTTCCAGCACGCACACCGACAGCTCGCGGCCGGCTTCGATGGCGCGCTGGCGCAGGCGGATCGCGGTGGCCAGGCCGGCCGGGCCGGCCCCGACGACAACCACGTCGAACTCCATGGCTTCACGCGGGGGCAGGGCAGTGGTTTCTTCGCTCATGGTGATGCGTAACTCGTGGGTAGTGCCGTCCCGGCCAAAGCCGGCGGCGGTTGCCTGGGAATCGCGCGCGACAGGTCACTGCGCAACTGCTGGATCAGGGCATCAGGGTACCGGTAGGAGCCGTTTCCGCCTAGATCGCCGACGTTCACGCGCGATGCTGCGGCGCAGCATAAGAACTCGAGACCGTAGTGCCGGCCGCCGGCCGGCTCCAGGCGATGCCCGGCGGTACGAGGAGCCGGCCGGCGGCCGGCACTACGCGCTGAAGGACGCGTGGTAGGTGACCTCGGCGTCTGGCCATTCCCCGCGCAACAACCGTGCCTGGAAATACTCCGCCGGTACCCCGGCCAGACGCAGGCGCGGCTCTGCGTGGAACCCAAACCGTCCGTAGTACGCGGGGTCGCCCAACAACACACACCCGGCCGCGCCCATCGCCTCAAGCGACTCCATCGCCGCTTTCATCAACGCCCCACCAACCCCCTGCCCCTGCCGTTCCGGCGACACCGAGATCGGCCCGAGCCCGTACCAGCCTTCGCTGCCATCGCTGAGCTGCACTGGCGAAAGCGCCACGTGGCCGATGATGGCGCCGGAATCTTCAGCCACCAGCGATACCGCCAGCGCACCGGCATCGCGCAGCGCATCGACGATGTGCTGTTCGGTGTGGCTGCTGTGCGGGGCGTGTTCGAACGCGTCGCGGGTGAGGGCGTGAATGGCATGGGCGTCGCCGGGACGCTCGCTGCGGATCTGCATGGGCAAGGCCTCCTGTAAGCAGCCATTGTAGTGCCGGCCGCCGGCCGGCTCCTGGTGATGGCCGGTATTGCGTGCAGCCGGCCAGCGGCCGGCACTACCGGGCTGGTGTCACAATGGGGGCCCTGTTGCTGCCTGCGATGTCGCTGCCCATGGCCCTCAATCCGTACGATCTGTTCGATGTCCGCTCGCTGCTCAGCGAGGAGGAACGTGCCGTGCAGGCGAGCGTGGCGCGCTTCACCGACGAAAAGGTGCTGCCGATCATCGGCGACGCGTTCGACCAGGGCCGTTTCCCGGATGAATTGATTCCTGAAATCGCGTCGCTGGGCCTGCTCGGCTCCAGCCTGCCCGAGCAGTACGGCGGTGGCGGCTTGAACGCGGTGAGCTACGGCTTGATCTGCCAGGAACTGGAACGCGGCGACTCGGGCCTGCGCAGCTTCGTTTCGGTGCAGAGCTCACTGTGCATGTACCCCATCTTCGCCTACGGCAGCGAGGAGCAGCGCCTGCGCTGGCTGCCGGACATGGCCGCCGGCCGGGTGATCGGCTGCTTCGGCCTGACCGAGGCGCACGGCGGTTCCGACCCGGCCGCGATGAAGACCCGTGCAGTGAAGGACGGCGGCGACTGGCTGATCAACGGCAGCAAGATGTGGATCACCAGTGGCCCGGTGGCGGACATCGCCATTGTCTGGGCGCATACCGAAGACGGTATCCAGGGCTTCGTGCTGGAGAAGGGCATGCCCGGCTTCACCACGCAGGAGATCAAGCACAAGATGAGCCTGCGGGCCTCGCTGACCGGCGCGCTGTTCTTCGACAACGTGCGCGTGCCCGAGCGCAACCGCCTGCCGAACGTGCAGGGGCTGAAGGGGCCGCTGGGCTGCCTCAACCAGGCCCGTTACGGGATCAGCTGGGGGCCGATCGGCGCGGCCGTTGCCTGCCTGGACGAAGCGCTGGGCTACACAAAGGAGCGCGTGCTGTTCGGGCGCCCGGTGGCGGCCACCCAGAGCGCGCAGATCAAGCTGGCCGACATGGCCCGGCGCATCACCACCGCGCAGCTGCTGTCGCTGCAGCTGGGGCGGTTGAAGGATGCGGGGCAGCTGCAGCCGCAGCAGGTCAGCCTGGCCAAATGGAACAACTGCCGCATGGCGATCGACATCGCGCGCGAGTGCCGGGACCTTCTGGGCGGCGCGGGCATCACCACCGAGCACGTGGCGATCCGGCATGCGTTGAACCTGGAGTCGGTGATCACCTATGAAGGCACCGAGACCGTGCACCAGTTGGTGATTGGTCGCGAGCTTACGGGTATCAACGCGTTCTAGGCGATCAGGCGCCGCCTACAAACCCGTTCTGGCGCCAGGCCTCGAACATCACCACGGCGACAGTGTTGGACAGGTTCAAACTGCGGTTATCCGGCTGCATCGGCAACCTCAAGCGGCGCCCATCGGGCAGCGCGTCCAGCACGTCCTGCGGCAGGCCGCGGGTTTCCGGGCCGAACAGGAAGGCGTCGCCGTCTTCGAACTGCTGGGTGTCATAACGCACGCTGCCGCGGGTGCTCAGGGCGAACAGGCGCTTTGGCGCGATTGCCTGCAGGAAGGTGTCCAGGTCTGGATGCACCTGCAGTCGGGCGTATTCGTGGTAATCCAGCCCGGCGCGCTTGAGCTGCTTGTCGCTCAGGTCGAAACCGAGCGGCTCGATCAGGTGCAGTCGCGCGCCGGTGTTGGCGCAGAGCCGGATCACATTGCCGGTATTCGGGGGAATTTCCGGCTGGAACAACACTACATGGAACGTCGGGGTGGCGGTCATTCGTACATGTTACGCCGCCCATCCCCGATTACGGACGGACCAGCACCGAGGCGGTTTCGACCGCGAAGGCCTGCAGGTCGTTCGGCGACGGACGCACCTGCAGGGCCGGCAGGTTGATGATCACGTCGCGGGCCAGTACGCCGGCGGCCGAGGCCAGGGCACCCATGTAGTCCGTGCTGCGTTCGGCCTGTTCGGCGGCCAGCGCTTCGCGCTGTTCGGCGGTCGGGCGGACTTCAACGGCGGCCAGGGTGGTGACGCGGCGGCTGTCGGCCAGTTCGGCGCGGTATTCGGCAACCTGACCGGCGGTCGGACGCACTTCCACCAGCGCCAGGGTCGGGATGCTGCTGGTGCGCTCGACTTCGGCCTGGGCCAGCTGGTCGGCGGAGGGACGGACCTGCACGGTCGGCAGGGTGGTGATGGCGGAAGCGGCATGCACGTTCGAAACAAACGCGGAGCCGGCAGCGAGGGCGATGGCGATTGCGATGGTCTTGGTGTTCATGACGGGGCCTGTTTAGTGTTGGTGAGCAGTGGTGTGGTAGTAAGGTAGTACACCGAATCTGGGGATGCAAGAACAATTTCAAGATTCCGTGTTTTGTTCAGCGATCAGTCATGTTTCGTTTGATCGCGTCCTTTCCGCACGTAGACCAATGCAGGCATCGTGCCAACTTTTAATCATTGATTTAAAAGGGTTTTATAGGCGTTCCAGAGTGTCCGCTGTCCGGACACCTGTCCGATCCCACCCTGGGAAACTGTCCGGACAACGGTTCAGCCAGCCGCACACCCCGCCGCCGGGGTACCGGCACGGCGTGGAAAGTTCCCTTACATGGGCAATGACTGTTGGCCGATGCCCCAACCGGTCGTCCCGGGCTAGCATCCCCCTTCACTTTCATGACCAAGGACCCGGAATGACCGTCCAACTTCGACCGCGTGCCGCACTGCTGGCTGTTGCGCTTTCCGCCGCACTGGGCAGCCTTGCCCCGGCACCGCTGATGGCCAAGCCGGCCCAGGTCGCCAAGGTCGACATTCCGTTCGAAGAGTTCACCCTGCCCAACGGCCTGCGCGTGGTGGTGCACACCGACCGCAAGGCCCCGATCGTGGCGGTGAACATCTGGTACCACGTGGGCAGCAAGGACGAACCGGCCGGCCGCACCGGCTTTGCGCACCTGTTCGAACACCTGATGTTCCAGGGCAGCGAAAACCACGCCGGCGAATACTTCGAACCGTTCAAGCAGGTCGGCGTGACCGGCCAGAACGGCACGACCAACACCGACCGCACCAACTACTTCGAGAACGTGCCCACCACCGCGCTGGACATGGCGCTGTGGATGGAGTCCGACCGCATGGGCCACCTGCTCGGCGCGATCGACCAGGCCGCGCTAGACGAACAGCGCGGCGTGGTCCAGAACGAAAAGCGCCAGGGCGAGAACCAGCCCTATGGCCAGGTGTGGGAAAAGATCAACCGCGCGCTGTACCCGGAAGGTCACCCGTACCACCACAGCGTGATCGGCTCGATGAATGACCTCAACGCGGCCTCGCTGGATGACGTCAAGAACTGGTTCCGCACCTGGTACGGCCCGAACAACGCGGTGCTGGTGCTGGCCGGCGACATCGACGTGGCCACCGCGAAGGAAAAGGTCGCGCGTTACTTCGGCGACATTCCGGCCGGCCCGAGCATGGCCCAGCCCAAGGTCGACGTGGCCAAGCGCGAAAAATCCACCCGCGAGACCATGACCGACAAGGTGCCGCAGGCACGCGTCTACCGCGCCTGGAACGTGGCCCAGGCAGGCACCACCGACATCGACCAGCTGCAGCTGTTCGCGCAGGTGCTGGGCGGGGCCAAGTCCTCTCGCCTGGACCAGCGCCTGCTGCACCAGGACAAGCTGGTGGACAACATCAGCGCCGGTGCCTACACCTCGCAGCTGGGCTCCAACTTCGTGATCATGGCCACGGTGAAGCAGGGCGTGGACCCGGCCAAGGTCGAGGCGATCATCGACGAGGAAGTGCGCCGCCTGGTGGCCGACGGCCCCACCGCCGATGAACTGAGCCGCGGCAAGACCGCATTCCGTGCCGGCTTCATCCGTGGCATCGAGCGCATCGGTGGGTTTGGCGGCAAGGCCGACGCGCTGGCCGAATGCACCGTTTTCGAAGGCGACCCGGGCTGCTTCCGCCGCTCGCTGGCCACCATCGACGCGGCCAGCGCCGCCGACGTACGCGCGGCCGGCGCCAAGTGGCTTGGCGCGGGCGACCACACCCTGGTGGTGGAGCCGGGCGCGCGCGTGGCGCTGCCGGAACTGCCCTCGGCCACCCCGAAGCCGTTCACCGTGCCGGCCGTGGACCCGAAGTTCACCACCACCGCCAGCCAGGTCGACCGCAGCACCGGCGTGCCGCAGACCAAGAGCTTCCCGGAACTGAAGTTCCCGCAGCTGCACCGCGCCACGTTGAAGAACGGCACCCAGGTGATCCTGGCCGAACGCCACGACATCCCGGTGGTGCAGTTCAGCTATGAGTTCCCCGGTGGCTTCACCGCCGACCAGGGCCGCAAGTCCGGCACCGCCAACTTCACCATGGACCTGATGGGCGAGGGCGCCGGCAAGCTCGGCGCACTGCCGTTCGCCGACGCGGCCGACGCGCTGGGCGCCAACCTGGGCGCTTCGGCGTCGCTGGACAGCGCCAGCGTGTACCTCTCGGCGCTGAAGGAGAACCTGGCGCCGTCGCTGGCCCTGTATGCCGACATGCTGCGCCAGCCGCGCTTCGACCAGAGCGAGATCGACCGGGTCAAGGCGACCTGGATCGCCGGGATCCAGCAGGAGAAGGTCAACCCCAGCGCCGCGGCCATGCGCGTGCTGCCGCCGCTGCTGTACGGCGCCGGCCACCCGTACGCCATTCCGTTCACCGGCAGCGGCAATGAAGCCGACATCCAGTCGCTGACCCGCGAGGACCTGGTCGACTTCCACCGCGACGCGCTGCGTCCGGAGCAGGGCACCCTGATCGTGGTGGGCGACACCACCCTGAAGGACATCGTGCCGCTGCTGGAGCGCCAGTTCGGCAACTGGAAGAGCACCGGCCCGGCCCCGCAGCTCAAGCCGCTGGTCGACGTGGCCCGCCCGGCCAAGGCCCGCGTGTACCTGATCGACCAGCCTGGCGCGGTGCAGGCCAACCTGTACGCCGGCCAGGTGGTGCCCTCCACCATGGACCCGGGCGCCACCCGCTTCGACATTGCCAACGGCGTGCTCGGCGGTGACTTCACCTCGCGCCTGAACATGAACCTGCGCGAGGAGAAGCACTGGTCCTACGGCGCCCGCACCATGGCCAGCAGCACCCTGGGCCAGCGCCCGTGGATGGGCATGGCGCCGGTGCAGATCGACAAGACCGCCGATGCGATGAAGGAAATGCAGAAGGAGATTGCCGACTTTGCTTCCGGTGCCGAAGCCGTCACTCCGGCCGAAGTCACCCGCATCCGCAACATCCAGAACCTGAGCCTGCCGGGCGCGTATGAAACCGCCAGCGCGGTGCTGGGCACCATCAGCGGCATCGTCCGCTACCAGCGCCCGGACGACTACGTGTTCAAGCGCAAGGCCGAAATCGAAGCGATGACCCCGGCCCAGGTGCAGCAGGCCGCCGCCACGCTTGATCCCAAGACCCTGACCTGGGTGGTGGTGGGCGACCTGAAGCAGACCGAAGCCCCGGTGCGCGCGCTGAACCTGGGCGAGGTGGTGGTGATTGACTCGGATGGGAAGCCGGTGAAATAACCGAACGGCTGCGGCGCCGGTCGGACCTTCCGACCGGCGTGGACCCCATCCACCCCACATTCATTCCGTTCAGGCAAACTCCCTGCCATGACCTTGTCGAGCCTTCACGCCATGCGCCTTCTGCTACTTTCCGCCGCCATCCTCGCTACCTCCGCCTGCACCTGGGTGCCGATCGAACCGGTGGGCAAGGCGGTGCGGGTGCTGCCGGCCGGGCCGGTGCCGACCTGCTGCATCGACAAGGGCGAGGTGGTGGTGACCGTGAAGAGCAAGGTCGGCTTCTACAACCGCAACCCGCTGCGCGTGCAGGAAGAGCTGGAAACCCTGGCCCGCAACGAGGCCCCCAGCGCCTCGGCCAACGCGGTCCAGGCCTCCGGCCTGCCGGCCGACGGCAGCCAGCGTTTCAAGGCGTTCCAGTGCCCGCCGCGCTGAACGGCTCATCATCCCGCGCCACCATACGCCTGAAGCTGAATTCGTAAAGGTGCGGTGAAGGCCCGGGGGGCTTACAATAGCGCCCCCTTTGCCTGAGCCTTGGCGCTAACTGATGCTCTTCAAGAATGTATCGATCGCCGGCCTGGCGCACATCGACGCGCCGCATACGCTGACGTCGAAGGAAATCAACGAACGCCTGCAGCCGACACTGGACCGCCTGGGTATCCGCACCGACGTGCTCGGCGATATCGCCGGCATCCACGCCCGTCGCCTGTGGGACGCGGACATGCTCGCCTCCGACGCCGCGACCCTGGCCGCCCGCAAGGCGCTGGAAGACGCCGGCATCGGTGCCGACAAGATCGGCCTGCTGGTCAACACCTCGGTCAGCCGCGACTACCTGGAGCCGTCCACCGCCTCCATCGTCTCGGGCAACCTGGGCGTCAGCGACGAGTGCATGACCTTCGACGTCGCCAACGCCTGCCTGGCCTTCATCAACGGCATGGACATCGCGGCCCGCATGCTGGAACGCGGCGACATCGACTACGCCTTGATCGTCGACGGTGAAACCGCCAACCTGGTGTACGAGAAGACCCTCGAGCGCATGGCCCAGCCGGGCGTGACCGCCGACGACTTCCGCAACGAGATGGCCGCCCTGACCCTGGGTTGTGGCGCCGCCGCCATGGTCATGGCCCGCACCGAACTCGTGCCGGACGCGCCGCGCTACCGCGGTGGCGTGACCCGCTCGGCCACCGAGTGGAACCAGCTGTGCCGGGGCAACCTGGACCGCATGGTCACCGACACCCGCATGCTGCTGATCGAAGGCATCAAGCTGGCCCAGAAGACCTTCATGGCCGCCCGCGAAGCACTGGGCTGGGCCGTGGAAGAACTGGACCAGTTCGTGATCCACCAGGTCAGCCAGCCGCACACCGCTGCCTTCATCAAGAACTTCGGCATCGACCCGAAGAAGGTGATGACCATCTTCGGCGAGCACGGCAACATCGGCCCGGCCTCGGTGCCGATCGTGCTGAGCAAGCTCAAGCAGCTGGGCAAGCTGAAGAAGGGCGACCGCATCGCGCTGCTCGGCATCGGCTCCGGCCTGAACTGCTCGATGGCCGAAGTGGTCTGGTAAGCCGTCCGCTGCGTTGATTCCCAAGGGCCGGTCTTACCGGCCCTTTTTACAGGTGCCACCCGATGTCCAAGCTTCCCGGTTACCCCGCCCATCCGCAGCGTTTCGAGGTCCGCCCGGGCTTGTCGATGAGCTATCTCGACGAAGGCCCGCGCGACGGCGAGGTGGTGGTGATGGTCCACGGCAATCCGTCGTGGAGCTACTACTGGCGCACGCTGGTGGCCGGGCTGTCGGACCGTTACCGCTGCATCGTGCCCGACCACATCGGCATGGGCCTGTCGGACAAGCCGGATGACGCGCACTACGAGTACACCCTGCAGTCGCGCGTGGACGACCTGGACGCGCTGCTGGCGCACCTGGGCATCACCGGCCCGGTCACCCTGGCCGTGCACGACTGGGGCGGCATGATCGGTTTCGGCTGGGCGCTGTCGCACCATGCGCAGGTCAAGCGCCTGGTGGTGCTCAACACCGCCGCCTTCCTGATGCCGGCCGCCAAGCAGATGCCGTGGCAGATCGCGCTGGGCCGGCACTGGAAGATCGGCGAGTGGATCATCCGCAGCTTCAATGCGTTCTCGTCCGGTGCCTCGTGGCTGGGCGTGGAGCGGAAGATGCCGGCGGACGTGCGCCGCGCCTATGTGTCGCCGTACAACACCTACGCCAACAGGATCAGCACCATCCGCTTCATGCAGGACATTCCGCTGGGCCCGGCCGACAAGGCCTGGTCGCTGCTGGAACGTGCCGGCAAGGCGCTGCCGTCGTTCGCCGACCGCCCGGCCTTCATCGGCTGGGGCCTGCGCGACTTCGTGTTCGACCATCATTTCCTGGCGGGCTTCCAGGCCGCGCTGCCGCAGGCGCAGGTGCACGCGTTCGAAGACGCCGGGCATTACGTGCTGGAAGACAAGCACGAAGTGCTGGTGCCGGAGATCCGGGCGTTCCTGGACGCGAACCCGGTTTGACCCCCGGGTGGGGTTACGCGGCGTCCGGGTGATCCGGCGCGTCGCGCCAGGCCCAGCTTTCCAGGCTCAGCGCCGGCAGGCCATGGATCGCCCGCGCCTTGTCGCACTGCGGGCTGGCCTTGCCGAACTCCCACGACGCGTCCACCTCACGGCACACGCTGGGCCGGTTGGGATGGATGCTGCAGCGGGAATACACGCCGATCTCCGCGTCCAGCGCCACGCAGCGCACCGGCTTGGACAGGGTGCCGCGCATGCACAGGCGGTGCGGGTCGAGCGGTTCGGTCAGCTGGTGCGGTACGCCGCCGGGGGTGACCTCGTCCGATTCCATCCAATGGAACGCCACGCGGTACTGGGTACAGCAGGCGCCGCAGGTCATGCAGGGATGGGACATGGGGTGCCGGCCTTGGGCGGCTGTTTGCGTGTGGGAAGGGCGCGAATTTTCCACGCCTGCGGCCGCCGCGCAAGAATTTTCTGATGCGGCGACAATGAACGGATGAACAGCCCGACCAACATCGCCGCGCGCCTGCCCGAACTGGCCCGTGAACGCCCCGACCAGATCGCCATCCGCTGCCCCGGGAAACCGGGCCCGGACGGCATGGCGCGCTACGACGTGACCCTGGATTACCGCACCCTGGATGCCCGCAGCGACGCCATGGCCGCCGGCCTGGCTGCCTACGGCATCGGCCGCGGGGTGCGTGCGGTGGTGATGGTGCGGCCCTCGCCGGAGTTCTTCCTGCTGATGTTCGCGCTGTTCAAGAACGGCGCGGTGCCGGTGCTGGTCGACCCCGGCATCGACAAGCGCGCGCTGAAGCAGTGCCTGGACGAAGCGCAACCTGAAGCCTTCATCGGCATCGGCCTGGCCCATGTGGCGCGATTGGTACTGCGCTGGTGCCCGGGGGCGAAGCGCCTGGTCACGGTCGGGCGGCGCTGGGGCTGGGGCGGCACCACCCTGGCCCAGCTGGAAGCCGACGGCGCGCGCCAGCCGCAGCCAATGGCCGCCACCGACGGCGAGGACGTGGCCGCGCTGCTGTTCACCAGCGGCTCCACCGGCGTGCCCAAGGGCGTGGTCTACCGGCACCGCCATTTCGTCGGCCAGGTCGAACTGCTGCGCTCGGCGTTCGGCATGGAACCGGGCGGCATCGACCTGCCCACCTTCCCGCCATTCGCCCTGTTCGACCCGGCGCTGGGCCTGACCTCGGTCATTCCCGACATGGACCCCACCCGCCCGGCCAAGGCCGACCCGCGCAAACTGCATGACGCGATCAAACGCTTCGGGGTGACCCAGCTGTTTGGTTCGCCGGCGCTGATGCGGGTGCTGGCCGACCATGGCCAGCCGCTGCCCGGCGTGCGCCGGGTGACCTCGGCCGGTGCGCCGGTGCCGCCCGACGTGGTGGCGCGCATCCGCCGGCTGCTGCCCGACGACGCCCAGTTCTGGACCCCCTACGGCGCCACCGAGTGCCTACCGGTGGCGGTGATCGAAGGTCGCGAGCTGGAAAGCACGCGCCAGGCCACCGAAGCCGGCGCCGGCACCTGCGTGGGCCGGGTGGTGGCGCCGAACCAGGTGCGCATCATCGCCATCGACGACGCGCCGCTGCCGGCATGGTCGCAGGTGCGCGAGGTGGCCACCGGCGTGGTCGGCGAAATCACCGTGGCCGGCCCCACCGCCACCGACAGCTACTTCAACCGTCCGCAGGCCACCGCTGCGGCCAAGATCACTGAAACCCTGGCCGACGGCAGCACCCGCGTCGTACACCGCATGGGCGATGTCGGCTACTTCGACGCCGACGGCCGGCTGTGGTTCTGCGGGCGCAAGACGCAGCGCGTGGAAACCGCGCACGGCCCGCTGTACACCGAACAGGTGGAGCCGGTGTTCAACGCACTGGACGGCATCGCGCGCACCGCGCTGGTCGGCTTCGGCGCCGCCGGTGCGCAGCTGCCGGTGCTCTGCTACGAACTGCAGCCGGGCACCGCCGATTCGCCCGCGCTGCAGCAACGCCTGCGCGACGAAGCGGCCGCTCACGCGGGCACCGTGCGCATCGAACGCTTCCTGCCGCACCCGGGCTTCCCGGTCGACATCCGCCACAATGCCAAGATCGGCCGCGAGAAACTCGCGGTCTGGGCTGCAACCCGAATGGAACAACACGCATGAAGATCCTTGTCACCGGCGGTGGTGGTTTCCTCGGCCAGGCGCTGTGCCGTGGCCTGGTCGCGCGCGGCCACGAAGTACTCAGCTTCAACCGCGGCGACTACCCGCCGCTGGCCGCGCTGGGCGTGGGCCAGATCCGCGGCGACCTGGCCGACGCCGACGCGGTGCGCCACGCGGTGGCCGGGGTCGACGCGGTGTTCCACAACGGCGCCAAGGCCGGCGCGTGGGGCAGTTACGAGAGCTACCACCTCGCCAACGTGGTCGGCACCGACAACGTGATTGCCGCTTGCCGCACGCATGGCGTGCGCACGCTGGTGTACACCTCCACGCCCAGCGTCACCCACCGCGCCACCCACCCGGTGGAAGGGCTGGGTGCGGATGAAGTGCCCTACGGCGAAGACTTCCAGGCGCCGTATGCGGCCACCAAGACCATCGCCGAACAGCGCGTACTGGCCGCCAACGATGCAACCCTGGCCACCGTGGCGCTGCGCCCGCGCCTGATCTGGGGCCCGGGCGACCAGCAACTGGTGCCACGCCTGGCCGAACGCGCGCGCGCCGGTCGCCTGCGTTTCGTCGGCGATGGGAGCAACCTGGTCGATACCACCTACATCGACAATGCCGCGCTGGCCCACTTCCTCGCCTTCGAACACCTCGCCCCGGGCGCGGCGTGCGCGGGCAAGGCGTACTTCATTTCCAACGGCGAACCGCTGCCGATGCGCGAGCTGCTCAACAAGCTGTTGGCGGCGGTGGGCGCACCGGGCGTGGAGAAGTCGATCAGCTTCAAGACCGCGTACCGCATTGGTGCGGTGGCCGAACGCCTGTGGCCGCTGCTGCGGCTGAAGGGCGAACCGCCGATGACCCGCTTCCTGGCCGAGCAGCTGTGCACCCCGCACTGGTACAGCATGGAGCCGGCCCGCCGCGACTTCGGCTACGTGCCGCAGGTCAGCATTGACGAGGGTCTCACGAGGCTGAAGGCTTCATCGCACATCCAGATTCCCATCACTTCCTGAACACCGAACCTTGGTGAAGATGGCAGCACGCCAATCCGGCACGCCCGACGCGAGGATCGACATGCTGCACTACGCCGTAATCTTCTTTGTTATCGCCCTTATTGCGGCAGTGCTCGGTTTCTCCGGCATTGCTGGTGCCGCCAGCAACATCGCCTGGATCCTGTTCGTGGTGTTCCTGATCCTGGCGATCATCTCGATGTTCCGCAAGCGAGGTTAGTAGCGCGCAGAATCCTGCGGGCCCCCCTCTCTCCGGGCCCGCAGGATCCAGCGCGAACCGCTGAGGGCCTGGCGCTTCCAAGGGCGCCAGGCCCTTTTTGTTGTGGGCGCACGGCTGACGGTAGAGCCACGCCCTGCGTGGCTGCGTGATGTCTGGACCGCGCGCAGCCACGCAGGGCGTGGCTCTACCCCGTCCCTGTAGAATGTCGCCATGCCCCGCTCTTTGCTCTCCTCCCTCAAGCCCCTGGCCGGCAATGCGCTGCAGCTCGCGCTCAATCGCACCTTGGCGCTGGATCCCGATACCCGCCGCGCGCTGGTCGCGCTGGATGGCCGCCATATCGCCCTTACCCTCGAATCGCCCGCGCTGGCGATGCGGATCGGCGTGGACGGCGAGCGCCTCACCGTGGGTCCGGTGGACCCGCAGGCCGACCCGGACCTGGCCGTGCGCAGCACGCTGGGGGGCGTGCTGGCCCAGCTGCCGTTCCTGGCCAACGCACGCCGGGGCGGCGACGCCCCGGCCGGGCGGGTCAAGGTCTCCGGCGATGCCGAACTGGCGCGCCGGCTGCAGCAGCTGGCCAGCCGGTTCGACCCGGACTGGCAGCTGCCGTTCGTGAAAGTCTTTGGCGAAATCCTGGGCGTGCAGGTGGCCAATGCGCTGCGCTCGGCCCTGCAGCATGCGCGCCGTGGCGCGTCCGACCTGGCGCACAGCGCCGCTGAATTTGTCACCGAGGAGTCGCGCGACGTGGTAGCCCGAGCCGAACTGGATGCCTTCCATGACGATGTGGATGTAATGCGCGACGACGTGGAACGCATGGCCGCCCGCGTGCAGCGCCTGGCCCAGGTGCGCGCATGAAGGCGGTGTTCCGCGCAAGCCGCATTGGTCGGGTGATCCTGCGCTACCGCCTCGACGATCTGCTGGATGGCACGCCGCTGGAAGGCTGGCTGCGCATTGCCAAGCCGTTCGTGCCGCGCGCCTCGTCCGACATCGCCGCGCAGTCACGGGGCGCGCGCCTGCGCCTGGCGCTGCAGGACCTGGGCCCGATCTTCGTCAAGTTCGGGCAGATCCTGTCCACCCGTCGCGACCTGATCCCGGCCGACATCGCCAACGAACTCACCCTGCTGCAGGACCGGGTCAAGCCGTTCGACGGCGCCACCGCGCAGCGCATCGTCGAACAGGCGCTGGGTCGCCCGGTGGCCGAGGCCTTCGCCACGTTCGACCTGCAGCCGCTGGCCTCGGCCTCGATCGCCCAGGTCCACGCCGCCACCCTGGCCGATGGCCGCCAGGTGGTGGTCAAGGTGCTCCGCCCGGATATCGAAAAGCAGATCGACGCCGACATCGCGCTGCTGAAATCCGCAGCGGCCCTGGTCGAGCGCGCGCACCCGCGCGCCGACAAGATCCGTCCGCGCGAAGTGGTGGCCGAAGTCGAAAACACCCTGGCCGCCGAACTCGACCTGCAGCGCGAAGGCGCCAACGCGAGCGTGCTGCGCCGCAACTGGGTGGACTCGGACGACCTGTACGTGCCCGAGGTGATCTGGAGCCACACCGCCGAACGCGCGCTCACCCTGGAGCGGGTGTGGGGGATTCCCTCCGACGACATCGCCGCGCTGGACAAGGCCGGCATCGACCGCAGGGCGCTCGCTGCCAAGGGCGTGCGCGTGTTCTACACGCAGGTGTTCCGCGACAACTTCTTCCACGCCGACGCGCACGCCGGCAACATCTGGGTCGACACCGACCCGATGCGCCGCGACAACCCGCGCTTCATCGCGCTGGATTTCGGCATCATGGGCCAGCTGTCCGAAGAAGATCAGTACTACCTGGCCGAGAACTTCATGGCCATTTTCAACAAGGACTACCGGCGCATGGCCGAGCTCCACGTTGAAGCCGGCTGGATGCCCAACAACGTGCGCATCGACGAACTCGAAGCCGCCGCGCGTTCGGTGTGCGAGCCGTACTTCACCCGGCCGCTGTCGCAGATCTCGCTGGCCGAAGTGCTGATCAAGCTGTTCCGCGTGGCGCAGCGTTATGAGCTGACCCTGCAGCCGCAGCTGATCCTGCTGCAGAAGACCCTGCTCAACATCGAAGGCGTGGGCCGCCAGCTGGACCCGGAACTGGACATCTGGGCCGTGGCGCGGCCGGTGCTGGAACGCATCCTGCGCGAACGCTACAGCCCGCGTCGGGTGCTGAAGGAAATGCGCAAGCGCCTGCCGGAAATCATGACCCACGCGCCGGACATGCCGCGCCTGGTCCACGCCTGGCTGCGCCAGCAGGTGGAAGGCGGGCATGAGCTGTCGATGCGCTCGCGCGACCTGGAAGCGCTCAACGTCAACCTGCAGAAACTGCAGAAGCGTGCGGTAGCCGCGATTGCAGGTGTCGGCCTGCTGATCGTCGCGGCCGTGCTGTATGGCATGCAGCCGGGTGGCTGGTACTTCGGTGACGTGCCGATGTTGAGCTGGGTGAGCGGTGTGGCCGGGTTGTTCTCGCTGGGCGCGGCGTGGTGGCGGCGATGAGCGAGGTCGACGCGCCGGCCGAAGCGCCGGTGGCGCTGCCGCCGCTGCAGCTGCTGCACGTGGACGAGCGCCTCGCGGTGGTCAACAAGCCTGCGGGGCTGATGGTCCACGACAGCAAGCTGGCGCGTGGCGAAGATGATTTCCTGGCCGACCGCCTGCGCGAACAGCTGGGCAGGCCGATCTTCCTGGTGCACCGGCTGGACCGCGCCACCAGCGGCTGCCTGCTGCTCGCCTTCGACCGCGAAAGCGCCAGCGTGCTGGGCAAGTCGTTGATGGGCGGCGACGTCATCAAGGACTACCTGGCGATCTGCCGGGGCTGGCCGGCGGAAGAAGCCTTCACCGTCGACCACGACCTGGACGGCGGTCCCGGCAAGCCGGTGAAGAAACAGGCCATCACCCATTTCCAGCGGGTGGCGGTGGGTGAGATTCCGGTACCCATGGGCGAATTCGAAACCTCGCGCTATGCGCTGCTGCGCTGCCAGCCGCAGACCGGGCGCTTCCGCCAGATCCGCCGGCACCTGAAGCACCTGTCGCATCACCTGATCGGCGACACCAGCCATGGCGACGGCCGCCACAACCGCAGCTTCCGCATGCAGGGCATCCACCGCATGCTGCTGCACGCCGAACGCCTGCGCTTTCCGCACCTGGACGGCACGCCGATGGACGTCAGCGCGCCGGTGGATGGGGAATTCCGCAAGGCGATGGATTTATTTGGCTGGTGATGCAGGCGCCGCCTGCGCCGGCGCTTCATTCACGATCGCCTCCAGGTCCTTCTGCAGGTCCACGAACAGCGGCTGCATGCGGTCCTGGATCGCCACCATCGCGTTCTGCATCAGCGCTGGGGTCTTGTCCAGCAGGCTCTGCCCGGCCGAGCTCTCGTAGAACTCGGCCATCGCCAGCACGTCTTCCTTGCTGAAGGTCTTCTTGTACAGGTCCACGTACATCGGCCGCAGCTGCTGCCACGACAGCGCCTGGCGAATCGTTTCCTTGCTGCGCTGCTCGATGCGCTGCAACTGCACCTTCTGCGCCTCGTCCAGCTTGCGCTGCTGCGCGATCTGCAGGAACTGCTGGCGCTGCATCTCCTCCATCCGCGGCACCATCGAGTCGAGCATGTTCTGTGCCCGCGAGGCCGCCAGCAGCCGGTTGATGTCCGCGTCCGACGGCGGCGCGGCCAGGGCAGGGGCCACGGCGGCCAGGGCCAGTGCAAGGGTCAGGCCCAGCCAGGCGAACCCACGTCGGGCGATTGAACGGGTCGAAATCATGAAGTGCGTCCTGCGGTGCATGGAACCCCGAGCATACCTGCGCCACCGTCAAGCCGTCGTGGCGCGGAGCAGCATCGCCGTGCGCCGGGCCAGCAAACCGACGGTTCCGGCCCATACGTGACTTTTGGCCCCCGTTTCGACGCTATTGGTGCACATTGCGGTCACCTACGGTGCGGGTCCTGCCTTTACAATGCGCCCCATGGGAAATGGGCCTGTCACCATCAACGAGCAGCTGGCGATTCCGGACACGGAACTCGTCGAGCGGTTCGTGCGCGCCAGTGGCGCCGGCGGGCAGAACGTGAACAAGGTCTCCACCGCCGTCGAGCTGCGCTTCGACGTGGCCGGCTCGCCCTCCCTGCCCGAACCGTTGCGTGCGCGCCTGCTGGCGCGGCGCGACCGGCGCATGACCGGCGAAGGCGTGCTGGTCATCGACGCACAGCGTTTCCGTACCCAGGACCGTAACCGCGAGGACGCGCGCGAACGCCTGGCCGCCTTCATCCAGGCCAGCCTCAGCGTGCCGAAGGCGCGCGTGGCGACCAAGCCCACCTATGGCGCCAAGATGCGCCGGCTGGATGAAAAGAAGGGTCGCGCGCAGATCAAGCGCGGCCGCACCACACGCAATTGGGAGTGATTGCTTGAACAACCGTAGTCCGCTGCTGCCGGCCGTGCCCCCGCAGATGCCGCAGGTCAAACCGAACCGCTTCCTGCGTTGGCTGGCACGCTGCACGCTGCGCCTGGGCGGCTGGAAGGTCACCGGTACCTTCCCCAACGTGCCCAAGCTGGTCTTCATCGTCGCCCCGCATTCGTCCAACTGGGACGGCTTCTGGGGCATGGCGGCCAAGATCGCGCTGGGCATGCAGGTGAAGGTGCTGGGCAAGGCCTCGCTGTTCTGGTGGCCGCTCTCGCCGCTGCTGCACACTCTGGGCGTGATCCCGCTGGACCGCAGCTCGCCGCAGGGCACGGTGGAACAGGCGGTCAGCCTGCTGCGCAATTCGGACAAGCTCTGGTACGCGATCACCCCGGAAGGCACCCGCAAGGCGGTGACCCACTGGAAGGCCGGGTTCCTGAAGATCGCCCGCATGGCCGACGTGCCGGTGCTGGCCTGCTACTTCCACTACCCGGAAAAGACCATCGGCATCGGCCCGCTGTTCTACTCCACCGGCGACGACGTGGCCGACATGGCCGCCATCCGCGAGTACTACCGGCCCTGGCAGGGCAAGAACCGCGGCACCGTGTGAAGGAAGGCGCCACGTCCGGCACATGCCGGGCGCAGGCAATGGGAGTAGGGTGATCGGCTGCGGTTACAGCCCGCTTCACCTCATTCCAGGAGCCCGTTTCATGTCGCGTACCGTTATCTTGGCCGCCGCCATCAGCCTTGCGCTGGCGGCCTGTTCCGGCAAGGAGTCCACCCCCGTGTCCGACACCCAGACCCCCGCCGCGCAGCAGCCGGCCGATGCGTCC